>CAJACZ010000120.1 GCA_903938365.1 uncultured Pseudomonadota bacterium | reverse complement strand
TGAACCTCGGCACCACCAGCGACCGCACCCTGCTGAACGCGCGCGTCGGGCTGGAGAAGGGCCGGTGGGACGTCTCGCTGTGGTCGCGCAACCTGCTCGACGAGAGATATGTGTCGAACTCGTTCGTGGTGTTCTTCGCCAATTCCTACGTGGCGGGCCTGGGCGAGGCCCGCTCCTACGGGCTGACGGTCAAGTACCGACTCTGACCAGCGACTTCCCGAAGTTCTCGCCGCGCATCAGCCTGCAGAACGCCTCGGCGGCATTGGGCAGGCCCTCGGCGATGTCCTCGCGCCAGGCCAGGCGGCCTTCGCCGTGCCAGGCCAGCGCCTCGCGCAGGAACTCCTCGCGGCGGTGTTCGTAGTCGTACACGATCAGCGGCAGGATCCTGCCGCGACAGCCCATGAGTGCGCCGAGGTTGGGCCCCGGCGGCGGGGTGTCGAGGTTGTATTGCGTCACCATGCCGCAGAGGATCACCCGCGCGTTCATCGCCAGGTGCCGGCCCATGATCACCTCGCGCTGCAGTTCGCCGCCCGTATTGTCGAAGAACACGTCGACGCCGTCGGGCGCGAGTTCGCGCAGTCGTGCCGCCACATCCTCGCGCTTGTAGTCGATGCAGGCCTCGAAGCGGGCCTGCTTCACCACCCACGCACATTTCTCCGCTGAGCCCGCGATGCCGATGGCCTTCGCGCCGCGCAGCCGCGCGATCTGCCCGACCATCGAGCCCACCGGCCCCGCAGCCGAGGACACCAGCACCCGCTCGCCGGGCTGGAGCCGGGCGACGTCCCCCAGGCCGAAATACGCCGTCATGCCCGGCACGCCCAGGATGCCGAGCGCGGTGGAGGCGGGCTGGTGTCCCGGGTGCAGTTTCCAGGCGTCGGCGGCCTGCGATACGGCGTAGCGCTGCATGCCCGTTTCCATCACGAGCAGGTCGCCGACGTTGAAGACGTCATTGCGGGACGCGATCACTTCGGCGACGCCCTTGGCGGGCATCACGTCGCCGGGGCCCGGCATCTTCAGGAAGTGCCGACCGGACAGCAGCGCGCGCACATAGGGGTCCAGGGACAGCCAGTGCGTGCGCACCAGCACGTCACCCGAGGCGATGTCCGGAACCGTGGCGGTGGCCAGTTCGAAGTCCTCGGGTACCGGAACGCCCACCGGGAGGCGCTTGATGCGAAGCTGTTGATTGAGCATGGGCGTATAACCTGTCGCTGGACGGGGAACGTGACCGATAATAGCCGCCACTGGAGGATCCCGATGAGCACAGAGAAACTCGACCGCTTCGTGGCCCTTGCGCTGCAGATCGACTGCGACGGCGTGCATCCTGACCGCGACCGGGCGGCCTCGGCGGTGCGCATGCAGGCCTCCATCAAGCGGATCGATTCGGCCATCGCAGGGGCGCGGCGCTGGATCGGCTCCGAACTCAAGCTCGTGGTGCTGCCCGAGTACATCCTCAGTGGTCCGCCCTGGGGCGAGACCATCCCCGAGTGGGCCGAGAAGGGCGCCATCGCGCCGGGCGGTCCCGAAGACTACGCACTCGGCGCGCTCGCGCAGAAGCACGGCGTGTTCCTCGCCGGCAACGGCTACGAGACCGATCGGCACTTCCCCGGGCTGTATTTCCAGGCCTGCTGGGTGTTCGACCCGTCCGGCAACCGCATCCTCACCTACCGCAGGCTGATCAGCATCTTCGCTCCCACGCCGCAGGACGTCTGGGACAAGTACCTCGACATCTACGGGCTCGAGGGCGTGTTCCCGGTGGCCGACACCGCCATCGGCAAGCTCGCGGCGATCGCTTCCGAGGAGATCCTCTACCCCGAGGTGGCGCGCTGCCATGCCATCCGCGGCGCCGAGATCTTCCTGCATTGCACCAGCGAGGTCGCCTCGCCCAACCTCACGATCAAGCAGATCGCGCGCCGTGCCCGCGCACTCGAGAACCTCGCCTACGTGGTGTCCGCGAACAACGCGTCGTTGCACGGCATCGACGTCCCTATCGACTCGAGCAACGGCTACTCGGACATCATCGATTACCACGGCAACCAGATGGTGCTGGCGGGCGCCGGCGCTTCCTCGGTGGCCAACACTTTCCTCGACATGGCAGGGCTGCGCGCCTATCGCCGCCGCCCCGCGATGGCCAACATGCTGTCGCGGCAGGCGCTCGATCTGTTCGCCGACTCCTACGCGAAGGCCGACCTGCGGCGCCCCAACGGCCTGCTCGACGGCGACCGCATCCTGGTCCCCGACCGCAGTTATTTCCAGAAACGGCAGGCCGATGCCATCGAGCGCATGGTGGCCCGCGGCATCCTCTGATGACGGCGGCCTGGCAGCTCGAGAGCCTCGGCCGCGGGGTGCACCTGTTCCGCTGGAACAAGGGCTTCTATCTCAGCACCTTCGTCGTCGGGGACCGGGGCGTGACCGCCATCGACCCGATCAGCGACGCAGCGGCCGTGGCCTACCGCTCGGCCATCGCGCAGGCCACCGACCGGCCGCTGGCGCGCATCGTCTACTCGCACGACCATCGTGACCACATCTGCGGTGGCCGCGTGCTCGCCGCCAGCGTGCTCGAGTCGGGCGGGCACTGCGAGGTCTGTGCCCACGAGACCGCGCAGGCACGCATTGCGCGTCGCGGCGATGCCGACGTGCTGCCGCCGACGCAGCTGCTCGGCGACGGCGCGGTGATCGCCGATGGCGCCTCGCACATCGAGGTCCGCTATTTCGGCCCGAATCATTCGGACTCCAACCTGCTGTTCCTGCTCCCCACGGACCGCGGTCGCATGCTGGTCTGGGTGGACGGCATCGAGCCGGGCATCGCGCCCTACCGCAACCTCCCCGACACCGATTTCGCCGGCTACCTGCATACGCTCGAGCAGGTCGAGCGCCTGGACTTCGACTGCGTCGTCGGCGGCCACACCGGCCCCGGCGAGCGGCACTGGGTCGCCGACTACCGCGAATACGTGTTGCGGCTGCTCGACGCCACCCATCTTGAATACCGCGCCGCGGGCGGCCAGGTGCCACTGCCCGGCGAGGACGGCGTCGCGATGACCGAGCGCGTGCGCGGCGAGGTCACCCGCGCAGCCGCCACCCACCTCGAAGGCCGCTTCGGGCACTGGAGCGGCTTCACGCAATGGGCGCCGCAGACCGCGGACCGAATCCTGAGCTATCTCATCACGGGGAACTGAATCCTATGCCCAAGGCCGTCATCCAGTCCGCTTATGGAGCGCCCGCCGACGTGCTGCGCGTCGTTGACCTGCCCGCCGAGCAGCCCGGTCCCGACGAGCTCGTCGTGAGGATGGAGGCCGCCGCGATGCATATCGCGGATCTGCGCACCATCGAGGGCGCCGACCATTTCCGCTTCCCCGTGCCGCGAACGCCCGGCTTCGAGGGCATCGGGCACGTGGCCCGCGTGGGCGCCGCGGTCACTCAGTACAAGGTCGGCGACCGCGTGTTCCCGGCGCTGGCGAGCGGCACTTTCCGCGAGGAGGTGCGCTGCGCCGCGGCGGCCTGCCTGCCCGCCCCGGCGGGCGATGCGATCCAGCTGAGCCTGCTCACGGTGAACGGGCCGACCGCCGAGGTGCTGCTCGAGGACTATGCGGACCTGCAGCGTGGCGACTGGCTGATCCAGAACGCCGCGAACTCGAACTGTGGCCGGTACCTGATCCGCCTCGCGAAACTCAAGGGCGTGCGCACGGTCAATGTGATCCGCAGGCCCGAGATGGAAGCCGAGCTGCGCGAGCTGGGCGCCGACGTGGTGCTGCTCGATGGCCCCGACCTGGCGGCGCGCGTGGCCGCGGCGGTGGGCGGCGCCCCCGTCAAGCTCGGCATCGACGCCGTGTCGGGTCCCGCAACGCAGCGCATTGCGGAGTGCCTGGCGCCCGAGAGCACCGTGGTGAGCCTCGGCTCGATGAGCAAGCAGCTCTGCCACATCGACTTCTACCTGCTGTTCCGCAGCGGCATCAAGCTGGTGGGGCTGAGCTTCGCGCGGCAGTTCCGCAACCGCACGCCCGAGCAGGTGCGCGCGCTTTACATCCGGCTGGCGAAGCTCATGTCCGAGGGCTACCTGGAGGCGAAGATCGCCGGGGTCTATTCGCTCGACCAGGTGCTGGAGGCCTGCGACCGCGCCGGCCGGACCGGCGCCGAGCGCGACGGCAAGGTGGTCATCCGCTACGGCGACTGAGTCCTCAGTCGTTGACGAGGACGATCTTGCCGAAGTGCGTGCGCGAATCGACCATCGCGTGCGCCCGGTTGAGCTCGCTCATGGGAAGCACGGTGTCCACCACCGCCTTGAACCGTCCTGAGGCGAACAGCGGCAGGGCGACCTTGCGGAAACTCGGCATGCTCTCCGGGACGAAGCGCGCGCTCGAAGAGATGCTCATCGCCAGCAGCTGCAGGTTCCGGATGCCGATGTTGAGGCTGAAGCAGACCTGGCGGCCGCCGGTGCTGCCGTACATCGCGATGCGGCCTTCGTAGGCCATCGAGTCGAACAGCGCGCGCGCGGTCTCCTCGCCGATGGTCATCAGCCCGACGTCGATGCCGTGCCCGCCCGTGTCGGCCATCACGCGGGTGGGGAGGTCGTCGGTCTTGTAGTTGTAGGCCGCGTCGGCGCCCGCCGCGAGCGCACGGGCGCACTTGTCGTCGCGGCTTGCGGTGCCGGCGACCCAGCAGTTCTGCCACTTGGCGATCTGCAGCGCGGCGCTGCCGACGCTGCTCGCGATCGCCTCGATGAGCACGCGCTCGCCGGGCCGGGCGCGCGCCACGGTCATCACGGCGTGCCAGGCGGTGAGCCAGCCCACCGGGATCGCCGCACCGGCGACGAAGTCCATGGAGTCGGGCAGCGGCAGCGTGTGCAGCACCTCGAACAGCACGTGCGTGGCATGCGAGCCGCGGGCACGGCCGAACACGCGATCGCCGACCTTGTATTCGGTGACGCCGGGGCCGACCGCCTCGACCACGCCTGCGGACTCCATGCCCATGACGAAGGGCAGGGGCTGGCCCGAGTAGGTGCCGGCGCGCATGCGCGTCTCGGCGAAGTTGATGCCTGAGGCATGGACGCGCACGAGCAGCTCGCCGGCGCCGGGCACCGGATCCGGCAGCTCGACCCAGCGCATCACGTCCACGTCGCCGAATTCGGCAACCCGGTATCCGAACATCCTGGTTATTCCTTAGGCTTACTGTCGGGGCGAACGGGCGGGCAGCATCAGGGTTGTTGCCCCTCAGCCGCGGCGACTGGCCAGGAAGGCGTTGACCGCGGCGGTGTATTCCGTCGCAAACGGGCCGGTGACCGGATCGGCCTGCATCTGCTGCCACCAGCGCGTGAGCTTCGGGCGGCCGGCGTACAGGTCGGCGACGCCGAACGCGGACGCCACCGTGCCGACCATCTGCAGGCAGGGCAGCATGGCCACGTCGGCATACCCGAGGGTGCCGCCCTGTGCGTACGGGCCCTCGCCCATGAAGTGCTCCAGGTCGGTGAGCGATTTGGTGAGGGCCTGCGTGGCGGTCTCGACCTCTGCGGCGTTACGGGCGGCAGGATTCATGTTGCGGAAGAACACGCCGAGCTGGTTCATGACGTACAGGTCGACGATGCGGCCGAGCAGGCGCGCCTGCGCTCGGTCCATCGGGTCTGCCGGCAGCAGCGGGTGCTGCGGATAGGCGTCTTCGAGGTAATCGAGGATGACCATCGACTCCGGTATGCAACGGCCGTCGCTTTCGAGCGCGGGCATCTTGCCCATGGGGTTGAGCGCAAGAAAATCCGGCGACTTGATGCCGCCGCCCGGCGGAGCCGTGGGCGATATGGTGATCCCCTTGGCGCGTCCGGCGAGGACGACGCGGGCGACATAAGGGGAAACGAGCATGCCATAGAGCTTCATTACTGCGACTCCGGGTGGGTCTGGTGCGGTGCTGAAATGGCACTATGAGGGTCTGTGGCGCACAACGTCAACCGAACCCCAAGCGAGGCCCAGCAAGATGGCGAAGTCCGGTGAACGAAGCTCGACTCCTGCCGATCCGCAGCCACGGCCGCGGCTGATCCGCACTTACTTCGAGAGCCGTTACGGCCAGTTGCACGTGCATCACGCGCTGCCGCCGGGTGGCGGCTTCGACGAGGCCACGCCGCTGCTGTGCTTCCACCAGAGCCCGATGTCGGGCCGCGTGTTCCGGCCCTTCCTCGAACTCATGGCGCGCGATCGTTCGGTCTATGCGCCGGACACGCCGGGCTTCGGCGAGTCGGACGGTCCTGCGGGCGAGCCTGGCATCGCGGATTACGCCGCCGCGATGCTCGATTTCATCGACACCATGCGCTTCCGTTCCGTCGACCTGCTCGGCTATCACACGGGCTCGCTGATCGCGACGGAGCTCGCGCTCGCGCGGCCGGAACGGGTGCGCCGCCTGGTGCTGGTCGCAGTGCCCGTGCTCGATGAGGCGGAACGGGCCGAGTTCCGCGCCAGGCCCTGGCCGCTGCCGGTGGCCGAGGACGGCAGTCACCTGATGGCGGAGTGGCAGCGCAGCCTGCAGTGGCGCGGTCCGGGGGTCACGCTCGACATGCTGGCGCGGGGCTTCGCCGAGAAACTGCGCAACGGATCGCAGGCCTGGTGGGGCGCGAACGCAGTGATGAACTACCCGGTGCGCGAGCGGCTGGCGCAAGTCGCGCAGCCGACGCTGGTGCTGCGGCCGAAGGACGACCTGTGGGAGCCGACCGCAAGGGCGCGCGGGCTGCTGCGCGATGCGCGGTTCGTCGACCTTCAGGGCTATGGCCACGGGCTCTTCGAGGTGGCGCCGGGCGCCGTGGTCGACGCGATCGGTGACTTCCTCGCCGGATAGCCGCTCCCGCTAGCCGCCGATCGTGACGCTGCCGTAGGCGCGTTCCTGGCCGAGCAGCCACAGTGCGGCCCGGTGCCGCTCGCCGACCCGCCGCAGGGCGCGGAGCAGGCTCCGATCGTCGAGGCCGTTCAGGGGCCTGCCGTCGAGCGCGAGGTCGCCGTCCGCCAGGTCCAGCGGCGTCATGCCTTGTGGCCAGTCGTGGACGGTTGCGGCCCAGCGCTGCATCGAGATACGCGAGGGCTGGCGCGCATGCTCGAGCAGTCGCCAGTGCACCGCGCCGATGGCGTCCAGCAGGGCACTGACCTCCTCGCGCGGCCGCAGGTGGGCGCCGGTCGCCAGCGCCACGCCCGCCTCCGTCAGCCACCCCAGGGCGTCGGCGAGCGTCGAGCCGTCCGCATCGACGTCGAACGCCGGTACTTCCGTGCGGCGCAGCGCCCAGCCGATGACGCAGGCCGTCTCGGCAAAACTCCCGAAATGTTCGCGGGTCGCTTCGGGCAGTTCGCCCAGCGGTGTGTCCAGCGCAGTGCGCTCGGCGTCCTCCAGTTCGACAGCGAAACCCTGCTGCTGCAGCCATTCCAGCGAGAGATCCAGCAGGTCCTGCAGGCCCTCGGCCGCGGCCTCGGCCTCGAGTTCCACCCGCTGTACCAGCGCGAGGCTGACGAAGGCCCGGGCGACGGTGCGCCCCAGTGGCTGAGGGGCAGGAAGGAAGCCGAACTGGCCGGTCGGGCGGCGGGGCGAGGCGGGGAAGTTCATGGATCCTGGCAACATGGCGGGGGCACCGCCCAGTGTGGCACTCTCAACAGGGGAACGGGAACGGTCAAGGGGCGGGGATCACCAGGATGGCTTGGCGCGCGGACGGCGAATCAGCCGGAATGCTGTCGGAGGACCTGTCCTCCACGGCGCGCCTGCCCGTGCTCGACGTCGCCGCCTACGAAGCGCGTCTGCGTGCTGCGGGCGATGGCGCCGGGCCGTTGCCGGACGAAGCCTTCGATGACGGCACGCAGCCGAGCATTCCCGTGCTCAACGAAGCGCTGTTCGAATCGACCCAGCAGCTGCCAACGCTCGGTGTCGCCGCGCCCCTTGCGCCGCCGCCTGCGCCCGCAGAGCCCACACCGCTCGACTCGCAGGTGGCGCGGCTCGAACGCCATATCGGCGAGCTGACCGCGCAGCTGCTGCGCCTCAGCGAGGCCGTCACCGACCGCGAACGCGGCATCGACCACCTGCGTCGCGAGCAGCTGCGGCTGCAGCGCGAACTCGACCACTCCCGCCAGGTGGGCGAGGACCTCGACGGCCTGCGCCGCGAGTCCGAATCCCGCGAGGCCGGGCTGCGCGCCGAGCTGGGCGCGAGTGCGGAGCGCATCGCCGCCGCGCTCGACGACCGCGACCGCGCGCAGCGCGTGGGCGCCCTGCAGTACGAGGAACTCAAGGCGATGTTCGAGGCGCAGCGCGAACGGCTCTCCACCTTTGAAGGGCAGCGTGGCCTGTGGCAGGGGCTGGTGCTCGACGCCGAGCTGGCGCGCCGCGACGAGTTCGCCGAGCTGCGCCGCGTGTCCCGCAACGAAGCCGACAGGCTGGCCGAGGCCCTGCAGGCGGCGCAGGCCCGGGTCGATGCTGCCGAGGCGGTGGCGCGCTCCGCCGAAGAGCGTGCCCGGGCCAGCGAGTCCGCCTTCGCGACGCTGGGCGCGGATCACGAGGAAGCCCGCGCGGCGTTGCTGGAACTGCACGCGCAGCTGCTGAAGGCCCAGCAGGGCGCTGCGCAGGAAGCCGGCGAGCTTCAGCTCGGCTCGCTGCGTTCCCTGCAGAGCGAGCTGCAGCGTAACGGCGATCGGGTCAACGAACTCGAATCCGACCTGCGCGCGGCAGAGGACCAGATCCACAGGCTGGAGGGCGAACTGCGCCAGCGCAGTCCGGTGGGCGAGCAGGACCAGGCCTCGCTGGCGAAGGACTGGCCGGCGAGTCCCGCCTTGTCCGGCGGGCTGGGTGCCGTGGTCAGTGCGGGGGCGGGCAGTGGTGCGACCGCCGACGGCGTCGCGCGCTACTTCGTGCTGACCGACGGCGACGCCGAGATCGTCCACGTGCTCGGTCGGCGCACCACGATCGGCCGGGGCGCCGACAACGACCTGCGCATCGACACCAAGTTCATCAGCCGCCACCACGCGGTGGTGATCGCCGGACCGGCGCAGACGATGCTCGAGGACCTGCGCAGCACCAACGGCGTGATGGTCAACGGCCGCCGGGTGACCCGCTCGCCGCTGCGCGACGGTGACGTCGTGCACATCGGCAAGACCCAGTTCCGTTACGTGCAGCGCGTCAGAGAGCGTTGAGCTGCCGCAACCGCGCAAGCGCGCAACCACAGGAGTCCTTCGGGGCGTCGCCCGGCGCGGAGGGTATACCTCCGGTCTCCCACTCCGCTATGCTCGGTCCACCATGACAGACACCCGCACTTACACGCCTCCGGCCCCTGCGCCCGAGCCTGCGTTCTTCGATAATCCGGCGATCGACAACCTCATCGCGGTCACGCTCGAACTCGGCGCGGAACTGTGGGTGCAGCGCGAGCGCATGCGTGTCGTCGAAACGCTGCTGGCGCAGAAGGGCGTCGTCACCCCTGAACTGATCGAGCAGTACACGCCAGCGCCGGAAGAGGTCGCGCGCGCCAAGGCCGAACGCGACGCGTTCGTCAGCCGCGTTTATGGCGCCTTTGCCCGAGAGACCGTCAAGGCCACGCCGGACGGCTGAGTCGTCCCGCGCCCCGCACAGCGCCCCGCCGTGGCCGCCAACGACTACATCGAGCGCATTCTTCGCGCGCGCGTCTATGACGTCGCGCTCGAGTCCCCGCTCGATCCCGCGCCGCGCCTGTCGCGCCGGCTCGGCAACACCGTCCTGCTGAAGCGCGAGGACCTGCAGCCGGTCTTCTCGTTCAAGCTGCGCGGCGCCTACAACAAAATCGCCAACCTCTCGCAGCACGTCGCGCAGCGCGGCGTCATCTGCGCCTCCGCGGGCAACCACGCGCAGGGCGTCGCGCTCGCCGCGCGCAAGCGCGGCATCCCGGCGCTGATCGTGATGCCGCAGACCTCGCCGGCGATCAAGGTCCAGGCCGTGGTCGACCTCGGTGGCGAGGTCGTGCTGCACGGCGACGACTACGACAGCGCTTACGAGCGCGCGCTGGAACTGGCGCGCGAGCGCAACCTGGTGTTCGTGCACCCGTTCGACGATCCCGACGTGATCGCCGGGCAGGGCACCATCGGCATGGAGATCGCGCGGCAGACCGCCGGCGAGATCGACGCCGTGTTCGTGCCGGTCGGCGGCGGCGGGCTGATCGCCGGCATCGCCGTGTACCTCAAATACCTCTATCCGCGCGTGCGCATCATCGGCGTGAACGCGGCCGACTCGACTGCGATGCACGACTCCCTGCAGGCCGGCCGGCGCGTCGCGCTCGAGCGTGTCGGCCTGTTCGCCGACGGCTGCGCGGTGCGGCGCGTGGGCGAGGAGACCTTCCGCCTGGCGCGCGAGCACGTCGACGAGATGATGCTCGTCAACACCGACGAGATCTGCGCCGGCATCCAGGACATCTTTGAGGACACCCGCTCCATCGTCGAGCCCGCCGGGGCGCTGGCCGTCGCGGCCATCAAGAAATACGTCGCGCGCGAAGGCGCGCAGGGCAAGCGCTTCGTGGCCATCAATTGCGGCGCCAACATGAACTTCGACCGCCTGCGCCACGTGGCCGAGCGGGCCGAGGTGGGCGCGCAGCGCGAAGCGCTGCTGGCGGTGCGGATTCCCGAGCAGCCGGGCAGCTTCCTGGCATTCTGCGGCGCGCTGGGCCGGCGCAGCGTCACGGAGTTCAACTACCGCTACGAGAGCGCCCAGGCCGCGCAGATCTTCGTCGGTTTCGCGCTGGCCGCGGGCCGGCGCGAGCGCGACGAGGTGGTGGCTGGCCTGCGCGGTGGCGGCTACGCCGTGACCGACCTCACCGACGACGAAGTCGCCAAGCTGCACGTGCGCTACATGGTCGGCGGCCACGCCCGCGGCCTCGCGCACGAGATGCTGCTGCGCTTCGAGTTCCCGGAACGTCCGGGCGCGCTGCTGCGTTTCCTCGAAGCGGTCGGCTCGCGCTGGAACATCACGCTGTTCCACTACCGCAACCACGGCTCGGATTACGGGCGCGTGCTGGCCGGGATCCAGGTGCCACCCGCGACCCGCGACGATTTCCTGCTGCACCTCGACGAACTGCACTACCCCTACACCGACGAGACCGCGAACCCGGCCTATCGGCTGTTCCTCGGCGCCTGAGGGTATGACCTGCCGCGTACCAGCCATGCCGAAACGGCATAGCTGGTAGTTCTGCCCTGCAGTTCAACGGGCCTCCGTTTCTGGGATATTCGACCTGCATGCTCCTGCAAGGTCCGGGAGCACGGCCGCGCAGATCCGAAGACCACCCGGCCACAAGGGGAATAAAAAATGTCGACTGCAGATCGGTTCACGGCCCGTGGATCCCGACCCGGGATCCCGGCCGCCAGCGCCCTCGCGCTGGCACTGGGTGCCCTGGGCGGCCCCGCGTTTGCGCAGGGTGCGCCAGCCGCCGCGACTGTCGCGGCGCCCGCGACGGAGCTCCTGCTCGAGGATGTCGTGGTCACCGCCCGCCGGCGTGAGGAGAGCCTCTACGATGCTCCCCTGTCGATCACCTCGATCGGCGCCGAGGAAATCGCCAATGCGAACCTGCGCGACATCACCGATCTCGCGCAGGTCGCGCCCGGGTTCTTCTACACCCCGCAGGTGACCTTCAGTTCCTCGCGCGTCACCCCGGCGCTGCGCTTCCGCGGCATGACCATCCCCCGCAACGATCCCCTCGAGCAGCTCGGAGGCATCTTCGTCGACGGGATGTATCTCTTCGGGGGCGCCCAGTCGCTGACCTTCGACGACATCCAGCGCGTCGAGGTGATCAAGGGTCCGCAGAGCGCGCTGTTCGGCCGCAGCACGTTCTCCGGCGCGATCAATTTCATCACCCGCGAGCCCTCGAACGAGCTGCGCGCGCGTATTTCGGGCGGCGTCGAAACGCGCGGCACGCGGAATTTCGCCGCCAGCGTCGAAGGACCGATCTCCGAGACGCTGAGTTTCCGCATCAGCGGCGCCGCGAACGAGAAGGGCGCCCATTTCACCGCCACCGACGGGGGTGAGCTGGGCCGCGAGAGCACCGAGGTCCTCAATGCCCAGGTGCTCTGGAAGCCCAGCGATGAAGTGCGGGTCCGCCTGCGTCACAGCGAGGTCGCGCTGAGCGATTCGCGCAACGGCACGGCCAACCTGAACCCGAACCGGCCGGAGCTGCTCGATGCGCCCGGACGCTGTCGGACCGGCACCGCGTTCTTCTTCTGCGGCTCCATCCCCAAGCCGGACCAGCTCGCTCCGGGTGCGGCGAGCGCCGCCACCTCGCTGGTGCCGCCGGCTTTCGCGAAGTCGAACAACCCGAACATCGTGATCGATGTATTGAACGACAACCGGAACAATCCACTGGTCCGCAACGGCTTGCCGTTCATCGGTGAAACGCCTCGTCTCACCGAGGCCGGGCTCGCCGGCCGGTTCACGCGCAGTTCGCTCGAGGCCGGATACGACTTCCAGGGGGGCGCCACGCTGGATGTCACGGTCTCCAGGAGCCGCAGCGAGGCCACCACCGCGCAGGCCAGCACCGATGACAACGGCAACCAGTACGTCGTGTCCACCAACATCCTTACCGACGAGAGCTTCGACGTCCGCCTGAGTTCGGGACCGCGGGGCAGGCTCAGCGGCCTGGTCGGCGCGAACTACTTCAAGCAGCGTTCCGTGGGCGGCCCGAGTGGCACCGGTGCGCTGATCTCGGTGCTCGACGCCACCAACCGCGTGAGTTACACCGAACCCGCCACCTACAGTGGCCAGGGCGAAGTGGAGTACTACTCGGGCTTCTTCGGCATCCGGTTCGACGTGACCGACCAGTTCGCGCTCGATTTCGAGGGGCGGTACCAGGTCGACAAGGCGACCACCTCCTTCGGCCTCTCCACCCAGACGTCCTCGACCTACGAGGAATTCCTGCCCCGCGTCATCGCCACCTACAAGCCCTCGGAAGACACGACGCTCTACGGCTCCTGGTCGCGGGGCGCCACGCGCGGCACCACCAACTCGAACTTCACGCTGCTCTCGCCGGCGCTGCAGACGATCATCGCCGCGATCCCGGGCTATGCCTTCGACGTTCCGGTCGAGACCGTAGACAGCTACGAAGTCGGCCTGAAGCAGTCTTTCGGCAGCCTGCGCTATGCCGCTGCCGTGTATTACATGGACTGGCAGAACCTCAAGAACACCGTGAACACGCCGTGTCCGGGCAACGTGTGCGGACCGGGGCTGCCCGGGGCGTTCGCACCCGCGGTGATCCCCGCCGAAGCCGAGATCTACGGTCTCGAGGCCGCGGTCGATGCACGGCTCACGTCGAATCTCGACATGTCGCTCAAGTTCGACTGGGTGCACGCACGATACGGCCGGATCTTCACGCCGCTCACCCTGGCGCCCACCGGCCAGACGGACGCCACGGGCAAGACGCCGGTGGGCTTCCCCGGTATCCAGGCGAGTTTCAGCACCACGTACCGCGACGATATCAGTCTCGGCGGGAACGACTGGGAGTGGTACACGCGCGGCGAGGCGAACTACACCGGCCGGATCTATGTCGACGAGATCAACCAGAGCTGGCTCGAAGACAAGACCCGCGTGAACCTGCGCGCCGGCCTCGAGCGCGATGGTCTGCGCGTCGAAGTGTATGCCGAAAACGTGTTCGACGAGGACAACTGGGTCTCCGCAGTGCGCGGTTCCGCGTCGAATTTCCGCGTGGGTCCCACGGCTGTCTCGCAGCCGACCGTGTTCGCGGTGCTGCCGCGCTTGCGTACGGCGGGCGTCCGCATCTCTCTCGAGTTTTGAGCACCCGTTCCCTCCGAGGCTGCCTGCTGGCAGGAGCGCTGCTCCTGTCGGCGGGTCTCGCGGCTGCCGGGGAAAGCCCGCAACTCGTCATCCGCGACGTCACGCTGCTGGACGGCACGGGATCGGCGCCCAGGCCCGGCGTGTCGGTGTGGATCTCGGGCGAGCGCGTGGTGGCGGTGCAGCCCGGCGGAGCGCCCGTGCCCGCCGGCGCGAGCGTAGTCGAGGGCGCGGGGCGCTTCCTGATCCCCGGGTTGATCGACACGCATGTGCACGTGCAGGGTGGCCGCGTCGCGCGGCCCGGCGTGCCGGGCACGAGCGTCGATCGCGCACTGGCCCTGCGGACACTGCAGGCCTACCTGTACTGCGGCGTCACCTCGGTGTTCGACTCGGGCAACAACGCGGATTTCATTTTCGGGCTGCGCGCCGAGGAGCGCGCGGGAACCCTGCTCGCGCCGCGCATCTTTGCGACGGGCGCGAACATCACCGCGCCACAGGGCTACGGCGACAACGCGTTCTCGATCAAGGTCTCGAGCCTCGAGGCGGACCGGGCGCGGCTCGAAGCGCATTTCGATCGCCAGCCCGACCTGCAGAAGATCCTCTACGACCGCCTGGGCACCTTCGGCACGCCTGCCGCCGGAGTACTGTCGCAGGACAACCTGAAGGGCGTCATCGCGCTCGCGCACGCCCGCGGCATCCCTACCACCGTCCACACGACCACGGAGTGGGACTCGCTGGCGACGCTGGAGGCCGGCATCGATTCCTTCGCGCATCCCGTACGCGCGGCGGTGACGCCGGCGTTCGCGCAGGCGCTCGCCGAGCGCCGTATCCCGGTGTCGACCACGCTGGCCGTGTTCGGTCACATCGCCCGGGTGGCCGACGAGCCCGGGTTCCTCGATGCGCCGCTGTTCCGCGCCACCGTCGATCCTGCGGAGCTGGCCTTTCTCCGCAACGAGGAGCGGCAGCGCTACATCGCCAGTGGCATGTCCGCGCAGTTCAAGGTGATGAATCCCCATCTCGCGCGCACCGTGAAGCGGCTGCATGAAGCGGGAGTGCCGCTCGCGCTGGGTACTGACCGCACGCTGGGCGCTTCGGTGCACATGGAGCTCGAATTGCTGGCGCAGGCGGGAATCCCGTTGCCGGACCTGCTGCGCATCGCTACCTTGAACGGCGCACGCTACCTGCGCCGCGAGGGTGAGCTGGGTTCGATCGAGCCCGGCAAGCTGGCCGACATGGTGCTGCTGAAGGCGGATCCGTCCCGCGACGTGGCGGCGTACCAGGCGATCGAGGCGGTCTTCAAGGGCGGTCGCCGGATCGACCTGGGCGCACTCGGCATTCCCGTCAACGAGAAGAGGCGAAGTCGATGATCGAGACCCCGGTTCTGATCGCGGGCGGTGGCCCGGTGGGCCTGAGCCTGGGCATCGACCTGGCGTTGCGCGGCCAGCGCGCGCTGCTCGTCGAGGAGAGAACCGGGCCCGGTGCGCACCCCAAGGCGACGCTGCTCGGCGCACGTTCCATGGAGCTGTACCGGCGCTGGGGCCTCGACGAGCCGATCTTCGCCGCCGCCGTCCCGAACGCGCACCCCTACTACATCATTTTCACGACCCGGCTCGCGGGCACCGAGCTGCACCGGTTCCGCTCCCCTTCGATCGACGAGGGGCGGACGCGGGATCCGGCTGCGCTGGCGCGGCATCGCGAACTGAACTGGTCGCCTTATTCCAAGACGCAGATCGGCCAGCAGGCGCTCGAGCCGGTGCTGCTGGACAAGGCGCGCACGCTGCCCGGTCTGGACATGCGCCACGGCTGGCGCTTCGAGGATTTCCAGCAGTTCGACGATCACGTGATCGCGCGGCTCGTCGAGGTGGCCACGGGGCGCGAGGAGCAGGTCCGCGCAGGCTATCTCGTCGGCTGCGACGGGGGCACCGGCGGCATCCGCCGGCAGCTCGGGATCCGCAGGAACGGCCGCGGCAAGATGCGCGGCAACGTCAGCTTCTTCTTCCGCAGCAGGGACTTCCTGCCCGCGCACGGGCTCGGCATGGCGAACCTCTACTTCGTGTTCACGCCGGACAGTTTCGGCGTGTTCACGGCGATCGATGGCGTCGAGCTGTGGAACTACCAGTACTACTTGCTGGATCCGACCCGATCGACCGAGAACCTGGACGCCGAGGCGATCCTGCATCGCGCGATGGGCAAGCCGTTCGCCTTCGAGCTCTTGCAGACCATGCACTGGCACCATCACCAGTCGGTGGCGCGCCGATACCGCGACGGCCGCGTGTTCCTCGCGGGCGATGCGGCGCACCTGTTCGCGCCCACCGGCGGGGTGGGCATGAACACCGGCATCGGCGACGCCTGTGACCTCGCCTGGAAGCTCGACGCGGTGCTGCGGGGCTGGGGCGGCTCGGCGCTGCTCGACACTTACGAAATCGAACGCAAGCCGGTGGCCGTGCGCAACAGCCTGATCTCCGCGACCAACTCCGACAAGATCGACATGGTCATGGACGAGACGCCGGCGGACATCGACGCGCCCGGACCGGCAGGCGACGCGGCGCGCAGCCTGCTCGCGCGCAAGATCAAGTGGCTGGCGCGGCAGTTCAACAGCGCCGGCACGCACCTCGGCTACCGCTACGTCGATTCGCCCGTCATCGTCGGCGACGGCACGCCCGAACCGCCCGACGATCCCTGCCAGGTGGTCCCGTCGAGCTGGCCCGGCATGCGCGCGCCCCATGCCTGGCTGCCGGATGGCCGCTCGATGCTGGACCTCGTGGGCGGCGATTTCGTGCTGCTGCGCTTCGGTGAGCCGCAGGCCGACGACGCGCGGCTGGTTGCGGCGGCTGCCGCGGTCGGCCTGCCGATCGGAGTCAGCGACGTCCGCGATGCGCCGGCCGCCGCGCTCTACGAAAAACGACTCGTGCTGGTGCGGCCCGACGGCCACGTGGCCTGGCGCGGCGATCAGGTGCCCGCCGACGCCGCAGGCCTGGTCGATACGATCCGTGGTGCGCGTGTGTGAACCCGCGCCCGCGGCTCACCCTGGCGGCCGTGACGCTCCTGCTGCTGGGCGTGACCTCGGCGTGTACCGAGAAGCCGCCGGTCGGGCGGGACACCCCGATCCGCATCGCCGTCCCGGTGATTCCGCCGGCCATCGGCAACCCTTACCAGGGCATCACCATTCCCTCGACGCTGGCCCTACAGGCGGTCTTCGACACCGTCACCAGCATGGATGCCAGTGGTCAGGTGGTACCGGCACTGGCGCTGTCCTGGGAGCAGGAGAGCCCGACCGAGTGGCTGTTCAGGCTCAGACCGGGCGTCCGCTTCAGCAACGGCGAGCCTTTCACGGCTGAGGCGCTGGTCGAGTCGGCGCGCCACATGGCCACCTTGCGTGGCCGTGGCGAGACCATCGGCAGCACGCTCGCACAGATCGAGTCGGTCGAGCAGGTCGACGCACTGACCGCGCGGATCCGGCTCAGCGAGCCCGATCCCCTGCTGCCGCTGCACGCGAGCATCTGGCGGATCCCCGCGCCCGCCCACTGGCGCACCCTGAAGCTGCCGGCGGGTGCCCGCAACGCGCTGGGCTCGGGGCCGTTCGTGCTGGCCGGGCGCGAGGAAGGGCGGCTGGTGCTGGAGGCGAATACCCAGGCCTGGCGCAGGCCCGCTGCGGCCCGGCTCGAACTGCTGATGATCCCGGATGCGACGGCGCGCGTGCAGGCCTTCCTGTCCGGCGCGGTCGACATGGCGATGGTGGTCTCGCCGGACACCACGGCGGCGGTCGCGCGGGCAGGGGGCAGGGTGGTGGCGCGGCTCACGCCGCAGGTCGACCTGCTCGCGTTCCGCACCGAGCGCAGGGCCGCGACGCCGCTGAAGGATCCGCGCGTCCGGCGGGCGATGACGCTCGCGGTGGATCGGGCGCTGCTGACGCGGTACGTGCTCGGAGGCGCCACCGGTCCGGCGAGCCAGCTGAGTTTCCCCGGCGCCTTCGGCTACGACCCGGCACTCGCCCCGCTGCCCCATGACCCGGCGGCGGCGCGGCGCCTGATGGCCGAGGCGGGCTACCCCGAGGGTTTCGCGCTCACCATGATGGTGACCACCGGCGAGGTGGTGGGGGACACGCTCTACTACCAGCAGATCGCGTCCGACCTCAAGAAGATCGGCATCGACGTCGAGATCCGCGGACGGCCGCCCGCGCGCCAGATGCAGGACATCTTCTCCGGCAAGCTCGACGTGGACCTGTTCAGCTGGAACACGCGGGGCACGGATCCGCTGAACGACTACCGGCATCGCTCGTGCCTCAAGAGCAGTCCTTCACGCCAGCCCTTCCACTGCGATCCCGTGCTGACCCGGCAGCTGCACGCGGCCATGGTCGAGTCCGACCTCGGCAGGCGACAGGCGTTGTATGCGGCCATCGCACGCTACGAACGGGATCATCCGCCCGGGCTCATGCTGTGGCAGCGCCCCGACTTCGACGTGGTGGCGGCCAATCTCGACGGCTATGCGCCCGTGCAGGACATGCTCCACCTCGAACGCCTTGCGCGGCGCCTGCCGTGATGGGCGAGCGACTGCTCCGCGCGGTGCTGCCGCAGTTGGGAAAACTGCTGGTCCTGCTGTTCACGATCAGCACGCTGCTGTTCTTCCTGCTGCGCCAGGCCGGCGATCCGGCGTACGTGCTGGCCGGGGTCGGTGCGACGCCGGAGCAGCTGGCGGCCATCCGCCTGCAGTACGGGCTGGACCGGCCCCTGTTCGGTCAATACCTCAGCTACCTCGGCAACGTCCTGCGGTTCGACTTCGGCGCTTCGCTGATCACGGGGGACTCCGCGCTCGGCACCGTGATGCAGCGCTTTCCCCAGACGCTGCAGCTGGCCTCGATGGCGATGTTCCTGAGCATCGTCGTGTCCATTCCGCTGGGGGCCTGGCTCGGGGCGCGGCCCGAGCGGGCCGGGCGCCGCCTCGTCTCCGGCATCGTGTTCGTGCTGCAGGGCGCGCCCGGCTTCGTGCTGGCGCTGCTGTTCATCCAGCTGCTGGCGATCCAGCTCATGTGGCTGCCGTCCGTGGGCTACAGCGCCTCGGACTGGAAGACCTGGGTGCTGCCGACGCTGTCCCTGGCCACGTTCTCCGCGCCCAGCCTGACGCGCATCGTCGCCGCCAACGTCACCGAGGCGCTGCGCGAGGACTACATCCGCACCGGCCGCGCCTACGGGGCGCCGTTCCACACCCTGCTGTGGCGGCATGCGCTGCCCAACGCGCTGCTCGGCGCTTCCGCGCTGATCGGGGTGCAGTTCGCCGGGCTGCTGAGCGGCAGTGCGATCATCGAGTCGATCTATTCCTGGCCCGGCATGGGGTCGCTGCTGCTCGAGGCCGTGCAGACCCTGGACTTCCCGGTCGTGCAGGCCGAAGTCTTCGTCATCGCGATCCTGGTGTTCGGGGTGAACGTGCTCATGGACTTCACCTTCCGGCGCCTGGATCCGCGCCTCGCGGACGCGCCGGCATGAGGCCCGTCGCGCAGGCCTCGGGCGTTTCGCGCCTGTGGGACGCGGCTCGCCGCGCACTGAGCGTGGCGGAACTCGCGCTTGGCATCGCGCTGTTCCTGCTGGTGCTGCTGCTGGCGCTGTTCGGGGTGGCGCTGCAGACGCACGATCCGATGGCCAGCGACCTCATGCGCCGGTTCCTGCCCTTCGGTGCCGAGGGGCACCTGCTGGGCACGGACCACATGGGTCGCGACATGTGGAGCCGCATGCTGGCCGGACTGCAGTGGTCCATGGCCTGCGCCTTCACCGCCAACGTGATCAACCTCTTCATCGGCGCCACGCTCGGCCTGCTGGCGGCCGAGCGGCCGGGCTGGACCCGGAACGTCGTGCGACAGGTCGCCGACATCTTCCAGGCCTTCCCGTCGCTGGTGGCCGCGATCGTCGTGGTCGTGGTGATCGGCGACGGCTTCGTCACGCTCGTGCTGACCCTCGGGTTCCTGTCCTGGCCGATCTTCATGCGCGTGGTCTACGCCGAGGCCTCGAGCCTGTACTCGCGCGATTTCGTCAAGGCGGCGCGGCTCGCCGGCGTAAGCCGCCTCGCCGTGATGTTCGGCCACGTGCTCCCCGGCCTGCGCGCGAGCCTGCTGGTGATCTTCGCGCTGCATTTCGCGGCGCTGCTGATCGCCGAGAGTGCGCTGTCGTTCCTCGGCATCGGCGCGCCGCTCGGCGTGCCCACCTGGGGGAATTCGCTGGCCGAGAGCCGCCAGTACGTGCTCGTGGCGCCTCAGCTGCTGCTGGTCCCCGCCGGCGCGATCATCTTCACGGTCATCACCATGAACGTGCTGGGCGACGGGCTCGCCGCGTACTCCAGGCGCCGCGGCCGGGGCATCGAACCGTGAGCGCCGCAGCGCCGCTGCCGGTGGTCGAAGTCCGCTCGCTGTCGCTGCGCATGTCGCGCGACCGCAGCGCACAGGAGGTGCTGCACGAGGTCGGCTTGCGCATCGGCGCCGGTGAGATCGTCGGTCTGGTGGGCGAGTCGGGCTCGGGCAAGTCGGTGACCGCGCTGTCGCTGCTGCGGCTGCTGCCTGCGGGTGTCGCGCGCTATGGCGAAGGCGCGCGGATCTCCGTGCTGGGCCGCGACATCCTCGCCATGGGCGAGGCCGAGCTGCGGCGCATGCGGGGCGCGGATGTGTCGGTCATCTTCCAGGAGCCCATGACCGCGCTCAACCCGGTGGTGCGGATCGAGCGGCAACTGTGCGAAGTGATCCGGCGGCATCGCGGCGGCAGCCTGCAGGCCGCCCGCGCGCTGTCGCTGTCGCTGCTCGCGGACATGCGCATCGCGGATCCCGAACGGGCCATGGCCTCGTTCCCGCACGAGCTTTCGGGCGGCATGCGGCAGCGGGTGATGATCGCGATGGCGTTTTCCTGCGATCCCGCGCTGATCATTGCCGACGAGGCCACCACCGCCCTCGACGTGACGGTGCAGGCCCAGGTGCTCGAACTGCTCAGGCAGCGTGCGCGCGCCAAGGGGACCTCCGTGCTGCTGATCACCCACGACTTCGGCGTCGTGAACGAGACCTGCGACCGGGTCTATGTCATGTACCGGGGCGAGGTGGTGGAGGAGGGCTTGGCCAGCGACATCATCCGCGAGCCGAAGCATCCCTACACCCGCGCGCTGCTGAGCGCGCTTCCGGGTCGCGGGTTGCCGCGGGCGCGGCTCGAGACCGTCGCGGCCGCGATGCTCGAGGGGGGCGAACCGGTGGTTCGCGCCGCGCCGCTGCCGCCGCGCGTGCTCGATGACACGCGGCCGCCGATCCTCGAGACGCGTGGCCTGACGGTGCGCTACCCGAAGCCTGACGCCCTGTGGGGCCGCGCCACCGCGCCGCTGCCCGCGGTCGACGGTGTGTCGCTGGTGGTGCGGCCGGGCGAGACCCTGGCGCTGGTCGGCGAGTCCGGTTGCGGCAAGAGCTCCCTGCTCAACGCGCTGGTGGGACTGGTGCCCCACGAGGGCGACGTCCTGTACGAAGGGGCCCCGCTGCGCATGCCCCGCTCCGGCGTGCAGATGGTGTTCCAGGACCCCCAGGGCTCGCTGGATCCGCGCTGGCCGGCGTGGCGCATCGTGACCGAGCCGCTGACCGTGGCCGGGCGGAAGGGCCGCGCCGAACGCCGCCGGCTCGCCGCCGCGCTGTTCGACAGGGTGGGGCTCAGTCAGGACGCGATCGACCGCCGTCCCCATGAGTTCTCGGGCGGTCAGCGGCAGCGCATCGCGGTGGCGCGCGCCCTGTCCGTGCAGCCGCGGCTGCTGCTGCTGGACGAGCCCACCTCGGCGCTCGACGTGTCGGTGCAGGCGCAGATCCTCAACCTGCTCATGGACCTGCAGGACGCCGCCGGGCTCGCCTATCTTTTCGTGTCCCATGACCTCGCAGTGGTGCGGCACATCGCTGACCGTATCGCGATCATGCAGCGCGGTGTCATCGTCGAGACTGGCGACACCGCCACCGTGTTGGCCTCGCCGCAGCATCCCTATACGCGTACCCTGCTCGCGGCGGTGCCGCGACTCGAGACGCAGGATTCCCTGAAACCCATCCGAGGATGACCAAGATGCTCCTACCCTGGCGGGCCACCTGCATCCAGACGCTCAACCATGTCGTGAACGATGTCTCCACCCGCGAGGAGGCGCTGGCGATCATCCATCGCAGCCTTGATCGCTGGGAGTCGTTCATCGCCGCGGCGGTCGGCCGCTCCGGCGGCGTCACGCGACAGCTGCTGCTGTTCCCGGAGTTCGCGCTCACGGGCTTCCCGATGCGCGAGTCCGCGGCGGAATGGATCGCCAAGGCCTGCATCGAGATCCCCGGCCCCGAGACCGAGCGGCTGCAGAAGATGGCGCAGCGCTTCGGTGTGTACATCGGCGCGAACGCCTACGAGCGCGACCCGCAGTGGCCCGGGCGCTACTTCAACTGCTCGTTCCTGATCGACCCTTCGGGCTCGATCATCCTCAAGTACAAGCGGGTCAATACGGTGCACTCGCCGTCCCCGCACGACTTCATGGACCGCTATTTCGACCATTACGGCGTCGAGGGTGCGTTCCCGGTGGCGCGGACCGAGATCGGCAACATCGGCATGATCCCCTGCGGGGAAATCATGTATCCCGAGGCCTGCCGCGTGCTGATGTTCCGCGGCGCCGAGGTGATCCTGCACCCGACCAGCGATCACGGCGCCGGCGATTTCATCGCCTGGGAATCGGCCAAGCGCACCCGCGCCTCCGAGAACATGGTTTACCTGGTGTCGTCCAACTCGGGCGGCGTCGTCGGCTCGCCGGCCAGCTCGAATAATCTCGGGCACTCCAAGATCATCGACTACAACGGCCTGACCCTCGCGGACAGCGGCGGGCCGGGCGAGAGCACGCGCACCAACGCGATGATCGACGTGACCGGCCTGCGCCTCGCCCGTCAGGAAGTGGGGCCGCTGAACCGCATCGCCCGCCAGCGCACCGAAATGTACATGCGCGTGTACGAGCAGGCGCATTTCTATCCGCCGAACAGCTTCGTGGATGAACCCATGGGCTCCAAGGCGCGCATCGCGGAAATCATGCGCGAGACGATGGACCGACTGTCGGCCTCCGGCGTGGTGCAGCGGCCATGACCGGCGGGCGCGAGTACGGCTCGCGGGCGCGGATCGGGATGGCGGTGCCGCAGGCCAACCCGGTGGTCGAGCCGGAGATGAACATCCTGTTCCCGAGCGGCGTGAGCGTGCTCGCCACGCGCCTCGTGAACCCGGACCCCGAGCCGCGGCTGCGCTTCATCGGCTACATCGAGGACCTGGGCAAGACGCTGGCCAGCTACGACACGCTGAAGCTCGACGCGCTGGGTTTCGCCTGCACGGCGTCGTCCTACCTGGTGGGGGCTGCGCGCGAGGCCGAACTGGTCGCCGGCTTCTCCGCGCGCTACGGCTACCCGATCGTCACCGGCGGTGCGGCCATCCTCGAAGCACTGGCGGCACTCGAGGTGGAACGAGTGGCGGTGGTTGCCCCGTATCCCCAGTTCGTCGTGGACGCCGGCGCCGCGTACCTGCAGGCGGCCGGCCTGGACATCGTCGCCAAGCACCGCGTCGTGACCCGCACCAGCGACACCCGCACCATCTATGAACTGGGCAGCGACGATGCGCTGGCCGCGGTGCGCGAGCTGGACCTCGGCCGCGCGCAGTGCGTGCTCTTCACGGGCACCGGGATGCCCAGCCTGCGCGCGATCGACACGCTCGCGCAGTCCTGCGACCTGCCGGTGCTCTCGACCAGTCTCTGCATGGCCTGGGCGCTGGCGAAGCGCGTGCAGCTCGAGCTGCCACCGGGGCCCCACCCCTTGCTGAACGGCTGGCAGAGCCGCATCGGGCAGCTTTAGCCCCGCGCGGCTGCCGGATGGAGCTGCGCCAGATCAGGTACTTCGTCGAGGTCGCGGAACGCGGCTCGTTCTCGCGCGCGGCCAAGACTCTGAGCATCGCGCAGCCTGCGCTGAGCCGGCAGATCCGCGCGCTCGAAGAGCGGCTGGGCGCGGCGCTCCTGTACCGCAACGGTCGGGGGGTCACGCTGACGGCCGCCGGCATGAGCTTTCTCGTCCACTCGCGCGAGGTGCTCAAGCGGCTGGAGGTCGCGGAGCGGGACATCCACGCCTTTCGCGAATCGCCCAAGGGCGAAGTGACCCTCGGCCTGCCGCCCTCGGTCAGCGCCGTGCTGCTGCGCCGGATCGTGGTTGCGTTGTCCGAGCAGTATCCGCTGATCAGGCTGCATGTGCGGGAGGGCTTCAGTGGCGATGTCGCCGAATGGCTGGCCGCTGGCAAGGTGGACCTTGCGATCATCTACGAGCAGCACAAGCTGCAGGGCAGCCACGCGGAGCGCCTGCTGGTGGAGGAACTGCCGCTGGTCCACGCCCCTTCGCTGCGGCTGCCGCCGGTCATCTCCGCACAGGATTTCATCGGGATCCCGCTCGTGCTGCCCGCGCGGCCGCATGGCCTGCGCATCCTCGTGGAGCGCAGCGTCGCCGAACACGGGGGCACCCTCAACGTGCGCTTCGAGATGGATTCGCTGCTCGTCATGAAGGAACTGGCCGCGGAGGGCGTGGCGGCCACCATCCTGCCGGCGGGTTCGGTCACCCGGGAAGTGCAGCAGGGGCGGCTCGTCGTGACCCCGATCGCCGCGCCGCGGATCACCCGTGTCATGGCGCTCGATACGGCGACGAGCCGGCCGCTCGAGAGCACGCACCGCGCGGTCATCCGCATCATCCGCGAGACCGCCCGGGCCTCGCAGGGCGGGGTGAGCTGAGCGGCGCTCTGGCTTGGTATAGTGGCGCCCCCATGCGCTACCAGCCCATCGTTCCGTCCCGTGCCGAGTGCCTGCAGGTCCGCGGCCTGCGCCATCGCGTGCTGCGCTGGGGCCCGCCGGTCGACAACCCGCTGGTGCTGCTGCACGGCTTCCAGGACTGTTCCGACACCTTCCAGTTCCTGGTCGACCAGCTGCCGCGCGACTGGGGCTTCATCGGTGTCGACTGGCGCGGCTTCGGGGGCAGCGAGTCGACCGGCCAGCCCTACTGGTTCCCGGACTACATTGCCGACCTCGAGGTGCTGCTCGATGCGCTGCTGCCTGATCGGCCGGTGACGCTGGTCGGGCACAGCATGGGCGGCAATGTCGCCTCGCTCTATGCGGGCATCCGCCCGGCGCGCGTGGGTCGGCTGGTCTCGCTCGAAGGCTTCGGCCTGCCGCGCAGCAGGCCTGACCAGGCGCCTGCGAAGTACGGGGAATGGCTGGACCAGCTGAAGAACCCGCCGCGCGGTTCGCGCTACGGGTCCGTGGGCGAGCTTGCGGCGCTGCTCGCGCGCCGCAACCCGCGGCTGCCGCGCGGGAACGCCGAGTTCGTGGCGGAAGCCTGGACGCGCGACACCGGCCCGCCGCTGCAGCTGCATTTCGATCCATGGCACCGCGTCGTCAACCCGGTGCTGTACCGCCGCGAAGAGACCGAGGCCTGCTGGCGCAGCATCACGGCGCCAACCCTGCTGGTGCTCGGCGGCCAGTCCGAGTATCGCATCCGGCTGATGGAGGACGCGCAGGACGACCTCTTCGGCCCGCATTTCGCAAGGCTCACCGTCGCCATGCTGCCGGAGCTCGGACACATGCTGCACCACGAAGACCCGCAGGCCGTCGCCCGCGCCATCACCGAGTGGTTCGCCGCTTGAGGCCGGCGCAGCCCTTTGATGCCGCTGCGCTGGCGCTGTCGCGCCGTGCTTTCGTCGCGTTGTGCCTCGTGGCGGCGGTGGGCCTCGTCTGGTCGGGCATCGGCCCGACCGACCGCCTGACCTGGTGGCTCGAGGTCATGCCCGTGATCATCGCGGTGCCGCTGCTGGGATACACGCTCGGGCGCTTCCCGCTCACCTGGATCTGCTACGTGCTCATTGCCGTGCACGCGGCCATCCTGATGCTCGGCGGCCATTACACCTACGCGCTGGTGCCTCTGGGCTTCTGGCTGCAGGACCTCCTGGACCTCGCGCGCAATCCCTACGATCGCATCGGCCACCTCGCGCAGGGCTTTGTGCCGGCGATCGTGGCGCGCGAGCTGCTGCTGCGGCACACCTCGCTGCGCCGCGGCGGCTGGCTGTTCCTGATCGTTTCCGGGATGTGCCTCGCGATCAGCGCCTGCTACGAATTCATCGAATGGTGGGCCGCACTGCTCGGGGGCGGCAGCGCCGAGGCCTTCCTCGGCACCCAGGGCGATGTCTGGGACACCCAGTGGGACATGTTCCTGGCGCTCTGCGGGGCGATCGGCGCGCAGCTGCTGCTGTCGCGCCGGCACGACCGGGAGATCAGCCGACTCGTGTCATCTCTGCGTCGCTGAGGCGGATCGCCGCCGCGGCGACGTTCTCCTCGAGGTGGACGATGCGCGAGGTGCCCGGGATCGGCAGCATCGCCTGCGAACGGGCCAGCAGCCAGGCGAGCGTGGCCTGGCTCTCGGTGATGCCGCGCTCGCCCGCGATGGCGCGCAGTGCCGCGACCCGCGGGTCCGGCTGCTCCGCGGCGCGTTGCCGCTGCGCGAGCGGGCCCCAGGGAATGAACGCGATGCCGTGCTGTTCGCAGGCCTCGAGCACCGGATCCGACTGCCGCGTGGCGACGTTGTAGCGGTTCTGTACCGACACGACCTCGACGATGGCGCGCGCCTGCGCGAGCTGCGCGACATCCACGTTGGATACGCCGATGTGGCGGATCTTGCCGGCCTGCTGCAGGCGCGCGAGCTCACCCACCGAATCTGCGTAGGGCACGTTGGCGTCGGGCGAGTGCAGCTGGTAGAGGTCGATGCGCTCGAGCTTGAGCCGCTTCAGGCTCGCCTCGCAGGCGGCGCGCAGCCGTTCGGGGCGTGCGTCCTGCGCCCACTGGTCCGGGCCCGGCCGCACCAGGCCGCCCTTGGTCGCGATCACCAGCCCTGCCGGGTAGGGGTGCAGCGCCTCGGCGATCAGCCGCTCGCTGACGGCAGGCCCGTAGGAGTCTGCGGTGTCGATGAAATCCACGCCGAGTTCGAGCGCGCGACGCAGCAGCGCGCGAGCGCTGGCGGCATCGGCGGGCTCACCCCAGATGCCCGCCCCGGTGATGCGCATGGCGCCGAAGCCCATGCGCGCGACGCGCAGGTCGCCGAGTGCCATGCGGCCTCCCGGTGTCGCGGGCGCAGGGGCGGCGCGCGCCGGCAGGCCGGCCAGTGCGGCGCCGGCGAGCAGCGTCGAGGCGTGCTGCACGAATTCCCGTCGTGAAGGGTCGTGAGTGTTCATGGTGAGAGGGCCCACTGGATGGCGGCGCGAAAGGCGCCTGGATCGCTCAGCGCCACGAAGGCGAGCCCCGTGAGGGCGCCCCCGAGGTGGGCGTCGTGGTTGATGCGGCCGCGGCCGTTGCGCGATGACCACCAGGTGTAGGCCAGGTAGCTCACGGCAAACAAGGGCGCGGGGATGGGGAAGGGGATCGGCAGGATGAAGATCGACTGGTCGGGGAAATAAACGATCGAGGCGAACATCACCGCGAGCACCGCGCCGGAGGCGCCCAGCGAGGCGTAGTCCGGATCGCTGCGGTGCTTGTACCAGGTGCCTGCGCTGCTCAGCAGCAGGCCGACCAGGTAGAGCAGCGCGAACGCCGGCGTGCCGATGTGCCGCTCCAGCGCGAAGCCGAAGAAATAAAACGACAGCGAGTTGAAGGCGAGATGGCCCAGGTCAGCGTGGATGATGCCGCTGGTCAGCAGCGTGTGCCATTCGTTGCGGCGCTGCAGCCAGTAGGGGCGCAGCAGGTTGCGCTCGATGAGCGCTGGCAGCCCGTACAGCGCGAGCAGGCTGACGCCGATGTTCAGCGCGAGGATCAGCGAGGCCGCCGGGTTGCCGGCGACCAGCGCGCCGACGTTCACAGCACTTCGCCGAGCAGCTTGCGGAACTCCGCCAGCGTCTTCTTGCCCTGGATCTTGCGCGCCAGCTTGCCGTCGCGACCGATCAGGTAGGTGGTGGGCAGGACTTCGTTCCAGGCCGGATCGACGACGCTGACCAGCGTGTCCATGTCCGGCTCGTTGCGCAGCCAGGTGCGGAACTCCGGGAAGTGCTTGCGGCGGAACGGTTCCACCATGCCCTGCAGCGAGCTGCCCTCGTCCATGCCGAGGCCCATCAGCGTCACGCCGCGCGCGGCGAACTCCTTCTCGAGTTCCACCAGGTCGGGGATCTCGCGCAGGCAGGGCACGCACCAGGTGGCCCAGAGGTTCAGGACCACGACGCGACCGCGCTGCCGGTCGAGCAGCGCGCGCAGTTCGGCCGCCTTGATCAGCTGCGCCGGGGGCACGGCTGACGTCGGGGGCACGGCTGACGCCGGGGGCGCCGCGGACGCGGCCGAGGCCTGCGAGACGGCGAGCAGGAAGCCCGCGATCACGGCGGCCTTGGCGGCCAGGATCAGTGGGGCGAGGAACCAGGGGCGTGAGGGTCGGTACATGTGCCGATTCTATGCCCAGCCCCCGAGTCCTGCGACAATGACGGCCCTACGGAGACCCTCGCCTTTGTCTGCGCCGACGAACCCGCCATCCCCCGCGCTCTCGCCCCTCGCCGAAGCCACCGGCTATCTGGGCCTGCTGCCGTTCCTCGCGGCCCTGCTGGGCGTGGGCCTGGCGCCTGAACTCGGCCAGCGCGACTTCGCGCAGCGCCTGGCCATCGGCTATGGCGCGACCATCCTCGCGTTCCTGGGCGCGGTGCACTGGGGCCTGGCGCTCGCGCGCCGCTGGGCCTGGTCGACGGGGCTCGTCGCTGGCGCCATCCTGCCCGCGGTGCTCGGCACGGCGGCCGTGCTGTCCGGCGGCCAGAAGGGCCTGGCGCTGCTGGTAGCGGGTTTTGGCCTGTTCTGGATCTACGAGCACCGGCGCTGTGGCGCCGACCTGCCGCCCGACTACCTGCGGATGCGCCGCAACCTCAGCCTCGCGGTGTGTTCGATGCTGGCGCTCACGATGATCCTTTCCGACTCGGTGGGGCTGCGCTGACATGGATATCGAAGACCTGGGCCGGGCCGTCTGGCTGCGGCGGCTGATCGTCACCGCCATCCTCGTCGGCCTCGTGCTGCTGTCCGTGCAGGTGCTGCAGCCGTTCATCGTGCCGGTCATCTGGGCGGTGATCCTCGCCTTCGTCACCTGGCCCGCCCACGAGCGGCTCGTGAAGCTCTGCGCCGGCCGGCGCGAGGTCGCCGCCCTGCTGATGACCCTGACGCTGTCCGCGGCGATCATCGTGCCCATCGTCTGGTTCGTCACGCTGATCCAGACCGAGGCCATGGGGGTGTATCGCGAGTTCTCGAGCCTGCTCGGCAAGGGCTTCACGCTGCCGGAGTTCATCGCGCAGGTCCCGCTGCTCGGCTCGGCGCTGCAGGACCTCCTCGAGCGCGTGGCGCATGACCCCACGGGCCTCGACGGCGAGATCAAACGCCTGCTCGACCAGTTCTCGGGCAACGTGGCCGACGTGCTCGGCGGCGTCGGGCGCAACATCGTCAAGCTCATCATCGCGATGGTCAGCCTGTTCTTCATTTACCGCGACGGCGAGCAGTTCGCCGCGCAGGTCGCGAAGCTGCTGCAGCAGTTCTTCGGCACCGTGCGGGTCGGCCATTACCTGGTTGCCGTCGGCGACACGGTCAAGGCAGTGGTCTATGGTCTCGTGCTGGCGGCGCTGGCGCAGGCCGCGCTCGCGGGCCTCGGTTACTGGGTGGCGGGCATCAATGCGCCGCTGTTCCTGGCGGCCGTGACTTTCCTGATCGCGCTGATCCCGTTCATGGTGCCGCTGGTGTGGAGCAGCGCCAGCCTGTGGCTGCTGCTCAAGGGCGACAGCGTCGCGGCGCTGGGGCTGTTCGTCTGGGGGCTCACGGCGGTCAGCTGGATCGACAACATCGTGCGGCCGCTGGTCATCAGCGGGGCCACGCGCATCCCGTTCCTGCTGGTGATGTTCGGCGTGCTGGGCGGCCTTGCGGCGTTCGGCCTGGTGGGCCTGTTCATCGGTCCGGTCATCCTGGCGGTGCTGATCGCCGTGTGGCGCGAATGGCTGGCTGACCAGCGGCCGCCGGAGCCGCCCGAGGAAGCCGCCTGAGGGAGCGCCGCAGGGCCGGCGGCGGCCTGTGACCCGCGTCACGCTGCGGGCACAGGCTCTGCGCAGCGCGTGAAAATAATTGCCTTTGCCCTTTGTTCGCCCGATCACCGGCCTGAACTCTGGAACATAATTGCGCCATGGCAAAGCGCCCCCATCCCGTCGACGGGAAACTGCTCTCGGACTATGCCGACATCACCGTCGCCATGTTCCCGCGCACGCGCGCTGTGTCTTTTTTCGATGCGGCGGCCACCGTCCTCTGGTCCCGCGGCCCGGCGCCGCCGCCGCCGCTGCAGGCCGCCGTCATGCGGGTTCTGTCGGGTGGTGTCACGGGCGGCGTGGTCACCGTGCCGCTGGGCGGTTCGCTGGCGGCCTACGTGCTGCCGGCGATCGTCGACCAGAAGCCGGTCGGCGCCTGCTCGGTGGTGATCGCGGGCGGCTCCGGCAAAAACGAGCCCGCCCCGCCCAGCAACCAGGTGGGGCAGATGCTCGGCCCGGTGATGAACCTGCTCGGGCGCAGCCTGGTCGAGGCTCGCGGCAGTGCGGGCCCGGCCACCGCCAGCCCTGGCGTCACCGCTGGTGCGTCCGGCGACGAGGGGGGTGACGGCGAGGACGCGACGCTTTCGGACCGTACGCGCGAGCTCGAATGGCTCATCGACCTCACGGCCGATCAGGGGGGCGGTGCGGACAACAATGCCATCCTGACCCGCGTGCTGCGCGCGGCCATTGAGCGCATGGGGTGCACGCTCAGCGCGGTGCTGATGCCCGACCGCCAGGTCAACCTGGTCGTCCATGCCGGCAACGCCGCCGACAGCGACGCGCATCGGCTGCTCGCGCGCCTGCGCGCGAGCCTGCTGCACGCCACGTTCGAGCAGCAGCGCGTCGTCGTGGTCAACCAGCTTGCCGACCGTGCCGGCGAACGCATGCCGTTCAAGGTCATCGCGGTGCCCGTGCTCGGCGGCAGCGGCAAGGTATCGGGCGTGCTGGTGTTCCTGCGCCCCGTCGAAAAGAGCAACTTCGAGCGCCGGCACCTCTACCTGTGCAAGCACCTCAGCAGCCAGGTGGCGACGCTGCTGGCGCGGCGCTTCGACCTCGCGACCGGTCTGCATACCCGCAGCGCGCTCGAGACCTACATTCGGGAACTCGCTGCCAGCAACCCCAAGGCGGGCCGCGGCACGCTGCTGCACATCGACATGGACCAGCTGCATCTGGTCAACGATCGCTTCGGCTTCGACCGGGGCGACGAACTGATCGTGCGCTTCGCGGGCAACCTGCAGGCGCCGGCGTTGCCGGCGGACGCGGTGGCCGCGCGCATCGGCGGCGACCAGTTTGCGGTGTTCCTGCCCGGCAAGACGCTGGACGAGGGCGAAGTCATCGCCAACGGCCTGCACTCGGCGATGCACAACGCCTCGGTCGCGGCGCTCCCCGAACACGTGGCGGTCACGATCAGCATCGGCTGCGCCGAAATCGACGAGAACGTGCCCGACCTGACGCGGGCGCAGGCCCTGGCGGAGCTGGCCTGCCGCGCCGCCAAGGACCGCGGACGCAACCGCGTCGAGTGCTACCGCGACGGCGACAACACGCTGGCCCGGCGCTATGCGGACATCACCACCGTGGCGCAGCTGCGCCACGCGCTCGACAACGATCGCATGACCCTGTTGGCGCAGCGCATCGTGCCGCTGCAGGGCCAGCAATACGAGGGCTACGAGCTGCTGCTGCGCGGGCTGGACGATGCCGGCCGGCCGTTCAGCCCCGGGCGTTACCTGTCCGCCGCGCAGCGCTACCAGCTGCTCGGCGAGGTGGACGACTGGGTCGTGCGGCACGCGTTCACCGAGCTTGGCCGCCATCGTGGCCTGCTGTACGAGCGCCGCATCCGGCTGTCGATCAACGTGTCCGGGCCATCGCTGATGGACCCGGCGTTCTGGGAACGGGTGGAAGCGCTGATTGCCCGCTCCATGCTGGCCCCGGCGCTGGTCACCTTCGAGATCACCGAGAGTGTCGCGTTGTCCAACCTCGCCAAGGCCACGGACCTGATCTCGCGGCTCAAGGCGCGCGGGTGCCGCTTCGCGCTCGACGATTTCGGCATCGGCGTGAACTCGCTCTCCTATCTCAAGAGCCTGCCCGTCAACATCGTGAAGATCGACGGCAGCTTCGTGCGCGACATCCTGACCAACCAGCGCTCCGACGCCACCGTGCGCGCCATCGTCACGCTGGCGCGCGAGATGCAGATCGACACGGTCGCCGAGTACGTCGAGAACCCCGAGATCCGCGCGCGGATCGCCGCGATCGGCGTCGATTACGCGCAGGGCTATGCCATCGCGATGCCCGAGACCCTCGACGCCATGCTCCAGCGCGTGCGCGCCGACAGCGAAGCGGCCGTGGGGCAACTGCTCGCCGAGGGTTGAGACGCCTGCGGGCCACGCCTTGACGCCTGCAGACTGGTCGGTAGACTAGTCTGATGAAAAAGTCTGAGGCGACTTTCACCGACATCGGCGCTTACGAGGCCAAGACGCATCTGCCGGAACTGCTCCGGCAGGTCGCGGGCGGGGCGCGTTTCCGCATCACGAATCGAGGCAGGCCGGTCGCGGAGCTCGTGCCTGTCGCCGATCCCGTTGCCATAGACGTATCTGCTGCGATCGACCGCTTTCTTGCGTTCAAGTCGGCTCACCCTGTGAGGCAGGATGTCTCGATCAAGGCACTGATCGAGGAAGGCCGGGAGTGAGATTCGTGCTTGACGCCTCGGTCGCGCTGACCTGGCTGCTGCGCAACGGCAGCGAACGCGATGCCACCGAGGCCTTCGCGTGGCTGGCCCGGCTCAAGGAGGCCCCCGCCGAAGCTGTCATGCCGGCCATCGGATTCCTCGAGGTGGCCAACGTCATCGCGCGTGCCGAGGCGCGCGGCCTGGTTTCCGTCGCGCATGTCGAGGCCTTCCTGACGCTGCTGCGCGCCCTGCCTCTGCGCCTCGATGCCGAGTCCCCAGAACTGGCCCTCGGACCTACCCTTGACCTTGCGCGGCGGTATGCGCTTTCCGCCTACGACGCCTCCTACCTCGAAGTCGCCCTGCGTCGCGGCCTGCCGCTGGTCTCGTTCGATGCCGAGCTCAATCGTGCCGCAGGCCGCGCCGGCCTGCCGCCCACGCCGACCGCCGTCTAACCCTCGTCGGCGCGCAGCACCGGTTCGACGGGGGGCGCGCGGTAGCCGCGCAGCGCGGTGAGCAGCTGCGGGCCCTCGCGCTCCACGATCAGCATGTCGCGCACTCCGGGGCGCAGGAAGCCCTCGGTCTCCATGTGGTCGACGAAGGTGTGCAGGCCGCTGTAGAACCCCTGCACGTCCAGCAGCGCGCAGGGCTTGCTGTGCAGGCCGAGGTGCGACCAGGTCCACACCTCGAAGAGCTCTTCGAGCGTGCCGACGCCGCCCGGCAGCGCCACGAATCCGTCCGAGAGTTCCGCCATCAGCGCCTTGCGCTCGTGCATCGAGTGCACGATCCGCAGGTCGCTGAGCCCGTCATGCGCCACCTCCCGGTCGACCAGCGCCTGCGGGATCACGCCGATCACCTCGCCGCCCGCCTCGAGCGCCGCATCAGCGACCGCCGCCATCAGGCCGATCGAGGCGCCGCCGTAGACCACCCCGATGCCCGACTCGGCGAGCAGCCGGCCGAAAGCTGCGGCGGCCTCGCGGTAGGCGGGTCGCGCACCGGGCTGGGCGCCGCAGAACACACACAGGCGCCGGAGCACGGTCACCAGCCCATGCCGTAGTAGGTGAGCGTCCGGCGCACGTTGTCGCGGACGATGCCCTTGAAACCCCGCAGATGCGCGAAGCGCGGCTGCAGCCGGGCGGCGACCCACTCCGGTATCTCCGCTTCCGGGATCCCCGCATCGAGCGCAGCGCGGGTCTCGGCGAGCAGCGCCTCGACGTATTCGCGGCGCTCCGCCAGGCGCGCTTTCGGTGCGAGCGGGATGCCGTGGCCCCCCACGTAGTGCGTGAAGCTCCAGCCCTCGAGCTCACGCAGGCTGCGCACCCAGTGGTGCAGCGAATAGTCGGGGATGAACGGCAGCGGCATGCCGCCGGCGGTGCCCAGATCGACGATGAACGGGATGTCGATGTGGTCGGGCGTCATCACGACCAGGCAGTCGCCGTGGTTCACGCCCAGGTAGCGCAGCGTCAGCGTGCGTTCGCCCAGCTTGAGCTCGTAACGGTCGGTGTCGAAGAGCAGGTCCGGCATCACGATGTCCGGCTCGGGCAGGTCGCG
>CAJACZ010000119.1 GCA_903938365.1 uncultured Pseudomonadota bacterium | reverse complement strand
GCCGGGCTCAGCCGACGCCACGGATACGATGAGTGCCGCAATAGCGGAAAAAGCCGCGACCCGCCGACCCGTGACGGGTGGCCGATTTGAAATTCCGGACATGTATCAGGCTCCGTGGAGAGGGTGCGGTCTGCATAGTGACCGATTGGCGCAAGGTTGCGGCACCCGCCTGACACGGAGCAAATTCTATTCTCGTGCAGACCGATCCGGGGTCGGAAAGTGCGTGATCCCGCCACGTACTCCCTGTTCCTGTAGCAGGAATACATCAGATGCAAACGGCCGGAAAACCGAGCGTATATTGACCTCGTCCGAACTTTGGACGTTGGGGGGATCACTATGAAAATCCGCAAGCCGCAGCACGCAGCTCTGACCATTTTGCTGGTCACCACCGGCGTCGCCGCTACAGACCCTGCCTCGGCGCAACAGCCGGTGGGTGCAGCCGATCCAGGCCTGCAGGAAGTCATCGTCACGGCGCGCAAGCGGGACGAGAGGCTTCAGGACGTGCCGATGTCGATCACGGCCTTCACCGCCGATGCCATCGAACAGCGCGGCATCGAGAGCATCTATGACATTGCGCGGATCACGCCCAACCTGTCCTTCAACCAGACCTACGGTCGGGTCTTCGACCGCCCGGTGATCCGCGGCATGTCCCAGATCCTGGGCGAGCGCACCGTGTCGTTCGTCGTCGATGGCGTCTATATCGCCGGCAACATCACCGGGGCGGATCTCGACGACGTCGAGAGCGTCGAGGTGCTCAAGGGTCCGCAGGCCGCGAACTTCGGCCGCGGTTCCCTGGCGGGCGTGATCAGCTATCGCACCACCCAGCCTTCGAACGAGTTCCAGGGCAAGGCCTCGGCCTCCCTCGGCGACGACGGCTACAAGGAGGTCGCCGCGAACATCACCGGTCCGCTGCTCGGCGACACGCTGAGCTTCAAGCTCGGCGGGCGCTTCTACGAATACGACGGCCAGTACACCGGACGCAGCAGCGACGGTCGTAACCCGACCTTTGGCGCTGAACAGACCAAACGGGTATCCGGCGCCCTGCGCTGGGCGCCGAGCGACGCTTTCGACGTCACCGTGCGCGCCTTCGCCGCGCAGAATTCCGACGGCCTGTACAACAACATCATTTCCAAGACGCTCAACTGCTTCCAGACCGCCCCCGGCGCGCGCGGCGGCAGCTTCTGCGGAGAGATTCCCGAAATCCCGCTGAATGGCGGTCTCGGGGTCGACCTCGCCGACATCGAGCGCCAGGGCAAGCCGGGCGTGGAGCAGGACAGCTTCCTGTACAGCCTCGAGGCCAACTGGGATGTGGGTCCCGGCACTGCGACCGCGCTGGTGAGCTGGAACCGCCAGGACGAGGACTGGATCGTCGACGACTACATCATCAACTCGCCCACCAGCGGTAACCAGTCCCAGGTGCCGGGTCCGGCCATGACCGTCACCAACCCGGGCAACATCACGCGCTTGATCAACATCAAGGAATACCAGTCGCAGGAATTGCGCTTTACCTCCAGCCCCGGGACCAGGCTCAACTGGATGGTCGGCGTCTATAACTACGAACAGGAAAACACCGGCTACAACGGCGGTCCGCGCTACAACGTCAACCTTGCCAACGGCATGGCCGCGACGACCAACACCGGCCCGACCGGCACGCTGCGCGAGATCTCCCAGCCGGTCTCGCCCTTCGAGATCCAGAACCAGGCGGTCTTCGCGAGCGTCAGCTACGACCCGACCGAGCGCTGGCACCTCACCCTCGAGGGTCGGTATGCGAAGGATCAGCTGACGACGAACAACGCCATCCAGGTCGGCGGAAACTGTGCCCGGGTGCTGGAGGCGGAGTTCAAGAGCTTCACGCCGCGAGGCACGGTTCGATTCGATTTCACCGAAGACCTGAACGTCTATTTCTCCATAGCGCGCGGCAACAAGCCCGGCGACTTCAACAACGGACTCTGCAACGCCGCTATACCCGCCGCCGAGTTCCAGCGCCTCTCGGCCATCTCGCCGTTGAGCGTCGACGAGGAAACCTCCCTGAACTACGAAATCGGCAGCAAGATGCGCCTGCTCGATGGACGCATGAGCCTCGAGGCCGCGTTGTTCTTCACGGACTGGAGCGATCAGCAGGTGACCGGTAGCCAGACCTACCGCAACGTCCTGAACCAGAGTGCGAACATCTCGCTGACGACCAATGCCGGCAAGACCGAGGTCAAGGGGCTCGAGCTCAACTGGCGCTGGAAAGTGAGCCAGAACTGGGACTTGAACGCCTCCTATGGCTACACCAACGCAGAGTTCAAGGAACTCTGCGACAACGTGTACGCGGTCCTGACGGCCAGTCCGGCGACGACCGCTGGCCCCTGCCCGAGCGCGATCGCCTCACCGACCGTGGTCGTGAACTTCGCGAACGCCGCCGGCTTCCAGACCGCGAATGCGCCCGAGAGCACGTTTGCGGCCGGCGCAGAGTTCCGCACGCCTGTGGGCACTGACTGGAGTTTCTTCGCCCGTACCGACCTCTCGTACCAGAGCGAACGGTTCGCCGAGGTCTACAACCATGCCTCCACCGGCGACTCGACGCGCGTCGATGCGCGCCTCGGCATGGAAACGGACGCCTGGAAAGTCACGATCTGGGGCCGGAACCTGGGCGATAACCGCAAGCCGGACTCGGTCGTGCGTTTCTTTGATCCGGATTCGGGCTTCGCGTTCACGCGCGCCTACCAGGTGCACTTCCCGAACGGTCGGCAGTACGGCCTGACCGCGTCCTACAAGTTCTGAGATCCACGTCCCGCCGTTCGGCGTCACGGCCTTCAGGGTGCGTGTTTGCTGCAGAGGTGCCTATGCCACGTAAAACATCGTTTTTCTTCGCGGCCGCCGCCGTCGCCGCCGCCCTCGTGGCTGCGGTCCCGGCGACCCGGGCGGCCGGCCTGCTCGATCCGGCCAAGCCCGAGGACGCTTTGCTGCTGAACCGCAAGATGAGCTGTTCGCTGGAGGACGGCCAGACGGTCATCCACTGGTGGAAGGGCAGCATGCTCAGCCGCGTGCCCGGGGAGCGCGACCGCGTGCTGTTCAACGTGCAGGGCATGAACATCCGCCAGTGCGGCAGTTTCAGTGATCCCAAGCGCGGTCCCGGTTTCCGCTCTGTGTCTCGCGAGGTCATGCTCTACCTCGATCCCCAGACCAACGAGGTGCTGCGCCGCTGGAAGAACCCCTGGACCGGCGAGGAGGTGGAAGTCATCCACGTCGCCAACGACCCCGTCAACATGCGCGCGCCGACCTTTGCCTACGGAGCCGACGGCAAGCCCGCCGTTTTCCGTGGCAGCTTCGTCAAGGGCAAGGCATGGACCAGCGGCGAGGCGCCGCTCTGGTACGACAACCCCCTCGCCGGGGACTACCAGCAGTACGTGGGCAACAACTACCACGCCATGGAAATGCTGAACTCCTTCACGGATGCCAAGGCGTTGCTCGATCCCGCCGTCAGGACCCTGCCCACGGTGTCGATTTCCTGGGCGCGGGTCTCCGACTGGATTCCCTGGATGAAGATGGGCGGGCGTACCGGCATCATCGTGTTCACTACGGTCGGCAAGCGCGTGGCATCCATAGAGGATCTTTCGGAGCCGCTGCGCAGCGAGCTCAAGGCGAGCTATCCCGCCTATCTCGCTCCGCCGCCGCTCGACGACGCGAGGCCGAACGAAACCTCGTGGACCTACATCAAGAAAGTCGTCGATTCGCGGCGCGCCGCGCAGGGAGACCAGCGATGAAGACTCTGACGTCGATCACGGTCGCGGCGCTGTTGCTGCTGGCGGCCGGCGCGGCGTCCGCCGCCGGCAAGGCGCAGCCTCTCGATCCCGCCAACGCCGACGATCAGTTGCGCATCCAGGTGAAGATGTCGTGCTCGCTGGTGGAGGGCACGCCGACGCTGTACTGGTGGAGTGGACGCATGTGGGCCCGCGTGCCTGGCGAGCCGAACCGCCTGTTGTTCAACGTGCACGGCATGAACATGCGCCAGTGCCGCGTCAAGCAGGATCCCGTGCGTGGCTTCTGCTACCGCTCGGTGTCGCGTGAAGTGATGCTCTACCTGGATCCCGTCACCAACGAAGTGGTGCGGCGCTGGAAGAACCCGTGGAGCAGCGAGGAAGTCGACGTCGTGCACGTGGCCAACGATCCCGTCAATGCGCGCGACTGGTACTGCTCGCGGGACAAGGACGGCAAGCCCGTCGACCGGAGCGACAACCTGTCCTTCAAGGACGACCTGCTCCTCGAAGGCGGCGGTGCCGCGCGGCTGTTCTACAAGAGCCCCCTGGCCGGCGAATACCAGGACTACGTCGGCGGGACCTACCACGCGATGGAGTTTGGCACGTCCGCTGCGTCCGCCAGCGAAGCGCTGGACGCAGGCGACAGCGAACTGCAGGACACCCTGATTTCCTGGGTTCGCATCTCGCGCTGGTTGCCCTGGATGAAAATGGGCGACCGGGACGGCCTGGTGGTGTTCCACACGGCCGGCATGCGCCTCGACTCCTGGGAACAGCTGCCGGAGGTCGTACGCCGCGAGGTCGACACCCGCTACCCGACGTACAAGGCGCCTCCGCCACTCGACGACCCGCGCCCGAACGAGACTTCCTGGACGGTGTTCAAGAAGTTCATTGACGAGCGTCGTGCGAAGGAGTCGCCGGCGAATTGACCGGACCGCTGCGGCGCTTGCGCAGCCAGAGCCAGAAGCCTGAGCCCAGCAGCATCGCCGGCACGAATCCGACCACGAACCAAAGCCACTGGGTCAGCCGTCCGCCGAAGCTGCCGAAGTGCCAGGGCGCCATGTTCGCGAACAGCCGGCCGCCGGCGTCGAGTGACTCGAAGCGGTCGACCCGCAGCACGATGCCGGTCGTCGGATCGAGAAACATCCGGTGCCGCCCGGGGACAGTGTCCCCCGGCAGCCGAAATGAAAGGCTTGCCGGTCGCTGCAGCGTGCGAGCCGGGCGCAGCTCGTCGAAGCGTGCGGTCGGCTCGGCCTCGCGTGCGGCGCGGACCAGTGTGGAGAGTGGGGCGAACGCGGGGGGTGCATCGCGGCCAGGCCCCGT
>CAJACZ010000118.1 GCA_903938365.1 uncultured Pseudomonadota bacterium | reverse complement strand
CGCTGCCCGATACCGAATCGCTGGAGCGCGTGCGGGTCGAACTTCGCGAGGCGCGCCGGGATGCGTCTCCCGTGGTGACATGGGCGGGCGCCGAAGTGCGGCGTTACCGGGGCATGCTGTACGCAGGGGTGCCGCAGCAGGCCTCGAGCACGCCCGTCGAGACGCCGGACTGGGCCTGGCAGGCGCGGCGCAGCCTCGAACTTGGTCCCGGCCTCGGATCGATCCGCCTGGTACGCGATGCGCAGGGGCCGATCGATGGAGCTGCGTTGCCGAAGCGGCTGGCGGTGCGATTCCGCGGCGGCGGCGAACGGATCCGGCTGCGTCCCGGCGGCCCGAGCAGGACGCTTAAAGAGCTCCTCCGCGAGCGCGGGGTGCTGCCATGGATGCGGTTCCAGGTGCCGCTCTTGTTCGCGGGGGACGCGCTGGTGGCGGCCGCCCAGCTGTTCACCGCCGCGGCTTTCGCGGCACAGCCTGACTCCCGTGTGCGCTACCGGTTGGAGTGGCGCGGGGCGCCGCCCGTGCTCGCGGCCGATCCGGTGGCGGATCGGCTGCCGTCGACCCGCGTTTGAATTGAGCCCACGCCCGGTTTTTGCTAGTCTGACTTCCCGTCGTGCCGGCGATCGTCATTCCGACGGGCGCTGCACCATTTCCCTGGCGGTTTCCCCATGCCTCGCTTTGTATTCGTCACTGGTGGCGTCGTTTCCTCATTGGGAAAAGGCATCGCTTCAGCCTCTCTCGGGGCCATCCTCGAGGCGCGCGGCCTGAAGATCGCCATGGTCAAGCTGGATCCCTACATCAACGTGGATCCGGGCACCATGAGCCCCTTCCAGCACGGCGAGGTGTTCGTCACCGCCGATGGCACGGAGACCGATCTCGACCTCGGTCATTACGAGCGCTTCGTGCGCACGATCACCGGGCGGCACAGCAACTTCACGACCGGCCGCATCTATGAGCGCGTGATCGCCAAGGAACGCCGCGGGGACTACCTCGGCGCCACCGTGCAGGTGATCCCGCACATCACGGACGAGATCAAGCGCAGCATCATCCTCGGTGCGGGCGAGTCCGACGTCTGCATGGTCGAGATCGGCGGCACGGTCGGCGACATCGAATCGCTGCCGTTCCTGGAAGCCATCCGCCAGCTCGGCGTCGAACTCGGCCGCAACAACTGCGTCTACATGCACCTGACGCTGGTGCCGGTGGTGGGCGGTTCGGGCGAGATCAAGACCAAACCCACCCAGCATTCGGTCAAGGAACTGCGCGGCATCGGCATCCAGCCGGACATCCTGCTGTGCCGCTGCCAGCATCCGCTGCCCGAGGAGCATCGGCGCAAGATCGCGCTGTTCACCAACGTCGAGGACCGTGCCGTCATCTCGGCCCTCGACGCGGACGACATCTACAAGATCCCGATGCTGCTGCACGACGAAGGTCTGGACGACATCGTCGTCGAGAAGCTGCGTCTCGATGTGCCCCCGACCGACCTCACGGAATGGCGAGCCGTCGTCAACGCCAAGGCGAACCCGGACGGCCAGGTGGACATCGCCATGGTCGGCAAGTACGTCCAGAACCGTGACTCCTACATTTCGCTCAACGAGGCCCTGACCCACGGCGGCATCAAGAGCCGCACGCGGGTCAACATCCATTTCATCGAGTCCACCGACATCGAGCAGCATGGCGTGCACGCCCTCAAGGGCATGGACGCCATCCTGGTGCCGGGCGGGTTCGGCGAGCGGGGTACCGAAGGCAAGATCGAGGCCATCCGCTACGCCCGCGAGAACCGCGTCCCGTACCTCGGCATCTGCCTGGGAATGCAACTCGCGGTGATCGAGTATGGCCGGAACGTGCTGGGGCTGGAGGGGGCCAACAGCACCGAGTTCAACCGTGCGGGGCCGCATCCGGTCATCGCGCTGATCACCGAATGGCAGGATTCGTCCCGTGGCTCCCAGACTCGCGACGAGGCATCGCAGAAGGGCGGGACGATGCGCCTCGGCGCCCAGGCGGTCTCGCTCGTGGCCGGCACGCTGGCCCGCGAGGTCTACGGCAGCGACGAGATCCGCGAGCGGCACCGTCACCGCTACGAGTTCAACAACAACTACCTCGATCGCTACCGGCAGGGCGGGCTCAGCATCTCGGGCCTGTCGCCGGACGACCTCGTGGAAATCATCGAGCTGCCCGGCCATCCCTGGTTTCTGGCAACGCAGTTCCACCCTGAATTCACCTCGAACCCGCGTGACGGCCACCCCCTGTTCAGCGGCTTCATCCGCGCAGCGCGTGCGCAGCGCGCCGCGCAGTTGCAGGCGGAGCCCGGTACCTGAGCCCCGGCACGCAGCGAGCCGAACCCATGCAGCTTTCCGGATTCGACGTCGGCGCCGATCGCCCCCTGTTCCTGATCTCCGGCCCCTGCGTGATCGAGAGCCAGATGCTCTGCGAGGAGATCGCAGGGCGGATGATCGAGATCACCGGCGCCCTTGGCATCCCGTACATCTTCAAGGCTTCCTTCGACAAGGCCAACCGTTCCTCCGGCACCAGTTTCCGTGGGCCCGGGATCGATGCGGGACTCAAGATCCTGGCCGGCATCCGCGCCAGCTTCGGCGTTCCGGTCCTGACGGACGTCCACGAGGACACCCCGCTGGCCGAGGTTGCGAGCGTCGTTGATGTCCTGCAGACCCCCGCGTTCCTCTGCCGCCAGACCAATTTCATCCTCGCGGTGGCTGCACAGGGCAAGCCGGTCAACATCAAGAAAGGCCAGTTCCTGTCGCCCTGGGAAATGCAGAACGTGGTCGACAAGGCGCGCTCTACGGGCAACGGGCAGGTCATGGTCTGCGAGCGCGGCTTCAGCTTCGGCTACAACAACCTCGTCTCTGACATGCGCGCGCTCGCCGTGATGCGCGGCACCGGTTGTCCGGTGGTGTTCGACGCCACGCATTCCGTGCAGCTGCCCGGCGGCCAGGGGCAGGCGTCCGGCGGGCAGCGCGAGTTCGTGCCGGTGCTGGCGCGCGCCGCGGTGGCGGCCGGCGTCGCCGGCGTCTTCATGGAAACCCACCCCGATCCCGGCAAGGCGCTCTCGGACGGGCCGAACGCCTGGCCGCTCGACCGCATGCCCAGTCTGCTCGAGACGCTCCGCGATCTCGACAGGACCGTCAAATCAAGACCCTTCGAGGAAAGCAGGACATGAGCAAGATCGTCGACATCCGTGCCCGCGAGATCATCGATTCACGCGGCAATCCGACCGTCGAGGCCGACGTGATCCTGAGCAGTGGCGCCGTGGGCCGTGCGGCCGTGCCCTCCGGGGCGTCCACCGGCACTCGCGAGGCGGTCGAGCTGCGCGATGGCGACCGTAAACGCTATGGCGGAAAGGGCGTCCTCCAGGCCGTCCGCAACGTGAACACCGTGATCCGCAGGGCGCTGCTGCGCCGCGATGCCCGCGACCAGTTTGCCATCGATGCGCGGATGATCGAACTGGATGGCACCGACAACAAGTCGCGCCTCGGTGCCAACGCGCTGCTGGCGGTCTCGCTGGCCACCGCCCATGCCGCTGCCGAAGACTCCAACCAGTCGCTGTGGCGCTACCTCGCCGATGGCCGCAAGCCGGTGATGCCCGTCCCGATGATGAACATCATCAACGGCGGCGCCCATGCCGACAACAGCCTGGACATCCAGGAATTCATGATCCTGCCGGTGGGTGCGCCCACGTTCAGCGAGGCCCTGCGCTATGGCGCGGAGGTCTTCCACGCGCTCAAGGCGATCCTGAAGAAGCGCAAGCTGACGACGGCCGTTGGCGACGAGGGCGGGTTCGCGCCCAACCTGGTGTCCAACGAGGCGGCACTGAAGCTGATCCTGCAGGCGATCGAGGCTGCGGGCTACCGGCCGGGCAAGGACATCTACCTCGGACTCGATGTCGCGAGCTCGGAGTTCTTCCGCAAGGGCGTGTATGACCTGGAGGGCGAGGGCCGCAAGTATTCCGCCGAGCAGTTCACCCGCTACCTCACGAAGCTGGTCGACAAGTACCCGATCATCACGATCGAGGACGGGATGGCCGAGGGCGACTGGAGCGGTTGGGCGGGCCTGACGGCGGCGCTGGGCAAGCGGACGCAGCTGGTGGGCGACGACCTGTTCGTCACCAATACGAACATCCTCTCCGAAGGAATCCAGAAGGGGATCGCCAACTCGATCCTCATCAAGGTCAACCAGATCGGCACGCTCACCGAGACGCTGGCCGCCATCGAGATGGCCACCGACGCCGGTTACTCGGCGGTCGTCTCGCACCGCTCGGGCGAGACCGAGGACTCGACGATCGCCGATATCGCGGTGGCGACTTCCGCCACTCAGATCAAGACGGGCTCGTTGTCCCGATCGGACCGGATCGCCAAGTACAACCAGTTGCTGCGCATCGAGGAAGAGCTCAAGGGAAAAGTGCGCTACGCCGGTCGCGACGCGTTCCCCGTAAAGATTTGAGCGCGGCGCCTTTATTTCCATGAGGTCGCCCGCTACCCTTGCGGGAATATCATGAAATGGTTCGCTGCCGTCCTGGTCGTGCTGACGCTGCTCCTGCAGTACCGTGTCTGGCTGTCAGACGACGGTACGCGGGACGTCGTCCGGCTGCGCACCTCGGTCGAGGACCAGCGCAGCGCGAACGCCGAACTCGCACGCCGCAACGGCCAGCTGGCCGCCGAGGTCGCCGACCTCAAGAAGGGCATGTCGGCCCTCGAGGAGCGTGCCCGCAGCGAACTCGGGATGGTGGCCAGCAACGAGTCGTTCTTCCAGGTCGTGCCGCGCACCGTCGCGGTGCCGGCAGCCGCCGGGCCGCGCACCCGGACCGCCCAGCGCTGAGCGCCCGGTTCCCTTGAAATACTGGGTCGCCATCCCGGCTGCGGGGCAGGGGCAGCGGCTCGGTTCGCCCATCCCCAAGCAGTACCTCGAACTCGCCGGCCGCACCGTCATCGAATGGGCGCTGTTGCCGTTTCTGCTCGACGCGCGCTGCCAGGGCATCGCGGTGGCGGTGGCGGCCGCTGATTCCCGCTGGCACGCGGTTCGCGAACGGATCGGGGCTCGTTTCATCCACGCGCAGGGCGGAGCGGAGCGCAGCGACTCCGTGGCGGCCGCCCTCGACGCCCTGGCGCGCCACGGCGCCGATCCTGCCGAGTGTGTGCTGGTGCATGACGCGGCCCGACCCTGTCTGACCCAGGCTGAGCTGGACGCGCTGCTGCTCGCGGCGGCCGGGCACGACGCCGGCGCCCTGCTGGCGCTGCCCCTTGCGGACACCCTCAAGCGCGAGCAGCGTGCTGGCGGCTCGCCGCGCGTGGCCGCCACCGAGCCGCGGGATGGGCTGTGGCGCGCCCTGACGCCCCAGGCCTTCCGGCTCGGCGCCCTGCGCGAGGCGCTGGCTGCGGCGGTGCAGGCCGGGCGCAAGCCCACGGATGAATCACAGGCTATCGAATGGATGGGCAGCCAGCCGGTGCTCGTGCCCGGCGAGGCGACGAACATCAAAGTGACGACCGTCGAGGATCTGGCGCTGGCGCGCTCCATCCTGGCGGCCAGGGCAGGAACATCATGACGGACAGGCCGGTGATCCGCGTCGGATCGGGTTTCGACGTGCACGCGTTCGGGGCAGGCGACCACGTGATGCTGGGCGGTGTGCGCATCGCGCATGGCGCGGGGGTCGTCGCGCACTCGGACGGCGATGTCCTGCTGCATGCGTTGTGCGATGCGCTGCTCGGTGCCGCGGGACTCGGTGACATCGGTCAGCACTTTCCCGATTCCGACCCGCGCTGGCGGGGTGCGGACAGTGGTTGCTTCGTGCGCGAGGCGGTGGCGTTGCTGGCCGCGAAGGGCTTTGCGGTGACTAATGTGGACCTTACCGTCATCGCCGAGGCGCCGCGAATCGGGCCGCATCGCGATGCCATACGCAGCAGCGTGGCGGTGCTGCTCGGCCTCGACGCGGACGCCGTCAACATCAAGGCCACGACCACCGAGAAACTCGGCTTCACCGGCCGCGGCGAAGGTATCGCCGCCATGGCCACTGTACTGGTGCAACGATGATGATCCCCGATGCCTGGCGCGAACTGGCGCTGTCGCCGCCGCGGGCGCTGAGCCCGGTGGCCGGCACGGCGCGCATCCGCGAGCTGGCTGACGATTTCGCCGTGGACGAGGAACTGGGTTTCGCGCCGTCGGGCCAGGGCGAGCACGTGCTCATGCGCGTGCGCAAGCGTGACGCCAACACGGGCTGGGTGGCGGGCGAACTCGCGCGCGTCGCAGGCGTCCGGCCGCTGGACGTCGGCTATGCGGGCCTGAAGGATCGGCGCGCCGTCACCACTCAGTGGTTCACCGTGCCGGGGCGGCCGCGCCCCGCGGCGGAATGGCCGGGCGTGGCCGGCGAGGGATTCGAGGTGCTCGAGGCCCATGCGCACTCCAGGAAGCTGCCGCGCGGCGCGCTGGCGGGCAACCGCTTCAGGATCGTGCTGCGCGATTTCCGCGGCGATCGCGCGATGCTTGAGCGTCGCATCCTGGGGGTCGCGGCAGAGGGCGTGCCGAACTATTTCGGGCCGCAGCGCTTCGGGCGCGAACAGTCGAACCTCCGCGCGCTGATGAATCCCCCTGCGCCCCGCGCCCCGACGGAGCGTCGCGACAGTGGCCGCCGCGGTGCGCGTGACCGGGGCCGCGGCGATGGCGGGTTCGTGCTGTCCGCCGCGCGCAGCCTCATATTCAACGCCGTGCTGGCGCGGCGCGTGCGTGAGGGCAGCTGGAGCACGCTGTTGCCCGGCGAACGCGCAAACCTCGATGGTCGGAACTCCGTCTTCCCGGTGCCCTTGCTCGATGACGAACTGGTCGACCGGGCGCGACGTCTCGATCTGCACCCGACGGGGCCGCTCTGGGGCGAGGGCGAGTCGGGCGTCACGGGTGACGTGGCCGTGCTCGAAGCGCAGGTGGCCGAGTCATTTCCCGAGGCGCGTGCGGTGATCCACGCGTCCGGCGCCGAGCCGTCGCGGCGTCCGCTCCGTCTGCGCGTGGGCGAACTCGGTTTCTCATGGCTCGAGGACGGCGCCCTCGAACTTCGGTTCGGGCTCCGTCCCGGTGGCTTCGCCACGGCGGTGATCCGGGAACTGATCGATGTCGAGGGTTTCCAGGAGGCTGAACATGATTGATATCGAGGATCATGGCCCGATTCGCGAGTTGCGGCTCGCGCGGCCCCCGGTCAACGCCCTGAGCGCTGCCCTGCTGGCACGACTCGAGGCCTGTCTGGAGGACGCGGTGGCCGATGGCGCGCGGGCCATCGTGCTGTCGGGGCGCCCCGGCGTGTTTTCCGCGGGACTCGACCTGCGTGAAGTCCTGGGTCCCGACCCGGACAGTCTGGTCCGGCTCGTCAAGGCCTTCTACCGCGTGCAGGAGCGCCTCGCGCGCCTGCCGATCCCCGCCGTCATCGCCATCACCGGGCATTGCCCGGCGGGCGGCACGGTGATGGCGACCCTGTGCGATTACCGCGTGATGGCCGCAGGTCCGTTCCTGCTGGGCCTGAACGAAGTGCAGATCGGCCTGTATCCCGGATCCACGGTCTACCGCGTCTTCGAGCGGCTGGTCGGGACGGCGCAGGCGGCTGTGCTGCTGACCGCCGGCCGCATGCTCGAGCCGCTGGCGGCGCAGCGTGTAGGGCTGGTGGATGAGGTCGTCGAAGCCGGGCAAGTGGTGGCCCGTGCGCTTGAATACGCCCGCGAACTCGCGGCTCTGCCGCCCCAGGCCTTTGCGCGCACCCGTGCGCTGGTGCGACGCGATCTGGTGAAACTGTTCGACGAACCCGAGGAGAGTCTCGAGTCGCTGGTCCTGACGGGCTGGGTCACGGACGAGACCCGCGAGCGACTTGCCCGGATGGCGGGTTCTCAGTCCGACAGCAGGGCGTAGACCGCGCCGGTTCCGCCGTCGACCTGTCGCGCCGAGCAGAAAGCGACCACCGGGCCCGTGTGGCGCAGGATCACGTTCACGGCGTTCTTGATCACCGGTCCGCGGTGCCCCGAGCGCAGACCCTTGCCGTGCACGATCCGCACGCACCGCTGCCGACTGAAGATGGCACGTGAGATAAAGCCCCGCAGCGCCTCCTTCGCCTCGATGACCGTGAGGCCATGCAGGTCGATCTCCGACTCGACGCGGTACTGGCCCCGGCGCAGCTTGCGCATCACGGAATCCTGGATGCCGGACCTGCGGAAGCTGAGTTCCTCGCCGGATTCCACCTCCAGTTCGGTCGGGCTGAGGGTGATGCTCTCGATCAGGATCGCCGCCTCTTCACGGCGCCGGAAACTCGCCCGCGGCGCCGGTTTGCGCCGCTGCACCACCTTGGCGGGGGCGGCGAGCAGCCGCACCTCCCCGACGGCGTCGCGGAACGCCGTGGAGTCCTCCTCGTTGGGCTTTCGCATCCTGCTACCTCCGGTCCGAGGGTTTCAGTATATTGGCGCGCCTTCCTGCCTCATAGAAAGCAACCTGATTTGAAGATCCTCATCAGCAATGACGACGGATACCGCGCGCGCGGCATCCTCGCACTCCGTGCCTGCCTCGAAGGTCTGGGCGAACTGACCGTGGTGGCGCCCGACCGCAACAAGAGCGGTGCCAGCAACTCCCTCACTCTCGACATGCCGCTGCGCGTGGCGCAGGTGGAGGAGGGCTCTTATTTCGTCACCGGTACGCCCACAGACTGTGTCCACCTCGCCATTTCCGGCCTGTTCGACTTCGAGCACGACATGGTGGTCTCCGGTATCAACGACGGCGAGAACCTCGGCGACGACGTCCTGTACTCGGGTACCGTCGCGGCCGCCGTGGAGGGCCGTTTCCTCGGCTTGCCGACGATCGCCATTTCGCTGCTGCGCCCGGCGTCCGGGGAGCCCTGCTTCGACGCGGCCGCGCGGGTCGCGCGCCTGCTGGTGGCGCGCCTGCTGGAGGACCCCCTCGATCGGCGCATGATCCTCAACGTCAACGTGCCCCATCTGCCGTTCGAGGCGCTGCGCGGCTTCGCCACGACGCGGTTGGGGCACCGTCACCGTTCCGAGCCCGTGCTGCCCTCCGTCGATCCTCGCGGCCGGCCCATCTACTGGGTGGGGCCGGCCGGCGGCGAGCAGGACGGCGGGCCCGGAACCGACTTCCATGCGGTGGCGGAGGGCTTCGTGTCCGTGACGCCGCTGCAGACCGACCTCACGCGGCATTCGGCCCTGCCCGACGTGGAGCGCTGGCTGGGCAAGGTCAGGGCGTGACGGATCCCCGTTTTGCAGGAATAGGCATGACGTCGGCGCGCACGCGCGATCGACTGGTGCAGCGCCTGCGTGAACAGGGGATCCGCAACCCCGAGGTGCTGGAGCGGGTGCGCACTGTGCCGCGCCACATCTTCGTTGATGAAGCACTGGCCAGTCGGGCCTACGAAGATACGGCGTTGCCGATCGGCTTCGGCCAGACCATTTCGCAGCCCTATATCGTCGCGCGCATGACGGAAGCCCTGCTGGAGGGTGGGCCGTTGCGCAACGTGCTCGAGATCGGTACCGGCTGCGGTTACCAGACCGCCGTGCTCTCGGCGCTGGTGGTCAAGCTCTACACGATAGAGCGCGTCGAGCCGCTGCTCCGGCGCGCCAAGGAGCGGGCCAAGGAACTGGGGCTCAAGAACCTGAGATTCCGCCACGGCGATGGTTCGCTCGGCTGGCCTGCGTATGCCCCGTTCGATGGCATCCTGGTGGCTGCCGCGCCGCTGCGCGTCCCGGAGGCCCTGCTCGAGCAACTCGCGATCGGCGGGCGCCTCATCATGCCCATCGGTCCCGAGGGTCGCCAGGAACTCACGCGCTTCATCCGTCGTGAGCAGAAGATCGATCGACAGACGCTGGGCCCGGTGGCGTTCGTGCCCCTGGTGGGCGGGGCCGTCTGATGCTGATTTTTAGTTTATAAAAACATCTTAAGTTATTGTTTATTATAACTAAGTTAAGTTTTTCTGCTGCAGCGCCCCGTTTCGCAGAGTCTTTTAAGTAAAACCCTTCAAGTTATTGAAGTTGCATGGGGAACTCTCGTGCGGTTAGGATGTCGCCGTCGAGAGACAACCCATTGCTCCGCGGCGCCGGCGAGAAGGGCACCTGAAGAAGACACAGGGATGATGGGGGAAGTCGAATAACAAGAAGAAAAAAGAACAAGAAGAAGAAGAGCGAAGACGGTTGTTCGAGTCTGTCAGCTTCGAACGATTGGTGGTCAATACGAGCTTCTTTCTCCCTGTGTCTTCTTCAGGTGCCTTTTCGCGGGAACATCAGGGCGCTCACTTCGCGCCCGTCGCCCACCAGGACGTTGTAGGTCCTGCACGCCGCCCCGAGTTCCATCACTTCCACGCCGACTCGGCGCGCGGCGAACCAGCCCCGCTGGCGCGGGTTCAGGAAAGTCTGGCCTCCCGCCCAGCCGATCAGCATCACCTCGGGCGAGCCCGCGAGCAGCGCGTCCAGATCGCGCTCTTCGATTTCCGCGGGTGATTGAGGTCGCAGGTCCGTCACCAGGAGCCGGGCGCCCAGCAGCAGCGCCGAATCGAAGCGACGCTCGCCCACCTGCACTGCGCCGTCGCCGTAGCTGCGAATCAGGTTCGCAGGCCCCATATCCGAGATGACGAGTTTCATGATCCCGTAAAATACGCGATGTGCGTGAACTCGTGCTCGTGCTTCCAGATCTTCGAACCGGTGACGCGGTGGGCGCCTCGTCGACGCTGCTGCGCAGCTTGCGGTTCGCGGCGGTCGCTCCGCTGCGCGGCGGCTGGCGCCCCTGGCTGGCGCGCAGCCTGGGTCGGGAAGACCTGGCGGTGCTGGACTTCGCGACCGTGGTGAGTCGGGCGCTGGCAGTCTCCATCGGCAGCGCAGGCGGCGATGCCGGCGTAGAGCTCCCGGGCGCCTGGATCGCGACGCCCCTGCACCTGCAGGCGGGCCTCACGACGGTCCATCTGCCGCCGGATGGGATCCTGCGTCTCGAGCCCGGCGAGGCACAGCGGCTCGCGGCCGGGTTCGGCGCAGTCTTCGGTGCCGATGGGCTGCAACTCTCTGTGGTCCCGGGCGACACTCTTCTGTTGAGCGGGCTGGTGGCGCCCGGAGTGCGGGCGACCGAGCCCGCGAGCCTGCTCGGCTGCGCCCTGGACGATGCGCTGCCCTCCGGGCCGGGTTCCGCACCGTTGCGTGCGCTCATGACGGAAATCGAGATGTGGCTGCATGAGCACCCGGTCAATCAGGCGCGCGCGCGACGCGGCGAGCCGCCGGTGACGAGCCTGTGGCTGTGGGGCGGGGGTGGGGCTGCAACGGCTGGCGAGCCGGTGTCCGGGAGTCATGGCACGGCCTCTGCGACGCCGGACTGGACCGCGATCCGGACGGATGATGCGTGGGTCAGCGCCGCCTGCCGCATGGCAGGCCTGTCCGTGGCTCCTGCGCCGGCTGCCCTTGAACCCGACCAGCTGGCGCGGCAGGGTGCCCGCGACTGCGTGGTCCTCTCGGCGGGCTGTCGGCAGGGGCTCGCCGGTGGCGACCCGGCTGGCCTGCTGCAGCACATCGACCGGAGCTTCATCGGGCCCGCCTGCGAAGCGCTGCGGGGCGGCTCACTGCAGCAGCTCACCCTCGTGTCCAGCGATCGCGTCACCCGCGTGACCCACGCGGACCGCCTGCGGCTCTGGCGTCCGCGCCGCGACTGGTTCCAGGCGCTCAGCCTGTGAGTGCTCCGTGGCACTGACCATCATCCGCCGCGTGCCGGACCTCGCTGCCCTCGGGCGGCTTGCCGCGCTCGATCCGGTGCTCGCCCGCGCTTACGCGGCCCGCGGCATCACCGGGCCGCAGCAGCTGTCGGCCTCGCTGGAGCGCCTGTTGCCGGTGGGCACGCTGGACTGCATCGAGGCTGCCGTGGAACTGCTGCTGCGGCATCGCGAGGCGGGGCAGTCGATCCTCGTGATCGGCGACTTCGATGCCGACGGCGCGACGAGCACTGCCCTGATGGTGCGCGCCCTGTCCGCCTGGGGCTTCGCGTCGGTGGACTTCATGGTCCCCAACCGCTTCGAGTTCGGTTACGGACTCACGCCCGGGATCGTCGCGCTGGCGGCGGAACGCCGCCCGACCCTGATCGTGACGGTCGATAACGGCATCTCCAGCCTCGCCGGCGTCGATGCGGCCCGGGCGCTCGGCATCCAGGTGCTGGTCACGGATCACCACCTGGCCGGGCCGGAGCTCCCGCGCGCGGAAGTCATCGTCAATCCGAATGTCCCCGGCGCGACCTTCGGCTCGCGCGCGCTGGCGGGAGTGGGGGTGGCGTTCTACGTCATGGTCGCGCTGCACCGCGAGCTGGGGCGCCGTGGCCTGCTGCCGGGCGCGGCACCGCTGGCGCCGGCCGCGCTGCTGGACCTTGTGGCGCTGGGCACGGTCGCCGACCTGGTGCCGCTCGACGCGAACAACCGGGTGCTGGTGGCGCAGGGCCTGCAGCGCATCCGCGCCGGCCGTTGCGTGCCCGGGGTGCGCGCGCTCATCGAGGCGGGCGCACGCCAGACGGCGACCGTGACCGCCGCGGACCTGGGTTTTGCGGCGGGGCCGCGGCTGAATGCGGCCGGTCGACTGGACGACATGTCGATCGGTATCCGCTGCCTGCTGGCCGCGACGGTCGAAGAGGCGCAGGCCCTGGCGGGCCGGCTCAACGAGCTCAACATCGAGCGGCGCGCGATCGAGGCGCGCATGCAGGACCAGGCGATCGCTGCTGTCAGTCACCTGGGTGACCCCGGCGATGCGGGCCCCACCCGTCATGGCGTATGCCTCTACGACGCGGCGTGGCACCAGGGCGTGGTGGGCCTGGTGGCGAGCCGCATGAAGGACCGCCTGCGCCGGCCGGTGATCGCTTTCGCCGACGGTGGCGAGGGGCAGTTGCGCGGCTCTGCGCGTTCCGTGGCCGGGGTTCACGTGCGCGACGTGCTCGAGGCGATCGCGACGCGTCATCCCGGTCTGATCGGTCGTTTCGGGGGTCATGCAATGGCCGCCGGATTGAGCATGCCCGCCGATGGCCTCGATCTCTTCGCGCGGGAATTCGATGCCGAGGTGGCCCGCTGGCAGCAGGGCGGGTCGCTCGCGGACCGGGTGGAGACCGATGGCCAGCTCGCCGTCGATGAGATCTCGTTGCGCACGGCCGAGCTCCTGCGCGAGGGTGGGCCCTGGGGCCAGGCCTTCCCCGAGCCGAGCTTCGACCAGTGTTTCCGCATCAAGCGCAGCCGCACGGTTGGCGACAAGCACCTCAAGATGTGGGTGGAGCTCGAAGGATCGCGGCGCAGTTTCGACGCGATCGCCTTCAACTACTTCCAGGGGCGTGGCGAGGCTGCCGCAGTGCCCGCCAGGGCGCGTCTCGTCTACCGGCTCGACGTGAACGAATACGCCGGCGAGCGCCGCCTGCAGCTGCTCGTCGACCATGTCCTGAGTGCCGGCCCGGAGCCTGCCGGGGTTCCGGTCTGTTAAGCTCTTTCACCATCCTTCGACCCAGCACCAGAACCATGATCGAACTCGGCCAGCTCAAGCGTTCCCTCACCGACCTCGAGGAGCGTATCGCCTCCTTAAGGGGGTTTCTTTGAATACGACAGCAAGAAGGAACGTCTCGAGGAAGTAAGCGGCGAGCTCGAGGACCCGAAGGTCTGGCAGAACCCCGAGAAGGCCCAGCTGCTGGGCAAGGAACGTGCTGCGCTCGAGGCCGATCTTTCCGGCATGGACAAGTCGTTCTCCGCCGTCCGTGACTCCATCGATCTGCTCGAACTCGCCGAAGCCGAGGACGACGAGGCTACCGCGCGGGACGTGGAACGCGACCTGCCCACGGTCGAGGCGCTGGTCCGCAAGCTCGAGTTCAAGCGCATGTTCAACGGCAAGATGGATGCCCGGAACGCCTTCCTCGACATCCAGGCCGGGGCAGGCGGCACGGAGGCGCAGGACTGGGCCCAGATGCTGATGCGCATGTACCTCAAGTGGGCTGCCAACCGCGGCTTTTCGGCGGAGGTGATCGACTCCAGCCCGGGTGAGGTCGCCGGCATCAAGGGCGCCACGATCGAGTTCCGGGGCGACTACGCCTACGGCTGGCTGCGCACCGAGACGGGAGTGCATCGCCTGGTGCGCAAGTCGCCCTTCGATTCGGGGAACCGCCGCCACACGTCCTTCGCGTCCGTGTTCGTGTCGCCGGAGATCGACGACGACATCAATATCGAGATCAACCCCGCGGACCTGGAAATGGACGTCTACCGCTCGAGCGGAGCAGGCGGCCAGCATGTCAACAAGACCGAATCCGCGGTCCGCATCCGCCACCTGCCGTCGGGCATCGTGGTCGCCTGCCAGAACGAGCGCAGCCAGCACAAGAACCGCGCCACCGCCATGAAAATGCTCAAGGCCAAGATGTATGAACTCGAGGTCAACAAGCGCAACGCGGCAGCCAAGGTGCTCGAAGACTCCAAGTCGGACGTGAGCTGGGGTCACCAGATCCGCTCTTACGTGCTCGACCAGTCGCGCATCAAGGACCTGCGCACCAACGTCGAGATCGGCAACACGGCAGCGGTGCTGGACGGCGATCTCGATCCCTTCCTTGAAGCTTCCCTGAAGGCCGGCGTATGAGCGAAGACATCCACGACGAGAACCGCTTGGTCGCCGAGCGGCGGGCGAAACTCAACGCACTGCGGGCGGGCGGGCAATCCGCGTTCCCCAACGACTTCCGCCGCGATGCCCTGGCGTCCGACCTGCATGCCGGTTACGGAGAGGTCGACACGGCCGCCCTCGAGGCGCAACGCATCCGCGTGCGCGTGGCGGGCCGCATGATGCTGCGCCGGATCATGGGCAAGGCGAGTTTCGCCAAGCTGCAGGACAGTTCCGGGCAGATCCAGGTGTTCCTGCAGCGCGATGTGCTCGAGGCCACCTATGAGGCTTTCAAGTCCTGGGACATCGGCGACATCGTCGGTGCCGAGGGCACGCTGTTCCGCACGAAGACGGGCGAGCTGTCGGTGCGCGTGGAGTCGCTGCGGCTGCTGGTGAAATCGCTGCGGCCGCTGCCCGACAAGTGGCACGGCCTCGCCGACACCGAGGCGCGTTACCGGCAGCGCTACGTCGACCTGATCATGAACGCCGAGAGCCGGGCGGTGTTCGCGAAGCGCACGCTGCTGGTGCGTTTCCTGCGCGACATGCTCGACGCGACCGGCTTCATGGAAGTCGAGACGCCCATGATGCAGCCCATCCCCGGGGGTGCCGCGGCACGGCCGTTCGTCACCCACCACAATGCGCTCGGGATCGACATGTACCTGCGCATTGCGCCCGAGCTGTACCTCAAGCGGCTCGTGGTGGGCGGCTTCGAGCGGGTCTACGAGATCAACCGGAACTTCCGCAACGAGGGGCTCTCGACGCGGCACAACCCCGAGTTCACGATGCTCGAGCTCTATCAGGCCTACGCGGACTATCGCGACCTGATGGACCTCGTCGAGCGGATGATGCGCGGCGCCGCCGAGGCGGTGGTCGGGTCCCTGCAGTTCGACTCCCAGGGCCGGCACTACGATCTGCGCGAGCCGTTCCGGCGCATCAGCGTCGAGGACGTCATCATGGCCTGCAACCCGCTCCTCGAGCGTGCAAGGCTGCGCGACGTGCCGTACCTGCGCGGGGTGTGCGAGTCGCTCGGCGTGGCCTGGAAGCCTGCCGATGGAGCCGGGAAGCTGCAGATCGAGATCTTCGAGAAGACCGGCGAGCACACACTGCTCGACCCGACCTTCGTGTTCGCGTACCCGGCGGAGGTGTCACCCCTGTCGCGCGCCTGCGATGGCGATCCGTTCCTCACGGACCGCTTCGAGTTCTTCGTCGGCGGGCGCGAACTGGCGAACGGGTTCTCCGAGCTGAATGACGCCGAGGACCAGGCCGCGCGCTTCCACGCGCAGGTCTCGCGCAAGGAAGCCGGCGACGAGGAAGCGATGTTCTACGACGCCGACTACGTGCGGGCGCTCGAATACGGGATGCCGCCGACCGCCGGTCTGGGGGTGGGCATCGACCGGCTCGCGATGTTCCTGACGGATTCGGCCTCGATCCGCGACGTGCTGCTGTTCCCGCACCTGCGCCCGGAGTCCGGTTGACCCTGCCGGTGGCCGGCGCGCCGATCGGCGTGTTCGATTCGGGCATGGGGGGCCTGACCGTGCTCGCCGCGCTGCGCTCGCGGATGCCGGGCGAGGATTTCCTCTATCTCGGCGACACTGCGCGGCTGCCTTACGGCACCAAGAGCGGCGACACGGTGGCGCGCTACGCGCTCCAGGCTGCCGAGGCGCTGGTCGCCCGCGGCATCAAGGCGCTGGTCGTGGCCTGCAACACGGCATCCTCGGTGGCGCTGCCGGCTCTGCGCGCGCGCTTCCCGGGGCTGCCCGTGATCGGTGTCGTGGATCCCGGTGCCGAGGCGGCTGTCCGCGCCACGCGCACCGGCCACATCGCCGTGATCGCCACCGAGGGCACGGTCCGCGGCGGTGCCTACCAGGTGGCCATCGAGCGGCTGATGCCCGGCGCGCAGGTCCGGTCAGCAGCCTGCCAGGTGTTCGTTGCCCTGGCCGAGGAGGGCTGGACCGAGGGTCCGGTGGCGGATGCCGCGGCAGAGAGTTACCTGCGACCGCTGCTGGCCTGGTCCGCCGGCGAAGCCGCGTCCGCAGACGTGCTGGTGCTCGGCTGCACGCATTTTCCGCGCCTGATCGGCCCGATATCGCGTGTCGCGGGGCCCGGCGTGCGGATCGTCGACTCCGCGGCCACCACCGCCGCGGCGGCGCTCGCCCAGCTGGAGCAGGCGGCGCGTTTGTGCGGGCGCTCGGGCGGCGGATCGACGCGGTTCCTCGCCACCGACGGCACGCAGCGCTTCGTGCGTGTCGGCAGCGGCTTTCTCGGCGCGGCGATTGCGCCCGCCGACGTCGAGCTGATCGACCTCTGACCGGCCCGCCCGGACTCAGGGCGCCGGCAAGTCGTAGGGCAGGGGCAGCGGCTCGAGGCTGAGGCGGGCGGCGGCGGGCACGGCGTCGGCTCCTTGCGCCGCTGTCGCCTCGGGGTCCTGTTCATCGCCGGTCGCTGCAGCCGCAGTGACGCCCAGCAGTTCGACGCGCCCGTCATCGCGAAGCTCGGCGTCCACCACCCGCAGGCTGCGCCCGTCCTGCAGGAGCCACTGGCTGCCGGGCACCAGCGCAGCCAATTCCGTGGCCGCCGGTGCCACGCGGGTGACGAAGCGCTGCATGCGGCGCTTGACCCGGCCCCGGTAGTGCGCACGCGCAATGACCTCCTGCCCGGTGTAACAGCCCTTGGTGAACGAGATGCCGTCGATGGCATCGAGGTTGAGCATCTGTGCGACGAAGGCTGCCGCGGTCGCTGCGTAGACCTGCGGCCATCCGGCCGCGATCTCCGCGAGGTGCCAGTGGCGCAGCGCGGGGTCCGGGGCGGTGTCGATACCGCCCGGCAAGGCTGCGGCGGGGGTCAGCATCACGATCCGCCCGTCCGGGCCGTGCCGCCAGGCCCATCCGCTGCTGCCCACGCTGAGCGCGCCGACCTCGGCCGCGGGCATGGGGAGGCCGCGGGAGGCCAGTGCCGCTGCCGCACCGGCGGGCCACAGGCCGTCGAGGATCCACTCTGCCGTCTCATCGACCAGCCTTACCCGGGCGCGGAGCACGAACCTGCGCAGCGATGCGAGCAGATCCGGGATCCGTTCGCGCGGCAGCACCAGGGCCACCGACTCCGCATCGAGCGGCACCAGGCGCAACAGGGCGGTCGTGCGCCCCTGCGGGTTATGACAGCCTGCGATCGCGACCCGGTTGAGCGGCAACGCCAGTACGTCCTGGGACACCTGGCCCTGCAGGAAGCGGCGCGCATCGGGGCCGCGGGCGGCGATCACGCCGAGGTTTCCGAGCGCTACGCAGTGTGTTTGTTCTTCCATGGCATCAATCCTTGATTTCCTTGGGATTTGCGAAAGTCGCAATTGGTCTTGGCGGTTCGATTCTGGCAAACTTCGCCGCGATGCAAAAAGATTCTCCGGTCAGCGCCGCGGTGGAGCCGGTTTCCGTCACTCCGGCGGTCCAAACCGTGCCTCCGGCGCCCGTCGCAGGCCCGCCGCTGGAATACGGCGGACCCAAGGGTCCCGAGCCGACCCGCTACGGCGACTGGGAGAAAAACGGTCGCTGCATCGATTTCTGAATGTATTCGTTCAACCCAGTGAGCCGGTGCCCAGGCCGAACCGGCGAGGAGCAATGATGCGCGCGCGACCCTTGTCCCCACACCTGGGGATCTACCGGTTCATGTACACGATGGCCCTGTCCATCGCACACCGCATCACGGGCATCGTGCTTTCCGCCGGGCTCATCCTGCTCGTTTGGTGGCTGATGGCTGCGGCCACGGGTCCTGCCGCCTACGAGGGCGCCATGCGCGTGCTGTCGCATGGCTTCGTGAAACTGCTGCTCGCGGGCTGGGTGTTCGCCTTCGCCTACCACCTGTGCAACGGCATCCGGCACCTGAGCTGGGACGCGGGCATCGGCCTCGAGAAGCACGAGGCTCGGCGCAGCGCCTGGGTGACGGTCGCCTGCGCGCTCGTCATTGGCGGCGCCCTCGTGTTCACCGCCTTCTTCGCGAAGGTGTTCGCATGAGCCTGCGCAGTCCGGTGGGCAAGGCCCTGGGCCAGGGTTCGGCGAAGGACGGCGTGTCGCACTGGTGGCTGCAGAGGGTCACCGCGGTGGCGCTCGTGCCGCTGACGCTGTGGTTCGTCTTTGCGCTGCTCGGCCGGCCCTCGTTCGAGCACCAGCCGGTCCTCTCCTGGATCGGCGAGGGCTGGACGCCGGTCGGCCTGGTGCTGCTGGTGCTCGTCCTGTGCTACCACTCGGCGCTGGGCGTCCAGACCGTCCTCGAAGACTACGTCCATGCCAAGCCGGTCAAGATCGCCGCGCTGCTGGCCTCCACGTTCCTGCACGCACTGCTGGCCGTCGCCGGCACGTATGCCGTGCTGAAGATCGCGTTCCAGGGTCTCTGATCCGACCCCATCCACGGGAATATACCGATGCCAGCTTCCTATCAGTTCATTGACCACACCTACGACGTCGTCGTGGTCGGCGCCGGTGGCGCCGGCCTGCGTGCGACGCTGGGGCTCGCCGAAGCGGGCCTTTCGACCGCCTGCATCAGCAAGGTCTTCCCCACGCGCAGCCACACGGTTGCCGCGCAGGGCGGCATTTCCGCCGCGCTCGGCAACATGGGCGAGGATGACTGGCGCTACCATTTCTACGACACCATCAAGGGCTCCGACTGGCTCGGCGACCAGGATGCGATCGAGTTCATGTGCAAGGAGGCCCCCGCGGCCGTCATCGAACTCGAACACTACGGCGTGCCGTTCTCGCGCACCGCGGACGGCCGGATCTACCAGCGGCCTTTCGGTGGCATGACCACCCAGTACGGCAAGGGCATCGCGCAGCGCACCTGCGCGGCGGCCGACCGCACCGGCCACGCCATGCTGCACACGCTCTACCAGCAGTCGCTCAAGAACGAGGCCGAGTTCTTCATCGAGTATTTCGCGATCGACCTGATCATGGAAAACGGCGAGTGCCGTGGCGTCGTCGCAATGAACCTCGCCGAGGGAACGATCCACCGTTTCCGTGCGCATCTCGTCATTCTCGCGACGGGCGGCTACGGGCGGGCGTACTTCTCCTGCACCTCCGCCCACACCTGCACCGGCGATGGCGGCGGCATGGTGCTTCGCGCGGGCCTGCCGCTCCAGGACATGGAGTTCGTGCAGTTCCACCCGACCGGCATCTACGGCGCGGGCTGCCTGATCACCGAAGGCTCGCGCGGCGAGGGCGGCTACCTCACCAATTCCAAGGGCGAGCGTTTCATGGAACGCTACGCGCCCAACGCGAAGGACCTGGCCTCGCGCGACGTCGTGTCGCGCTCGATGACCATCGAGATCCGCGAGGGCAGGGGCGTCGGCAAGGAATCCGACCATATCCACCTGCATCTCGAGCACCTCGGGCCCGATGTCATCAAGCAGCGCCTGCCCGGCATCGCCGAGACCGCCCGCATCTTCGCCGGCGTCGACGTCAACAAGGCGCCGATTCCCGTGCTGCCCACGGTTCACTACAACATGGGCGGCATCCCCTGCAATTACCACGGCGAAGTGGTTACGCCGAAGAACGGCAACCCGGACACCGTCGTGCCCGGCCTGATGGCCGTCGGCGAGGCGGCCTGCGTGTCGGTGCACGGCGCCAACCGGCTGGGTTCCAACTCGCTGCTCGACCTCGTGGTGTTCGGTCGTGAAGCGGGGCGACATGCCGCTTCGATCCTGAAGCCGGGCCAGGCGCACCGTGCGCTGCCCGCCGATGCGGGCGACTTCGCGATCGCGCGCCTTGATCGGTTCCGCAACGCATCGGGCAGCCGGCCGACCGCGCAGATCCGCCTCGAGATGCAGAAGATCATGCAGTCCGACGCGGCCGTGTTCCGCACCGGAAAATCCCTGCAGGAAGGCTGCGAAAAGCTCGCTGCGACCGTGGATTCCTTCGCCGACGTGCGTACCACCGACCGGGGACTGGTGTGGAACACCGACCTGGTGGAGACCCTGGAACTCGACAACCTGCTGGGCCAGGCGGTGGCGACGGTCCGTTCCGCGGAAAACCGCAAGGAAAGCCGCGGCGCCCACGCCCGTGAGGACTTCCAGGACCGCGACGACGTCACCTGGATGAAGCACTCGCTCTGCTGGGTGGACGACAAGGGCAACGCACGCATGGATTACCGCCCGGTGCACCTCAATACGCTCACTGCCGACGTCGAGGCGATCCCGCCCAAGGCGCGCACTTACTGATCCGAGGCACAGAACGCCATGGCTGAATTCCGTCTTCCGCTCAATTCACGGGTCAACCGGAACGGCAAGGTGCACAAGGCACCGGCCGATGCCGCTGATGTCCGCAGGTTCCAGATCTATCGTTTCGACCCGGATGCCGGCGCGAACCCGCGCCTCGACAGCTTCGAGGTCGACATGGCGGCCTGCGGCCCGATGGTCCTGGACGCGCTGATCAAGATCAAGAACGAGATCGATTCGTCCCTGACCTTCCGCCGCTCATGCCGCGAGGGCATCTGTGGCAGCTGCGCCATGAATATCGACGGCACGAACACGCTCGCGTGCACCAAGGCGTGCGCGGACGTGAAGGGCGACGTCAAGATCTACCCGCTGCCGCACATGCCGGTCGTGAAGGATCTGGTGCCCGACCTCACCCAGTTCTACGCACAGTACGCCTCGGTGAAACCCTGGCTGCAGTCGCGCACGCCGGCGCCGCCCGATCGCGAGCGGCTCCAGACGCCAGAGGAGCAGGAGAAGATCGACCGTCCCTCCGCCTGCATCCTGTGCGCCTGCTGCTCGACCTCGTGCCCGAGCTACTGGTGGAACGGCGACCGCTACCTCGGTCCCGCGGCGCTGCTGGCGGCTTACCGCTGGATCATCGACTCGCGCGACGAGGCGACCGGTGAGCGCCTCGACGCCCTGGAAGACCCGTTCAAGCTCTACCGTTGCCACACGATCATGAACTGCACGGAGGCCTGTCCGAAGGACCTCAACCCGGCGAAGGCGATCGCCGAGATCAAGATCATGATGGCGGAGCGCCAGCATTGACCCCGCCGGGATGAACCGGCCGGCGGATCCTGCAGGCACCGACTCGGTGGTGCCGGGCCAGCTGCGCTGGCGCTGCCGCCGCGGCATGAAGGAGCTCGACGTCCTGCTCGAGCGTTACCTGGAGCGGGACCTGTCATCGGCGACGCGGGACGAAATCTCGCTCTTCGCCGAGTTTCTGGAGTTGCAGGACCCCGAGCTGGCGCGCTATCTGCTGGCCGGTGAACCCGCTCCCGACCCCCGCCTCGCCGCCCTCGTCGCACGGATCCGCAGCCCTTGAGCTGTCACTCCGTCCATCGCCGTGGGTGGCGGTGCCGCTGCTGGCCTTCGGCCTCGCGGTCACCGGGGCACTCATGGCGTGGACGGCGCTGCACTTCGCGCTGCGGGTCTGCGTCGCACTGCCGTTCCTCGCTGTCCTCGGCCGTGGACTCCTCGAACTGCTGCCCGGCATTGGAGCAGGCGCCCTGCGCGCCCTGCGCACCGGGAACGGCGGCTGGGAAGGTGCGCTGGGCGGGCACTGGACACCGTTGCAGCTCAGCCACTCGATCGAGGTGCTGCAGGCCGGCTGGTGGCTCGGTTTCCGCGACGGTCGCCGCCGGCGCTGGGCGTGGGTCGATGCGCGGCGTTGCGATCCCGTCGCTTACCGCGCCGTCGCGCGTGCGCTGCGCGGCGCGGGCCAGCGCTGGCCGGGTCGCCGCGCTCCTCTCCGGAGACGCCCGCCCTGAGGCCGTCGCCCGTCGCGAACTTTCTCTGCCCGCTGCGGTCTATCTGGCGTACAAGCTGCCAGCCGGAGTATCTCCATGCCCGACGGTGCGGCTTACATGATCGCCGATACGAGTGACCTCAGCCTGGTGCGCCGGGTACAGGCAGGAGACAAGGGCGCCTTCGATGCCCTGGTCCTGAAGTACCAGCACAAGGTCGTGAAGCTGGTCATGCGTTATGTCCGGAACCCTGCGGAGGCCGAGGACGTTGCCCAGGAAGCATTCATCAAGGCCTATCGGGCCCTGCCGCGGTTCCGCGGCGACAGCGCCTTCTACACCTGGCTCTACCGCATCGCCATCAACACCGCCAAGAACGCCATGGCTGCGCGCCTGCGCAGCCCGGTCGAGTACGACCTGGATCGCGGTGATTCCGACCATCCCAACGAATTCGAGGCGCGCATGAAGGACACCGCTACACCCGAGGCGCTGGCCATGACGGAGGAGATCCGTTCCACCGTCAACGCCGCCATCGAAGCGCTGCCGGAAGACCTCCGCACGGCCATCGTGCTGCGCGAACTCGAGGGTCTTTCTTACGAGGAAATCGCCGAGGCCATGGGATGCCCGGTTGGTACAGTCAGGTCGCGGATCTTCCGCGCGCGTGAAGCGATCGACAACCGACTGCGGGACGTCTTCGAAGGCGGGCTCGGTCGTTCGGAGGAGCTCTGATGATGGACCAGGAACGCGACAGCCAGCTGTCGGCGATGTTCGACGGCGAACTCCAAGAAGCCGAGTGCGAACTGCTCGCGCGGCGTCTTGCCCGCGACGCGCAGCTCAAGCAGAAGTGGACGAACTACGCGCTGATCGGTGCCGTGATCCGCGACGAGCCCCTGCAGGGACATGGCCGGCAGCCCGGGGTCCGGGCCAGCCGCCTGGCCCTGGGGGTCGCGAGCGCCGTGGCTGCGGAAGGAACTTCCGGCGGAACGGGGGAAGCGCCGGCGGCCCCTGGTGCCGCCACTGCCGGGGCGGCCGTTGGCGGGCGTCGCCTGTCCCGCTGGGTGAAGCCCCTGGCCGGTGCCGGCATCGCGGCGACGGTGGCGGCTCTGGCGTTGCTCGGCCTGCCGTCGGGGCCGGACGCGAGCCCGGTCGAGCCCCAGGACACCATGGCGCTGGCGGAAATCGTCATTCCCGCCTCAGGCGCCCCGGTGGAAGAGGTGATCCTGGTGGCTGAATCGGCGCGCGCGCCTGCCGCGCCGACCCGGGAGCCGGTTCTTGCAGCGTCGGGCGAGCCTGAAAGCTATGTCGTGCCGCTGCCGTCGGATCGGCGTGGCATGGCGGCCGGCGCACCGTCCGCGCAGTTGGCGAATTTCGTCGTGGCCCACAGCGAATTTTCCGCACCGTTCGCGCGGCGCAATGTCCTCTCCACGCTGCTGGCTGCAGATTCGGTCGACGGCGATTTCAGCCCGCCGCCGCCTGCGGTTCCGCCGACCGAGGAACCCCCTGCCCGGGAGCAGGCCGCCCGATGAACCTGCGCTCGCGATGGCTGTCGACGGCGTTCTGCCTCGTGCTCCTGCTGGGCGTCGGCCAGGCCGTGGCCGACGAGCCGCGTGACTGGCTGCGGCGAATGAACGACGCACTCGCGGAGCGCAACTACGACGGCTCTTTCTTCCACATGTCGGGTGGCAAGGTCGAGTCGCTGCGCATCATCCACCGGGTCGCCGAGGGCAAGGTCGCCGAGCGCCTGGTCTCGCTGGACGGCTCGGGCCGTGAATTCATCCGCACCGGTGGCGAGCTGGCCTGTTACCTGCCTGACCAGCGCACGGTGCTGGTGGAGCGCCGCGCCCGCGAAGGATCGCTGCTGGGCAAGCTGCCCTCGTTCGACTACTCGAACGAAGGTTTCTACGAGGTGGGCGGCGGTCACCGGGCACGACTGATGGGCCGATCCGTGCGCGTGGTGGTGGTCACGCCCCGGGACGAGTATCGCTACGGCTACCGTCTCTGGATCGACGAGAAGACCGCGATGCCCCTCAAGACGCAGCTGTGCGATAGCCGCGGCAACGTGATCGAGCAGATACTCTTCGCGAGCCTGACGCTCCCGCGAGCGATCCCCGATTCGGCCTTTTCGCCAGGCGTTTCGGCGGAGGGCTTCCGCTGGATCCGGCGCGAATCCCGCTCCAGCGACCCGTCCGACTCGAGCCCGCTGGTATGGCGGGCAGCGCGGCTTCCGCCGGGTTTCCGCCTGCGCAGCCGCGGCCAGCAGGTCATCCCCGGCGCCCCTGGAGAGACCTCGCACGTCGTTTACACCGATGGCGTGGCGGCGGTCTCCGTGTTCGTGGGGCCGCGTATCGACCGCGGCGCCGTGCCGCCTGCGCAGGGCGCGGCACGCATGGGCTCCTCCGCGACCTACTCGACGATGGTCGAGGGGCATCCGGTGACGGTCGTGGGCGAGGTTCCCGAACGGACCGTGCAGTTCATCGCCTCGCAGGTTCGCCTGCAGGCCCTGGCCGCTGAGCAGCGGGGCCGTTGATGGCTCACGACGCTGCCACCCCGCGTCCCGCTGTGGGTCGGCTCACGCTGCTGACGCGCGAGGGCTGCGCGCTCTGCGAGGAGTTCGCCTCCGAGCTCGCCCAGCTGGGCACCCGTCTCGCGCTGCCTCCGCTCGAGACCCAGGACGTCGACTCTGACCCCGAACTGCTGCGCCGGTTCGGCCACAAGATTCCGGTCCTGCTCTGGGACGGTGCGCCGGTCGCGGTGACCCATCTTGATCGCGGGGAAATCGAGCGTCTGTTTCGGACCCGGCAGCCGGTATAATCACGTTTTTGTGACCCGCCCTTCCCGGGCGCGGCCCGGGACCGATGCAGCATATCCGCAACTTTTCGATCATCGCGCACGTCGACCATGGCAAGTCG
>CAJACZ010000117.1 GCA_903938365.1 uncultured Pseudomonadota bacterium | reverse complement strand
TGCCAGGATGACAGTACAACAGACCCGCCCTCCCGCGTTCCCGGGTCGCGCGAAGCCACCCCTGGACCAGGGAGCGGTAGTCCGGGTCCTCGAATCCGTAGGTGCCGACCAGCGGGGACGCCGCACGGACACCGGCGCGGCTCAGGGACTGCCCCAGGGCCACCCCTCCGGACCGACGCAGCACCCAGCGCTTGAACGCCGACCCGGGCCCCAGGGGATCCTCGGTGCTCCGCACATAGGCGGCAGGCGCGCGGGCTTGCAGGATCGGCAACCAGGCTGCGCGCAGGCCGGGCAGATGATGGACGTGCTGGTGACCATCGAGGAAACAAGGCTCCAGCCCTGTCAGTTCACGGAACCTGTCGAACTGGGCCGCGCATTCCTCAGCCAGTTCAGCGACAGGCAGGAGTCGCGCGTGGGCCCGAGCGAGGAAGACCGCCAGCGGCGGAAACTGCCCCCAGCGCCGCCGCAGACCGGCGGACAGGGGCTGCCCCTCGGTAAAGTTGAGGTGGAGGCCCACATCGATCCCTGTGGCGACGGCGCTCCGCAGCGCCTCGCTCGTGCATGCGGGCGCGTTGACCAGACAGGACGTCGCGCTGATCGCCCCGGCAGCGCCAAGCTCGAGGACAGCCGAATTTATCGCCTCGGACAGCCCGAAATCGTCGACGCACACGACCAGGGGCTGGGATTCCTCGCACCGCCGTGTCGCCGTGGTCACCTGGCCGCCGGGTCGTGGCCGGGAACGAAGTCCTGGTCGCTCATCACGACGAATGCAGGGCGGCCCTTGACCTCCAGGAACAACTCGCCGACATAGCGGCCGATGAGGCTCATGGCCACCAGGTTCATGCCGCCGAAGAACATCACAGCGGTGACGATCGTAGGCCATCCGGGAACCGGATTGCCGCTGAACAGGGCCTCCGACAGAATGACTGCGCCGTACCCCAGCGCCGGCACTGCGAACGCGAACCCGAGGTAGGCCAGCAGGCTCAGCGGCCGCTCGGAAAAGGAAATCAACCCATGCACAGCGAACCGGCTCAGTGCTCCGAGACTCCATTTCGAGATGCCGAACGCCCTGGGCTCCACCGTGTAGGACACCCTTTCGGTACGAAAGCCCACCCACGAATACAGGCCCTTCATGAATCGTCGCCGCTCCGGCAGGGCATTGATGGCGTCGATGACCCTGCGGTCGAGCAGGCGAAAATCGCCCGCACCCTGCTCCAGGCGGACGTGGGCCAGCCAGTTGAAAAGCCGGTAAAAGGCGCTGGACAGCAGTCTCCGGACCAGAGAGTCGGTCGCGCGATCCGAGCGGACGCCAATCACCATGTGCGCGCCATCACGCCACAACCGCACGAAGTCTCCTATGACATGGGGCGGATGCTGGAAATCCGCATCGATCAACACGGCTGCATCGCCCCGGGCCAACTGCAAACCGGCCGAAAGAGCCGACTCTTTCCCGAAGTTGCGGGACAGCCTGACCACCCTCACCCTAGCCTGCTGGGCGACCTCGAGGATTGCCTCGACGCATTGATCGGTGCTTCCGTCATCGATGACGACTATCTCGAACGACGGACAATGCGTGGACAGCGACTGCGCCAAGGCCTGGATGAAGCCGGACACCTCGGGGCCTTCGTTGAAAACCGGGACGACAGCGGATAACTCTATTTTCATATCGCCCCATGGCCGGTCGCCCTGCGCCGGACTTCAGAATGTCCCAAACGGGTTGGCCCGACCATGACCCAAGTCGCAAACCACACCACACCCGCCGGGTTATGATTGAAATCGGCAGAGGCGCAGCGCGCACCTCTGCCATCCGGATAGTTTTCCCGACCCCATCAGCAGCCTGAACGCATCGATGAAGCTTTCCATAGTCGTCCCCTTCTACAACGAAGAAGACAACATCCGCAGGATGCACGCCGCGATCCTCGCCGCAGTCGAACCCGTGGGTGTCTCCTTCGAGATGGTACTCGTCGATGACGGCAGCAAGGATCGCACGCGGGAACTCGCCGAGGAAATCGCGAGGGTCGACCCCAGGGTACGGGTAGTCGAATTCCGCAGGAACTATGGCCAGACCCCCGCCATGGCCGCCGGTATCGAGCAGGCCCGGGGCGAAATCATCGTGACCATGGATGGCGACCTGCAGAACGACCCGGGTGACATCAAAGAATTCCTGGCCAAGATCGACGAAGGCTACGACATCGTTGTCGGCTGGCGGCACAATCGCCAGGACAAACTTGTGTCGAGAAAGATCCCCTCCCGCATCGCCAACTGGCTGATCGGCAAAGCGACCGGCGTTCCCATCAAGGACAACGGTTGCTCCCTCAAGGCCTATCGCTCTGCGGTCATCAAGGAAATTCCCCTCTACTCGGAAATGCACCGGTTCATACCCGCCGTCGCATCGATCGCCGGGCCGCGGATCGCCGAGCTGAAAGTGCGCCATCATGCGAGGCAGTTCGGCCAGTCCAAATACGGCCTGTCACGCATCTACAAGGTCCTCCTGGACCTCATGGTGATCAAGACCGTGGCGTCCTTCACAGCGCGCCCGCTCGTCTGGTTTGCGCTCCTCAGCCTGCCCCTGAGCTTCATGGGCACTGCGGCCATCGCATTCGCACTCTGGAAGCGCCTGGCCCTCGGCGAAGCCCTGCCGCTTTCCATCGCAGGCTCCGGGGTACTGTTTCTTTCAGCATCGCTGATCCTTTTCCTCGCAGGCCTGCTCGGGGAACTGATCTACCGCCTCGGCGACCTCCGTGAGGATCGTCTCGCGCAACTCACGAGCACACTGTCCATGTCGAACCCGAGCCCAAGGACCCCCCGATGAGTCACAGCAGCACGACGATCGATCTTTCCGTGATCATCCCGGTGGGCGCACGGCAGGCATCCGCCCGCGAACTCTTCCTGGAATACCGCGAAGCGCTCGCAGGCCAGCCGCGGCCGTACGAACTCATCTTCGTGCTCGACGGCCACCACCCGGCGTTTTCGCAGGGACTGGCCGAGCTCAGCGCCGAAGGCCACAGGTTCTCCGTGGTGCAGCTTTCGCGACCTTTCGGCGAAGCCACCGCCATCATGGCAGGCTTCGAGAATTCCTCAGGCGGCGTCATCCTCACCCTGCCCGCCTACCACCAGATCAAGGCCGAGGGCATCGCGCGCCTGCTCGGCGCCCTCGATTCGTGCGACCTCGCCGTCGGCAGGCGCTGGCCGCGCGCCGGCGGCCTGCTCGAACGGGCGCGCCGCGGCCTCTTCCACGGTCTGCTCGCCTCCGTCACCGGACTATCCTTCAACGACCTCGGCTGCGGCGCGCGTGCGTTCCGCCGCCAGATACTCGAGGAAGTGCGGATCTACGGCGACCAGCAGCGGTTCCTCGCGGTGCTGGCGGACCGGCAGGGCTTCGTCTCCCGCGAGGTGGACGTCGAACAGTCGCCGAAGGATCGCTTTCAGGGCTCCTACGGGCTCAGGGAATACGCGCGCGCATTCCTGGACCTGTTCTCGGTCTTCTTTCTGGTGCGGTTCACCAAGAAGCCCTTGCGCTTTTTCGGCATGTGGGGCGTCCTGACCTTCGCCATCGGTGCAACCACGGCACTGATCCTCGTGATCCAGCGACTGTTTTTCGACCAGGCATTGGCCGATCGCCCGGCGCTGCTGCTCGCTTCCCTGATGATCGTGCTCGGCCTCCAGCTGTTTGCACTCGGGCTCCTCGGAGAACTGATCATCTTTACGCACGCCCGGGACCTCAAGGACTACAAGATCGCCAGGGTCGTGTCGTTCCCCGCTGCGTCGGACGCACACCCAGCGGAACAGTCCTCCTGACGCCCCCGCGACCCGCCACGCCACGCCAATCCATCGACGCCGTCCCGAGGACTTCGCCCATGAGCGATGCAGCAAAGCCTGAAATAGCCGTGCTCGTGCCCTGCCTCAACGAAGAAGTGGCCATCGCGCGGGTGATTGCTGCCTTCAGGAAGGCGCTTCCCCAGGCCGTGGTCTTCGTCTACGACAACGGGTCGACCGACGACACGGTGCGCATCGCGCGCGAAGCCGGAGCAGTGGTTCGCGTGGAGCCGCTGCGCGGCAAGGGCAATGCCATGCGCCGCATGTTCGCGGACATCGAGGCAGACGTTTACATCCTGGTGGACGGTGACGACACCTACGACGCCACTGCGGCACCGGCGCTCGTCGACAAGCTGCTGGGCGAATCGCTAGACATGGTCAACGCGGCGCGCATCGAAACCTCCGAACAGGCGTACCGCCTGGGCCACCGGTTCGGCAACGTCATGCTGACCGGCCTTGTTGCCTGGTTTTTCGGTGCGCGATTCAAGGACATGCTGTCGGGCTACCGCATCATGTCGCGCCGCTTCGTCAAGTCCTTCCCGGCGCTCGCGCAGGGATTCGAGATCGAGACTGAACTCACGGTCCACGCCCTGCAGCTTCGCGCCCCCGTCTGCGAGGTGCCGACGCAGTACAAGGAGCGCCCGCCCTCCTCGTCGAGCAAACTGCGGACCATTCCCGACGGCATCCGGATCCTCCGGCTGATCATCCGGCTGATCCGCGAGGAAAAGCCTCTCGAATTCTTCAGTGCCATGGGGGCCTTGCTGGCGGTGGCATCGGTGGCGCTGGCCTTCCCCGTGATCACCGAGTTCTTCGCGACCGGCCTCGTGCGCCGGTTCCCGACCGCGATACTCGCCACCGGCCTCATGATCGTGAGCTGCCTGAGTTTCTTCAGCGGGCTGATACTCTCGACGGTCACACGCGGCCGCAACGAGGCCAAGCGCCTCCAGTACCTCAACGTCCCGATCCGTTTCTCCCGACCTGACCGGTCCTGACCCGTCTCGACGAAACCCGGCGACCGTACATGCGCCCTCGCCCCATTCGCATGCTGTTCGTCACGGCAGAGTCCTTCCCGACCCACAGGGTCGACGTCGCCGTGCTTTTCGGGCCCGGGTTCCTGGGACGAGGCCATGCCATCGACCTGGTCATGCAGGCCGGGTCCGAGGATGTCCCCGCCGGTCGTCAGCCGTGGCACGGGCGCACCGTGTTCGTGGGGCGGACGCGCGACGGGTCCGGCGCACTGGATCGCGCCCGACGCCAGGGCCTGGAGGTGCTGCATGACCTGAGCTCGCTGAAACTGGCGAGAAAACAGGATTACGACGCCATCCAGGTGCGCGACAAATTCATCGCCGCGACGGTCGGGATCCTGGTCGCACGCCTCCGTGGCCTGAAGTTTTTCCTCTGGCTCTCGTTTCCCATGCCCGAGTCCGACATCGAGAACGCCAGATCCGGCAACGCGTTCTTGCCGCCCGTCACCTGGGCCAGGGGCATCCTGACCCGTGCGCTGCTGTACCGCTGGATCCTGCCGCGCGCCGACCATGTGTTCGTGCAGAGTGAAAGGATGAAGGCTGACCTTGCCGGCAAGGGGATCGCGGCGCACAAGCTGACGCCGGTGCCCATGGGCTTCGACACGACCACGCTGCCGAGCCCCGTCCCGAAGGCTCAACGCCGCCCCGACGCACCACTCCTGATCGGCTACCTCGGCACGCTCGATGCGAGCCGGAAGCTGGAGATCCTGATCGACACGCTTGCGCGGGTCCGGCGGGCAGGACAGGAGGCATCCCTGCTCCTGGTAGGCGGCGCGCATGCGGCGCGCGACGTCGAGGCTCTGCGCGCCCGCGCAACCGAACTGGGCATCGGCGCTCAGGTCGAGATCACGGGCATGCTGCCGCGGGCCGAGGCCATCCAGCGGATCAGCGAGTGCGACATCGCGGTGTCGCCGATCTTCCGCTCCGCCGTTTTCGATGTGGGCTCCCCGACCAAACTACTGGAGTACCTGGGACTGGGCCTTCCCGTGGTCGCCAACGATCATCCGGAGCAGCAGTACATCCTGCGCGCCACTCGGGCGGGCGTATGCACACCCTGGGGCGCGCGCCACTTCGCGCGAGCCATCCTGTGGCTCGCGCGCCGGACCCCTGAGGAACTCGCTGAACGTGCATCGCGGGGCCGGGATTGGGTCAGCCAGAACCGCGCCTATCCGGTGCTGATCGAGCAACTCGAGCGCAGCTACCACAACGCGCTTGGCCAATTCGTTGGCCGCGAAACCGCAGCGCATGAGGAGCGTTGATATGCCGACGCTCCTGTCGGTGAACAATTACTACTACCGCCGCGGCGGCGCGGAAACCGTTTTCCTCGAGCACAACTCGATTTTCGAGGGCCTGGGCTGGGGGGTCGTACCGTTTTCGATGACCCACCCGCGCAACCAGGCATCCCCGTGGTCGCGATTTTTCGTCGACGAACTGGAACTCGGCAGCGACTACAGTTTTGCCGAGAAGCTCGCGCGCGTTCCCAAAGTCATTTATTCGATGGAAGCCCGCGCCAAGCTCCGCGCCCTGCTGGAGGTGAGCAGCCCGGACATCTGCCACATCCATAACCTCTACCACCACATTTCGCCGTCGATCCTCGGGGTACTGCACCAGCGCGGGATCCCCACGGTGATGACGCTCCACGATCTCAAGGTGGCCTGCCCTGCCTACAACATGCTCGCCCGTGACGGCATCTGCGAGCGTTGCCGCGGCGGCAAACTGCGCAACGTCGTGCTTAACCGCTGCATCAAGGGCTCGCTGGCCCTCAGCAGCGTGATCTGGGCTGAGGCCACGCTTCATCGGATGCTGGGAAGCTATACCCGTCATGTGGACCGGTTCGTGGTTCCCAGCCGCTTCTACATGGCGAAGCTTGCCGAATGGGGAATGCCTGCCGAGCAACTCACCCACGTCCCTAATTTCGTTGCTGCATCCGAGCACGAGCCCCGATTCCAACCCGGCTCGGATTTTGTGTATGTGGGACGCCTGTCGCCCGAAAAGGGCGTGGCGACGCTGATCAGGGCAGCCTCCGCTGCAGGCGTTTCGCTCAGGGTCGTCGGCACGGGGCCGCAGCGCACCGAACTTGAAGCACTGGCCGCATCGTTGCCGGGGGACATCCGTTTCGAGGGATTCCTGTCCGGTGGTGCGCTCCATGAAGCATTGCGACGCTCTCGAGCCTTTGTCGTTCCATCGGAATGGTACGAGAACGCGCCCATGACCATTCTTGAAGGTTACGCGCTCGGCAAGCCCTGTATCGGTTCTCGAATCGCAGGAATTCCGGAAATGGTTCGCGAAGGCCAAACAGGTTTCTGCTTCCCGCCCGGTGATGAAGCCGCACTGGCCGCAACACTGAAGAGGGTTGCTGGATTGTCAGACATGGAGGTGTTTCGACTGGGCGAGCAGAGCCGGTCCTGGGTCGAGACGGAGTTTTCGGTGGCGCGGTACGTGGAACGCGTGACCGCCCTCTACCGGGAACTGGGTGCGGCGTGAGGATCATGGCCATGGGACTGCGCGGCATTCCCGGCGTCCAGGGTGGGGTGGAGACGCACGCCGAGCAACTCT
>CAJACZ010000116.1 GCA_903938365.1 uncultured Pseudomonadota bacterium | reverse complement strand
CCTCGACGGCATCGCCACCCGCATCGAGATCCACGTCCGGGACGTCATCACCGGGCTCGGCAAGGTCCACGGCCTTCGGCTCGGGCAGGACCTTGAGGGCATCGTGGATCGTGTCCTGCAGCGCGGCTTCGAGTTCTTCCTGTACATCGACCATGGTCGCAGGCCGTTCGGACGGATCCTTCGCGAGCATGCGCATCACGAGGCGTGCAAGCCGGGGTGGCACGGGATGGATCGGCTGCAGTTCGGGAACCGGCTCACCTAGAACGATCCGCGGCTCGAAATCCGGGAAGTACGGCGGGTAGCCCGACAGCAGCTCGTAAGCCAGGGCGCCGAGGCCATAGATGTCGTCCGCCGGCGTGGGGGGTTCGCCCTCGAGCTGCTGCGGACTCGCGCTGAACGGCGATCCCGGGCTCGGGCTCGCCACGCGCGTATCGAGCGACGCCACCCCGAAATCGGAGACGTTGATGTGGCCCTCGACATCGATCAGCACGTTGCTGGGCTTGAGGTCGCGGTGGATCACGCCCCGCGCATGCGCATAGTCGAGTGCGCGTGCGATCTCGATGAGCGCCGGGACGATTCGCGCGTAGGGTTCGCAGCGCAGCCGCCGCAGGTCGCCGGTGGCCAGCGTCATCGGCAGCACGGTGGCCTCGTCGTCGCGCACCGGCTCGCCCACCTCGGCGATGCCGGGGTGCCCGAGCCGCTGGGAGACCGCATACTCGTGGCGCAGGCTTTCCCAGACCTGCGGCGAGCGCGCCACCTCGGGATAGAGCACCTTGAGGGCGATTTCCTCGCCGCGCTGCTCGTCGAGCGCGCGCCAGACTTCGCCATGGCCGCCCGCACCGATCTTTTCGATCAGCGTGAACCGCCCACAGAGGCGCGCACCCTTCACGAAATTCAGCATGCGACCCGATTCTACGACGTCGGGAGAACTTAGGGGGCAGCCGCCGGCTCGGCGGGGGTGCCGACGGGCGCCGTATCCTCGCGATAGATCGAGGCAAGGATCTTGCGCCACTCGCGGTACTGCTCCTCGGCCGTGCCGGTCAGGCGCAGCGTCCGCCCTTCGAGTTCCACCACCTGGGGCGCCACCTCGTTCTGGAAGCTGGTGGCCAGTTCATTGACCTCCTGGGCGGCAAGCTTGGCATCGGAGTAGCGCTTGATCCCGGACAGCACCGCAGCGGTGCCGCCCACCGCCGCCGCCGTGCGCGCCGCGCTTTCGAGACGCTGGCAGTCGTAATCGCCGCTGGCGCACTGGCCGGACACGAGGATGCTGGCAAGCACCGCCGCCGCACCCAGCATGGTCCGCGTGCGCGCCTGCGAGCGCATGCGCTCCTCCTTCTCGATCGCGTCGTAGCTGGTGCGCCGCCATCCGCCGTAGGAGTCGTGCAGGGTTTCCGAGAAGTTTCCGTAGTAGCCATCGACGGTATCGATGACGGCCGCATCGCGCTCGCGGATGCGCTCCACGCGCGCCAGCGCAGGGTCCTCCGCGGCGGGCAGCCGGGCCAGGCGCGTGAGGCCACCAGAATCCTTCTGCAGGTAGCCCGCGAACGAGTCGGGCGCGAGATCCTGCGCGAAGCGCAGCGAGGCGACCTGTCGCAGTTCGCGCCGGTCGGCCGCCGCGAGCCTGCCGCGAGCCGCGAGCAGATCGTTGGCGATCTGTGAGTAGACATTCTGGAACGGGTCGCGGGCACGCAGCGCCGCCTCGGTCCGGTAGGAACCGATGTCCGCATCGCCGCGGTAGGCCTTGCGGGAAATCCAGCTGCGGCCCGTGGCGTCCACGGCGCTGACCTCGATCTCGAGCTCCACGCCGGTCGACTCGATGATGCGCCCGGTGACCAGCACGTCCACGAACTGCACCGCCTCCGGCACGACACGCACCGCACCCCACTGCCCCGAGGACTCGAGCGTGGACTTGATGCGCGCCGGGATCATGCGGGCTTCGGCCTTGCGCACATCCGGGTAGATGCGCTTCTTCGCCAGCGCCTCCTCGTCCCCGGCGAGACTGGCCGGCACGCCGGGGTCGAACTCGCGGATCGCGACATCGAGCAATTCATCTTCCGGGATCTGCTGCGAGGCCTGGATGACATTGAGCTTGGGCAGCGGCCGGGTGTCCTTGACCACGCAGCCCGCAAGCAGCGCTCCCACAGCCAGCACGAAGACCGTGCGCCAGTTCCTGCTGCCCATGCCTGTCATCCACCCCTGCATGCCGGTTGCCTCAGCCCTTGCCCTGCGCGTTGCGCTTGTACTCGGCGTATTCCTTCCAGAGCTTTTCCTTCAGCTCGGGATCGGTTTCCTGCTCCGCGGCACGCCGCAGGCGGCGCGCCACGATGTCGTCGTCCTCGCCCGAGGGAATGCCCCGGTCCGGCGCCCCGCTGCCCGCGCCGCTCACCGTGCCCCGGTCGCGACCGGACCCGCCAGCCGGACCCGTCGGGCCCGCCGCTTCGGCCGACTCGCGCTCGGACTTGAGGTCTCCGGCACGACCACGGCCCGCGCCGCCTGCCGCGTCGCCGCCGGACGCGCCTTCGGTCTGCGCCGAGCCCGCCCCGGCGGCCGCGCGTGCATCACGCTCGCGGGCGTTGCGCTGCTGCTCTTCGCCCAGGGTCTTGTCGAATTCGCCCAGCGAATCGTCGAGCCGCCGATCCAGCACGGCCCGCCGTTCATCCGCGGTCGTCGCACCGCCCGTCTCGCCCCCGGCCGTACCGGCCGCACCCGTCGTCCCGGTAGTGCCGGTCTTACCGGTCGTACCGGTCGTACCGGTCGTACCGGCCGCCGTACCGGCGCCGCTGTCGGCCCCACCCGCGGTTCCCGGCGGCTCCGCCGTGCCGGGTGTGCCCGCGGTACCGCTGCCGCCACCCGCGCTGCCGCTACCCGGCATCGGGAAACTCACGCCGCCGCTCGCGCCCCCACTGCTGCCGCTGCTGCTGTCGGAGTCGCCGCCACCCGAAGGGGTGGCACAAGCCGCGAGGAACAGCGGCACGAGTACGGCGAGCGCGTGCGGGCTCAAGGGAATCCGGGACTTCATGGCGCACCTGCCATGGGCGGCATCGAGTCGCTGCCCTTGAAAAAACTGCGGAGCTGATCGGCCATGCGATCACAGGCGGTACCCTGCACGCGGGCGATGAAGGGCAGCGGCACCACCGCGCCGACGATCGCCGAAGTGCCCGTCACGTTGGTGAGCACCGAACCCGCGGACTTCGCCTGGCGCAGATCCCAGATCGTCGCTTCGTAGGCCGACTGTTTTTCCCACCAGCCAAAGCCGATGCAGCCCGCCGCGCCCGGCGCCGCGCCACAGGCCAGGCTGCCGCCACCGTCGGTCCTGCGCGTGCCGCCGTCGAGCCATACGATGTAGCGCACGCCGGTCTGGGCCACGCGCTCGCCGACCCCCGGTCGTGCCAGCACGGCACTGACCGCCTCGGCGCGGGACGGCGCCGTGGCCGGTTCGAACCAAGGGAACATGGCATCGACGAACTGATTGTTGTCCCGCACCAGCAAGCCACCCGCTCCCGAACCCAGGCCCTTGCTGACACAGTCCATGAATTCCTCCTCGGCGGAGGCGCCCTCGATCTGCGGCTTGGCGAGGATCACGACCGCCTCGTCCGCGGCGATCTGGGTCTGCAGTTCGCGGGATTCCTCGGTGCGGGCGTGCATGCAGCCGGCGAGCAGGGAAAGGCTGGCCGTGGCAGCCAGCACACCACGAAGCGGAGCAATCCATGCGCGCATATCGAGCCCCCGAAAGCTGGATCGAGTATGCCACGCGATCCCCGCAAAGGAGACCGCGCTGCACGATCGGGCTCCCGGACGCTGGATACCCGAACAGTATCGGTGGCGGAACCGACCCCGAAGGGCCTCAGTGGGTCTCGGCGGCGCCCGCGGCCTCGGCCGAGCCCTCCGCCACGAGTGGCCGGCACACCTTGGCGATCAGACGCTGTCGCTGCGCGGCGCGCGCCTTGAGCGCGGCGTCGTCCGGATCGTAGGCATCGACGGTATCGGGAGCGGGAACCACGCCGGCCGCCGCGAGACGCTCGTGGGCATCGACCCGGTCGCGCAACACGGCGACCTCGGACGTCAGCGACATGACCATGTTCAGCAGCGTGTCGATACGCGGGTCCCCCGGCACCGTGCGCCGGCCCTTCTGCACGCGCAGCCGCGTGCCGAGCTTTGACGCCGCGGTGCTCACGACACCGCCTTGCGGCCCGAGACCACGTACCAGGAGCGATACACGCCCTTGTTCGGGCCACCGAAAGCAAAGTGCTGGCCGGACTGGGGCGCGACGGCCGCCGCATCCTGGTAGCCCGCCGCGGCCTGCTCGAAGCCCGCGGTACGCGCCAGCTCGGCGAGGTCGGCCGACACCGCACCGATCCAGAACGGTTCGTTGTTGTAGCGGGTCTCGTAGTCGGCGCGCAGCATGTCGAAATTATCCGCGTGCTCGGCCCGGAACGGCACCTCGAGGTGCACCATCACGCCGCCTGGCCGAAGCAGCCGGTGGCACTCGCTGAAGATCCGCTTGATCGCGCGCGCCGAGGTCTCGTGCAGGACCGCCGTCGAGTAGACGAGGTCGAAGCTGCCGTCGGCGAAGTCGGTCTCCTCGGCGTTCTGCTGCGAGAAGTGCAGCGGCACGCCCAGCAGCGCCGCACGTGCGTGCGCGTAGCGCAGCAGGCCTGCACCCACGTCGATGCCTTGGACCTCCGCCGCAGGATAGTTGCGCGCCACGGCGACCAGGCTGTTGCCGACCGTGCAGCCCATCTCGAGTACGCGCCGGACCTCGAGGTCCGGGAAGCGCTCGCGGACGTGCGCCACGATCGTGTGGCCGCGCATGTCGTTCATCTGGCCGCCCTGACGACCCAGGCTGTACAGCGCGGCTGCCTTGTCGAACACCGCTCCCTGGCGCACGTCGGTCGGCGTCGGGTCGGTGTGGTAACTGCCGGGCATCATGTGGGTGTCGGTCGCGGCCAGGTAGCGCGGCACGACGAAGTCGGGGTTGGTGCGCACCGTGCCGACGCTCGGCGCAGCGGCCGCGATATGGTCGAGCTCGTCGAGCTGGCGGTCGACGCAGTCACCCGCGGCCTGCCACATGAGCTCCTGGGCGGCGCGCATGGTCGAGATCCAGTTGCGGTAGAGCGGGCTCGAGGACACGCCGCGCCGCAGCTGCTGGAGGCTCGGCCGCGACTCGCCCTCGGCCACCGGCAGCGTGCCGGCGACCTCCTGCGACAGGCGCCGCAGCGCCGGGTCCATCTCGGCGGCGATGAACGATTTCAGCGCCACCACGAACATCTGCTCGGCCACTTCGTCGTGGGTACTGGTGGGCATGATCGGGTGCACGCGTGCTGCGCTCATGGCGGAGACTCCTGACCGTTGGATGCTTGATACTTGACGCTAAGGATAGCCCCAGCGGACCCCGGCTGCGCCAGATCCGCCGTGACGCGCTTGCACTAGGTGAGATAAACCCCGCACAGGGCTGCCGATTTTTCCCAGAGTTGCTGCGCGAGCGCCGCGTTGGTCATCTGCCCCCCCGGAATGACCGGATTGCAATCCTCGAAATAATGGCCGCTGACACCGGCTACGGCGGGATGCGCCGCGACATAACACTGGGTCGCCGCGCCCACCTCCACCGGCTTGATGAAGAACCCCGCGATCAGCCCCATCACGCGGCGCTGCCAGGCCGGGTAGTGGCGACTGAGATTGGTATCCACCGGCCCCGGATTGATCGAGTTGGAGGTCGCTCGAGTGCCCGCGAGCCGCCGCGCCAGTTCCAGCGAGAACAACCCGTTTGCGGTCTTCGACTGCCCGTAGGCCTTGTTGGGCGTGTAGTCGCGCGCGCCCGACAGGTTGTCGAACTCGATGCCCTCTGGAGGCGCCCACTTGTAGGCCGAACTGCTCACCACTACGACGCGACCCTGGGGCGCCGCCTGCACGGCGCCGAGCAAGCGGTTAACCAGCAGGAAATGCCCGAGGTGGTTCACGGCAAACTGCTTCTCGAGGCCATTGACCTGCTCGAGCTCAGGCAGCGCCATGATGCCGGCGTTGCACATCAGGATGTCGAGCGGCAGGCCGAGTGCGATAACGGCCTGCGCGCAGGCGCGTACCGACTCCAGGCTCTCGAGTTCGAGCTCGAGGGGCACACAACCCGCGCCGACGCTCGCGCAGGCCGCGCGCGCCTTCTCGAGCGTTCGCCCCGTGCCCAGCACGCGCGCCCCGCGCGCGGCCAGTACCCGCATCGACTCCAGGCCCAGGCCCGAGGTCACGCCGGTGACCAGCGCCGTGCGGCCGCTCAGGTCGACCTCGCCCAGCACCTCGGTGGCCGTGCTTTTTTTGGTGTACGGCCCCATCGGCACGCCGGGCGGACGCTGCACGGGCTCGGCGTCGCCGGAGCAGGCCGTCGCCGCAACGCCCGCAGCCGTCGCAGTGGCCGTGGCGGCCAGGAATCCCCGGCGCGTGAACGCGGACCGGGGCAGCGGAGAGGGGCTCTGGCTCATGGGATCTCCTCGCGGGACAGGTCGGGTTGCGGGAAGCGGTCGAGCTTGCGCAGCTGTGGAAACAGTTTCAGGTAGACCGCCACCACGGCCAGACAGGCCGTGCCGCCGACGACCACCGCCGGCACCACGCCCCACCATTTCGCCGTGAGGCCGGACTCGAACTCACCGAGCTCGTTGGACGCACCGATGAACATCGCGCTGACCGCGCTCACGCGGCCGCGGATCGCATCGGGCGTCTCCAGCTGCACGAGCAGGTGCCGCACGAACACGCTGACCATGTCGCCGACGCCGAGGAAGAACAGCGCGCCCGTGGAAAGCAGAAACGAAGTCGACAGGCCGAACACCATGGTCGACAGGCCGAATACGGCCACGCCACCGAACATCCAGCGCCCCGCATGCCGCTCGATCGGGCGCTGCGACAGGTACAGCGCCGTCAGCGCTGCACCGACGCCGGGAGCGGTGCGCAGCACGCCCAGGCCCACCGGCCCGACGTGCAGGATGTCGGCCGCGAACACCGGCAGCAGTGCCGTGGCGCCCCCGAACAGCACGGCGAACAGATCCAGCGAGATCGCGCCGAGCACCGGCTTGCGGCGAAACACGAACCGGATGCCCTCGAACAGCTCGTGCAGCGAGAGCGCCTTGTTGCTGGGCGGCGCCCGCACCGGCCGCACGCCCCCGATCAGCACGACCACCGCCACCATCAGGGCGAGCGCCACGCAATACACCAGCAGGGCACCGTCCACCTTCAGCGCCGACTCACCGAGCGCGTACAGGATGCCGCCCAGCGAGGGACCGATGATCACGGCGCTCTGGAACAGCGTCGAATTGAACGCGACGGCAGACGGGAAGACCTCCCGTGGCACCAGATTCACCACCATGGCCTGGCCCGAGGGCATCCAGAACGCGCGCCCCGCACCGAACAGAGCCATCGCCAGGAAGACCGGCCAGACCTCGCGGCTGCCGGACAGCGTGAAGCCGATCAGCACGATCGCGCAGAGGGCCTCGACGCCGTAGGCCGCCACCATGACGAGCCGGCGGTCCGCGCGATCGGCGACCTGTCCGCCGGGCAGCACCAGCGCCAGGAAGGGCAGGAACTGCGCGAGCCCCACAAGACCGAGATCGAGGGGATCGCGCGTGATCGCGTAGACCTGCCAGCCCACGGCGACACCCAGCATCTGCCAGGCCATCGTGGCGAAGAAGCGGCCGAACGCGTAGCGCCGGAAGTCGGGATAGCGGAGCGCGGCGCGGGCGCCAGAGGTTTCTGCGGACACGGGGGACCTTCAGGAAGACGAGGGGCGATGAGAGCACCGCCTCGCGAGCAACCGCAACATTTCCCTGCGTATCAACCCGCTGGCCGGCCGAATGGCCAGCCAGTACAGCCACATCATGCGGCGCGCATGCGGATCGTTGCAGGCGATCCGGGTCTCGGTGCTGGCAAGACAGGCCACCGGATCGGTCCGGTCGCCGCCGGCATGCTCCTCGATGGGCTCGAACTCGAAGGACCACGCCAGGCGGACCACACCCGGGTCGCGGTTCGACGCGAAGCCATCGGGCGCGAAGCGCCGCACGCCGCCCCCCGCGCTCCAGAAGGCGCCGATGGCGCCGTAGACGAAGCCGCGCCCCGGCTCCTCGTGCAGCAGGACGAAGGAGCGCTCGAGGAACTCGCCGAGCACGCCGGCCTGCAGCGGCTGCCTGGAGCCGAGGCTGCGCAGGCGGAACAGCGGCCCGATCACGGGGGAGTCCGCGAGGTCCACGCGCCGCATCTCGGTGACAGCACGCCGCGCGCGGACACCCACACGACGGCTGTGGAACTCGCGGAACTCGAATTGAGGAAGGAAGGCGTCGATCAGCGCCATGCAAGCTGGTAAGTTGGTCGCGTCCGCGTTGCAGGAGATTTTTACATGGCCGAGTCCCGTATCACCCGACATTTCGCGAATGTAACCGACGGCCGCTGGGGCGCGCGCCAGGTGCATTACCGCCGCGTGGGCAAGGGCCCCGTGGTGATCTGCCTGCACCAGTCCCCGCTCTCCTCGCGCGACATGATCTCGACCATGGAACGCTGGAAGGAGCATTTCACCTGCATCGCGCCCGACACACCGGGCTTCGGGCTCTCCGATCCGCTCGGCGTGGCCACCGCCGAGACCGCGGACTTCGCGGACGCCCTCGTCGAGTTCATGGACGCCATCGGGATCGACAAGGCGGCCATCTACGGCTTCCACACCGGCGCGATGGTCACCTGCGCGATCGCGGAGCACCACCCGAGCCGCGTGACCTGCGCCCTCGCCAACGGCTACGTGCTGCTGACCGAGCGGGCGCGCAAGGACATCCTGGACAACTACCTGCCGCCCTTCGAGCCGAAGTGGGACGGTTCGCACCTGACCTGGCTGTGGGCGCGCATGCGCGAGCAGCTGATCTTCTTCCCCTGGTACAGCAAGGCCCAGGCCGACCGCATGCAGTACAGCGTGCCTTCGCCCGAGAACCTGCAGGCCGGCTGCGTCGAATTCATGCGCTCGGGGGACCACTACCGCGTCGGCTACCGCGCGGCGTTCTCGATGCGCTCCGACCTCGCGCTCACCCGCATCACGGTGCCCACCCTGGTCACCGCCACGGCCACTGACGTGCTCGCGCGCGACCTCGCGCGCGTCCAGCGCAAGACGGACTGCGTCACGGTCACCGCCGGCGGCGACACGGCGCAGACCCTGGACCTGTGCCGGGATTTCATCCTGCAGCACCTGCCCCCGGTCGCGCCGAGGGTGGTGCCGCCCGCCCCGCTGCCCTGCCGCATGTGGCAGGACTACGTCGACGTGCCGGGCGGACAGCTGCGCATCCGCCGCAACCACGATGCGAAGTCCGGCCGGCCGGTGCTCATCCAGCACGACGCGGCGGGTTCCTCGGAGATCGTGCACGAGCTGGCGCGCGGCTTCATCGGTCATCGCCCGGTCATCGCCATCAACCTGCCCGGCCATGGCGAGTCCGACAACACCCTGAAGGGCAAGGTCACCGTGACCGCCTACGCCCGGGTCGTCGAGCAGGCCCTCAAGACGCTCGGCATCGAGGAGTACGACTTCGTCGGCACCTGGGGCGGAGGCCTGGTCGGCCTCGAACTCGCGCTGCGCGACCCGAAGAGCGTCCGGCACCTCGTGATGGCCGACACGCTGTGGTTCGACGACAAGCTGCGCCGCGAGCTTCGCGAGCACTACACGCCCGATATCCGCCCCAACTGGTACGGCGGCCACCTGCTCGAGGCCTGGCACATGCTGCGCGACCAGGGGCTGTTCTGGCCGTGGTTCCGCCGCACGCGCGAAGGCATCATCAATCAACCCACCCACGTCGACCCGGTGATGATCCAGGCCCGCGTGCTCGAGCTGTTCCGCTCGGAGGGCATGTGGCGCGAAGCCTACCAGGCCCACTTCGCCTATCCGCTGCAGAAGCGCATGGCCCAGGTCGACGTCCCGGTGCACTTCGTGGCGCCAGCCTGGGATCCGCAGCTCGAGGCGACGAAGCTCGCGGCCAGGGAATCACGCAAGGGCCGGTTCGAGAAAATGCCGGACCGGATGTTCGACTGGGCCGAGCGGCTGATGCCTTTCCTGGACCGTTGAGCCAGGACAGCGTGCGGATGGAAAATCCGCGCACCCCCGACACCCCTGTTAATGCGGGATAGTCCCGGCAGGGAGGACAGGGTGCGCGGCCCGGGAATAATCCGGTGCTATACCCGGAATTCCTCGGCGCTGCGGCCGGCGTCTGTCATGGCCTTGAGCCAGCGCGGCTGCTTGCCCCGGCCGGTCCAGGTCTCGCCACCCGGGCCACGGAACTTGATGGGCGCGGGCTTGCGCGTGCCGCCCGCGCTGTCTGCGGTGGATTTTGGCGGCCTGCCGCGCCTGGCGGGGCCCGCAGTCCTGGCGCCGCTGCCGCCGTCCTTTTTCAGGGCGACGCGCAGGTCCTCGAGGGAAATGCCGAAGGCCTTCATCTGGGCCACGATCTCGGCAAGCGTCTTGCGGAATTCGCGGGTCCGCAACTCGGCGGCCTGCTTCTGGAGATCCTGGATCTGTGCCTGGATAGCCACGAGTGATTTCATGCTTCAGTACCTCGGATTTACCTGGATAAATCCGTCCGGTCCGGACGGCATGCGTAATGTATTTTAAAAATCCCTTATAAAGAAGAGATTATATTGCTGACAGACCCTATATTTTAAGGGCATTCACAATGTTATTTCTCTTGCGGAAAACCGACAGGCCTCCGCGTGCCGGACCAGAGAGGCGGCCCGGCGATGCACGCATCGCCGGGCGCAGGTCCTAGAACAGCGCGGGCCGGTTCCACAGCGGAACGGCAGGGTCGTTCGCAAAATCGAACTCGCCCTTGTTCATTTTCGCGAGCAGCCCGCCGTCGAAGTAGTCGCGCCACTCGACGACCAGGCCATTGCGGACCTTCATCATCCCGAGATAGGGAACGACGATCAGCTTGCCGTCGGTCAGCGTGAAATCGTCGACGCCCTCGCAATAGACCGTGTCGCCCTGCTCAGCCATGGCGAAGACGCGCCAGCGGTTCTCCTTGATGCCCGAGCCGAGCGCGGCGATGAACTTGCGCATGGCCTCCTTGCCCTTCAACGGCGCCTTTCCACCGGCATGCGAATACCACACGATGTTGTCGTCGACGAGGGCCAGCACGGCCTCCACGTCGAGCTTGCGCCAGGCCAGGATGATGCTCTTCACGACGTCCGAACTGCTCATAGCTTTTGCCTCGACTGGTTGAATGAGGGACCCCGCCGCCAGGCCCGCGAGCCCGGCGGCCAGCAGGGTGCGACGACTCAGCCGGGGATCGGGAGAAACGGCCGGCTCGATCGATCGATTCATGGTGCGGCTCCGTGGGTGGCGGTCAGACATTGCGGGGGGGCAGCGGCAGGAATGCACTCGTGCGCCGCTGGTACTCGGCGAAGGCCTCGGGCCGCTTCTTGCGCATGCGGCGCTCCACGAGGCCGATGCCCAGCGGGCCGAGCAGGATATAGAGCAGCGTCAGGGGACTCACGATCCCCAGCCAGCCCCAGGGCGTCTCGAGCGCCACCAGGAAGAAGCCGCACCACACCAGGAACTCCCCGAAGTAATTCGGGTGGCGCGAATAGCGCCAGAGCCCGGACTGCATCACCTGGTTGCGGTTGGCGGGCTTGCGCAGGAAGCGCTGCAGCTGCACGTCCGCCACCGTCTCGAGCAGCAGGCCGACGGCGAACAGCGCCACGCCGATGCCGGCGAGCAGCCCCAGGCCGGGCTCGACGGTGCGCTGTGCAAGGAACAACGGGAACGCGATCAGCACACCCGAGGCGGCACCGAGCGACAGGAACACGTGCGTGAGGCTGTACCAGACATAGCTCTTGCCCAGCGACTCGGCGTGGGTGCGCAGCCGCGCATAGCGGGGGTCTTCGTGGCCCCAGTTGCGCGAACCGATGTGCCAGGCCAGCCGCGCCGCCCACAGCAGCGTCATCGCCAGCACCAGCCGCTGCCGCTCCGGGTTGCCGTCCCAGGTGGCGTAGATCACCAGCGAGACGAGCGCCATGATCACCGGATACATCGGATCACCGATGCTCGAATCCCTGATCACGAGGCTGATGAGCCACAGCGTGATCCAGGAGCCGAACACGACCGCGGCGGTCACCAGCGCCAGATGAACGATATCGACGGGCATGGTTGTCTCCCCTGCAGCAAGCAGCCTCACTTGCTATATTGAACTGAAGAGTAGGGGGACTGATGGCACAAGGTCAATCGACTTCCGGGTCCGGCGGGCTGCGCGCCCTGTACCCGTGGTACGTGGTGTTCGTCCTCACCCTCGCCTACACCTGCTCGTTCATCGATCGCCAGATCCTCACGCTGCTGATCGAGCCGATCCGCAGGGACCTGGTCATCACCGACACCCAGATGAGCCTGCTCGGCGGCCTTGCGTTCTCGATCCTCTACACCACCATGGGCATCCCGCTGGCCCGTCTCGCGGACCGCTCCAACCGCCGCAACCTCATGACTGCGGGCGTCGGCCTCTGGAGCCTGATGACCGCCGCCTGCGGACTCGCCCGCGGTTTCTGGCCGCTGTTTGGCGCGCGCGTCGGCGTGGGCGTGGGCGAAGCGGCGCTGTCGCCGGCCGCGTTCTCCCTGCTGGCGGATTACTTCAGGCCACAGCAGCTGGCGCGGGCCATCGGCGCCTATTCCACCGGGGTGTATTTCGGTGCCGGCCTCGCACTGATGATCGGCGGCGCCGTCATCCAGCGCGTCTCGAACGCCCCGAACCAGGTCCTGCCCTTCATCGGCGAGATCTTTCCCTGGCAACTCACGTTCTTCGTGGTCGGGCTGCTCGGCCTGCCGATCATGCTGCTGATGCTCACCATCCGCGAACCCGCGCGGCGCGGCGCCGCCGTGACCCCCGTCAGCAGCGGCACCCCTGCACTGCTCGCCTTCATGCGCGCCAACCGCGCAACGCTCGTCTGCCACATCGGCGCCTTCACGCTCTACGGGATCGCGATCGGCTGCTACCTGTTCTGGTCGCCCAGCGTGATGATGCGCACCCACGGCTGGGACGCGCCGCGCACCGGCTTCACCATCGGCCTGCTGATGTTCGTGCTCGGCACACTGGGGGTCTTCAGTGGCGGCTGGCTGGCGGATCGCCTCGCACAGCGTGGTCACCGCGATGCCGTACTGCGTGCCGGCCTGTACGGCGTGCTGCTCGGCGCGCCGTTCATCGTCGCGACGCCGCTGCTCGAGGACGACCGCTGGGCCACCGCATCGCTGGGATTCGCGATCTACTTCCTGGCCTTCCTGCAGGGCCTGCCCGGAGCGGCCCTGCAGTTGGTGACGCCGAACCCGCTGCGCGCGCAGATGACCGCGATCTATTTCTTCATCGGCAACCTGATCGCCAACGGGCTCGGCCCGAGCATCCCGGCGCTGCTGGCCGATTACCTGTTCGTCGACCCGCTCAAGCTCGGGCTCGCGCTCTCGTGGACCACCGCCGTGGTGGTGCCGCTCGCCGGACTGCTGCTGTTCCTCGGGCTCGCGCCCTACCGTGCGAGCCTCGCGCGGGTGGCGGACCCGGTCAGCGTCCCGTAGAGATCACCGACTGCTTGAGCATCCTGGCCATGCGCCGCTCGAGACCCTTCGGGTCCAGCGCCAGCGCGGCACGCACGCCGACGGCCATGGCATCGGTATCCACCTCGTCGATGCCGTGCTTCACGGCCCGCAGGCCCGCGCGCGCGATGTCCTCGGGTTTTTCTTTGGCGCCCTGCACATGCGCCGCCATGCGGGTGTCGACGGAGCCGACGATCAGCACCACCACCTGCGTGCCCTGGTCGGCGAGTTCCGCACGCACCGCCATGCTCATGGACCGCGCCGCCGCCTTCGACGGACCGTAGCCGCCCATGTTCGGCACGCTGCAGATCGCGGCGGCGGACAGCACGTTGACGATGGCGCCGCCACCGTTGCGCGCCAGCACCGGCGCGAACGCGCGGCTCATCGCCAGCGGCGCGAAATAGTTCACTTCCATCTCCGCCCGCGCGGCTTCCATGTCGGACGCGCCGACCAGCAGTGAGTGGGTGAACAGGCCCGCGTTGTTGACCAGGAGGTTGACGTCGGTGCAGTGGGCTGCGGCCGCCGCCACCTGCGCCGCATCGGTGACGTCCAGGCGTACCGCCTCGACGCGACCCGGAAAGGCCTCGACCAGGTGCGCCGCAGAGCCAGGATCACGCGCGCCGACATAGACCTTGCGTGCGCCACCCTCGGCGAGAAGCACCCGCACGAAACCTTCGCCGATGCCCCGGTTGCCGCCCGTCACGAGCGCGACGCAGTCTCTGGTGTCCATTGCTTGAGCTTCCCTGGAAAAGGTGGGGTCGGAATTCAGGCGGAAGGCGGGACGATCACTGCGGCGTCCGGCGGCGACGCGTAGAGCCGCGCAACGTCCGCCGCGCGACGCGTCATCGCCACGCGCTGGTTGATGGTGCCCTTGTCCGACACCTCGTGGGCCTCGACGCTGGGAGGCTCGGACAGCAGCAGCATCGCGGCGACGCGCTCGCTGCTGCCGCGGCCCGCGTTGTAGGCCGCGAGGCGCGCCGCCAGCGTCGCGCGCATCTCATCGGTGGGCGCGCCCTTGGGCCAGGCCAGCAGCGCCACCTGGTTGAGGTTCTCGCCGCACACCACGACGTCGGAAATCAGCGACGCACAGGCTTCGAGCACCGCGGCCCGCAAGCGCCCGCTCGTCACCCAGGTGCCGCTGGCGAGCTTGAATTCCTCGGCGAGCCGCCCGGCGAAGGCGAGGCCCTTGCCGATATCGCCGGGGTCATGCAGCCGCGCGGCGTCCCCCGTGCGGTAGAAACCCTCCTCGTCGAAGATGCCCGGGTTCGCTTCCGGGCTGCGCAGGTAGCCGGGCGTGATCATCGGGCCACGGAGCCGCACCTCGTAGCGATCCCCCAGCGGCACGAGCTTCAGTTCAAGGCCCGGCATCGGCAGCCCGATACCCACCTCCTCGGTGGGGAAGTAGATCGCCATGCAACCCGAGGCCGTCTCGGTCGCGCCGTAACCGGTGGTGAAGAAGATCCGCTCTCCCACCGTCTCGGCGGCGAGGCGCTGGAAGCGGTCGTAGAGTGCCTGCGGCAGACCCGCGCCGCCGTACAGCGCCAGCGTCAGCCGCGAAAAGAATCTCTGGCGCAACTCCGCGTCCTGCTCGAGTGCATCGGCGAGCATCGCGTAGCCGAACGGCACGTTGACATAGAACTTCGGCGTGATCTCTTTGAGGTTGCGCAGCGACTCCTGGAACTGCGGCCCGGGGATCGGTCGCCCGGCGTCGATGTACAGGGTGCCGCCACTGACCAGCGTGCCCATCTTGGTGAACGCGCCGGACACATGGTTCCACGGCAGCCAGTCGAGCATCACGTCGCTCCAGCCAGCCGTGTCGCCCAGCACCTGACGGCCCTGCGCCAGGTTCGAGGTCAGCATGCGCTGCGTCTGCACCACGGCCTTGGGCAGGCTGGTCGATCCGGAAGTCAGCATGTAGAGCGTAGGCTCGTCCGGATCCATGGCCGCAATCGACTCGTCCACTGCCTGCGTGGGCGGCGTGGCCAGCACGCTCGCGAGCCGGATCGCCGGGCGTTGCAGCACCGAGGGATCATCGGTGACGATCAGCGCGTCGCCGAAATCCAGGGTCTCGAGCACGCGCTTGAAGAGCGCCGCCTGCTCCGCGAACACCACGGCCGGCCGCACCAGGCTGACGACGTGCCGCAGGCGCCCGAAGTCCCCGGGGGTCAGGCCGTAGTTGACGCTCACAGGACAGGCCGGGAGCCGTGCCGCCATCGCGCCATACTTGATGACCGCGTGGGCAACGGAGTTACCCGAGAGGATCAGCAGCGACCGGTCCGGGCCGATGCGCCGGTCGAGCAGCCACTGCGCCACGGCGCGCGTGTCGCGCCAGGTCTCTGCATAGCTGTGCCGGTACCAGTCGCCGCCCGCAGGGCGACGCTCGGCGAGGTATGGTTTGTCCGGGTGCAACTCGGCGCGGCGCGCCAGCACCGCCGGGAGGTTCGGCTCGTAGGCCGCGAGCTGCAGGACCGGGCGAACCACCAGCGTGCCGTCCTCGCGGTGCTCGAGGCGCATTTCGGCCGAGGGAAAATGCGTCTGGCGAAAGGGTATGCGGTGCGCGCTCATGGATGCCTCCGTGGATCGGGACAGGGACAGCGGATCAGAAGCGCTGGTAGCTCGGGTCCCCTTCGCCCTTGCAGCCCATCAGCATGCCCGGCCGGGACCGGTCGAACAGGCCGAGGCACCAGCCTTCGTTGGAGGGCGTGTCGCGGTTCCAGTCGAAGATGGTGCGCCGGTGGGCGATCTTCCATTCGCCATTGCGCCGCTCGAAACGATCGTGCAGCCGGCCGCCCGTAAAGGTGTCCACCTCGGCGCCCGGCGCGCCGAAACGGGCGAAGGTGAGCAGGTAAGTCTCCACATGGGCGACCTCGCCCGCGAACTCGATGTGGCTGTTGCCCAGCAGGTGCTGCATCGGGCCGATCCGGTGGATGCGGGGGATCGCCGAATCGACGTATTCAAAGGCGTTGCCCGCGTAGACGCCCCCGTGTTCCTCGATCCCGTCCGGGTGGTAGCAGGACTTGAGCATCGCAGCATCGGCCCGGTCCACGCCGCGCGCGTAGCGCGCCAGCACCTCGCGGATCTCGTCCCTGGACAGCATCTTCTCGATCCGGTCTTCCCGCGAACTCATGGGGCTGCTCCTTCCGTCGGTTTCCATTGCTCAGGCATCCTGATCGGTCAGGCGGTCGCGATGCAACCGCAGGCCCGCCGTCTCGCGGTCCCAGGTATCGGGCGTCACGCCAGCGTCCCGGAACACCACCTTGCGCGGCTTGTTCGTTTCGGTCTTCGGGATGTCCGACACCACCCGCACGTACCGCGGCACCATGAAATACGCCAGGCGCGGGATCAGGAACTCGACCAGGGCGCGGGGATCGAGTTCGCGGCCGGGTCTGGCCGTGACGACCACCAGCACTTCTTCCTCGGCGATTTCGCTCTTGACGCCCACCGCGACCACTTCATCGACGTCCGCGTGGAGCCGCACCGCGTTCTCGACCTCGAACGAGGAGATGTTCTCGCCCCGACGCCGGATCGTGTCCTTGATGCGGTCCACGAAGTAATAGTCGCCCGCCTCGTCCTGGCGGAACAGGTCGCCGGTGTGGAACCAGCCGTTGCGCCAGGCGCGGGCGGTCGCCTCGGGCAGCCCGTCGTAGCCCGCGTTCATCGTCCACGGCAGCTCGCTGCGCACCATCAGTTCGCCGATGCTGCCCCGCGGCACCTCCATGTCGTTGCCATCGACAAGGCGGCACTCCATGCCGGTGCGCGGCCGGCCGCAGCTGCCCGCCTTGGGTTCGTTGAGATCCGTGACCAGCGGCGTCGAGACCTCGGTCATGTTGAAACCCGTCAGATAGTCGAAGCCGAAGCGCCGCGACAACGCCATCGTGTCCGCGTTGATCGGTGCCATGGTGACGCAGCGCAGCGTGTTCGCGGCGTCGTCCGCGCGCGGCTCGGACTTCGCCAGGAAGGCGGCCATCACGCCGATCAGGCCCGAGGTCGTGACGGCGCCACTGCGACGCACCTGCTCCCAGAAGCGCTGCCCGCTGAAGCCATCGACCAGGTAGAAGCTGCCGGACCGCACCAGGGCGCAGTAGATCGGGCTGGTGCCGCCGACATGGAACATTGGCAGGTTGACCAGGATCGCCTCACCGTCGCCCATGTAGCCGTAGTTCACCACCGCGGTGGCGTAGAGCTGCAGGTAGGGCGACAGCACGCCCTTGGACGGGCCAGTGGTGCCCGAGGTGTAGATGATGGTCTGGATGTCCCAGGGCCCGATGGACGCGCTGGCGTCGAGGCGCCCGCCGTCCCCTTCGAGGACGGATTCGTCCAGCACGACGAAACCGGCGCCGGCGGGGGCTGCCGCCGGGCCACCCACGCTGACCACCCGCGCGAGCTGCGGCAGCTGCAACCCGGCCAGCCGTTCGACGAGACCATGGTGAGCCAGCATCACTGCGCCGCACGACGCGTTGATCACGTGTTCGAGCACCTGCCCGCGATAGGCCGTGTTGAGCGGCACGAACACGGCGCCGAGGTAGTTCGCGGCGAACCAGGCCGTGACCATCGGACGGCCGCTCGGCAGCCAGGCGATCAGCCGGTCGCCCTTGCGCAGCCCAAGGCGCTGGAGCGCTTCGGCAGCAGCGCGCACTGACTCTCGGCATTCATGGTAGGTCCAGCTGCTGCCGTCCTCGAACAGCGCGCACTGCCGCTCCGGCACCCGCGCGGCGCGCAGGTCGAGCATGTCGCGCAGCACGCAGTCCGCGTTCGCCGGCAGCGCCGGGTCAAACCATGCAGGATGCCGGACCGCTTCGCTCATGAGGTTCTCCCGCGCTTGCATGGCTCGCAAGCCGAGGTCAGGATAGGCACGCCCGTCTTGTTATGCAAGCGACCCAGGAGGATCCGTAGTGCGCTCTGTAATGCCCACGCTCGAGCAGGTGCTCGAACTCCCCGCGACGCTCCGGCTGACGATTCCCTCGAGCTGGGAAGACCGCAACGGACACGTCAACGTGCAGCATTACACCGCGCTCTACGACCTGGCCGGCGATCCGTTCATGCTCAGCATGGGCATCGACGAGAGTTACGCCCGCGACCGCCGCATCGGGTTTTTCGACCTCGAGCATCACACCTGGTTCCTCGACGAGATCCATGTCGGGCACGAAGTCACCGCGCATTCCTGCCTGGTCGCACGCAGCCTGAAACGCATCCAGGGCCTGCTGTTCATCGTCGACGCGACGCGCGGCCGCCTCGCCAGCGCGCTCGAGTTCCTGTCTTCCGCCGTGGACCTCGAGACCCGGCGCACCACGCCCATCCCGGACGAGGTGGCACAGACCGTCGACAGGCTCATCGCGGAGCAGCGCGCGCGGGGCTGGGCCTTGCCGACCTGCGGCACGCTATCCCCCTGAAGCCCCCCCGGCACTGCGCCCCATGCACGACCCCTCAGGCCTTCCGGCGTACCGCCTGCGCTTTTTTCCGGGCGGCGGGCGCCGCGGGCCTCGTCAGTCGCCGCGTGGCGCGCCAGCCCCTGGAGGCCTGCACGCCCACCTCGTGCGGGTCGATCGGCTCGTGGCAGACGTTGCAGGCCATGCGTACACGCAGGGCATGGTGACAGGGCTTGTGGAACAGCCGGATCGCCGGGCCGTTCGGCGCCGGCAGCCAGGTGGTGCCCCAATCCTGCAGCGTGATCGCGAACGGATAGAGGTCCCAGCCCTTGGCGGTCAGCCGGTATTCGTAGCGCGGCGGGCGGGTGCTGTAGAGCTTGCGCTCGATGACCCCCACCGACAGGAAACGCTGCAGCCGGTCAGAGAGAATGTTCGTCGCGATCCCCATGGCCGCGAAGATGTCGTCATAGCGGTGCAGCCCGAAGAACAACGCGGCCAGCAGCAGGACGGACCAGCGATCCCCGATCGTGTCGATCGAATGGAACATGGTCGTATCGACACCCGCGGCATGCGGACCGTGGGAGGTGCGCCGCCTGCGCTCGTCCCCCACAGGAGTCGCCCGCGTGGTTTTCGCTCCCGGGCCCGGTTCGAACAGCACCTCGACCGGCTGGATCGGCCTCGCGCAGTGGCCGCAGGTGGCCTCGGGCTGCATCGCATGGCCGCAACGCTTGTGAATCAGCGCGGGCGGCAGGCCGAACTCCCCGGCCCAGCGCGACTCCCAGCTCCACAGGGCCAGGGCCACGGGATAGAAACCCATGCCCTTGTCCGTGAGCCGGTACTCCAGGCGGCCGGGACTCCGGCCGTAGGGATTCCGGTACAGCACGCCCTGCTGGACCAGCAGGTTCAGGCGCTGGGTCAGCGTGCCGCGCGCCGCACCCGTGAGCCGGCGGAAATCCTCGAACCTGCGCGCCCCGAGGAACGCATCGCGCAGGATCAGCAGGCACCAGCGATCGCCGAGCATCTGCAGCGCGCGGGCGCCCTCGCCGCTGCGCAACAGGTTGCGCGCGTCACGCGGCGTGGCTCCCGGGGTGACCGTCTTCTTTCGTGTGGCCGGCATCACGCCCATCATTGCACAATCGACCCCTAGCACACCCATCAGGACTCCCCATGAACCTGCAGCAGCTCAAGAAAATCGCCGCCTTCTACACGCGCTTCACGCTCAGCTTCACGCAGGTCGGCTATCGCGCGCGGCAGCTCACCTGGCCCGCGTACAAAGCGGACTTCAGCGGCCAGAACTGGGTGGTCACGGGCGCGTCGGCGGGCCTCGGCAAGCACATCGCCCTGGCGGCAGCCAAGGCGGGTGCCCGGGTCACTGCCGTGGCACGGCGCAGCGCCAAGCTCGACGGACTGGTCCGCGAGGCCGCGGCGCTCGGCATCACGGGTATCGAAACCTCCGAGTGCGACTTCTCGCTGCAGGCCGATGCCGCACGCTGGGTGCGTGAACGCATCGCCAGCGGCCAGCGGGTCGACGTGCTGGTGAACAACGTCGGCGTCCTGAACGACGACCATCTGCTCACGGCGGAGGGTCGCGAGGCGTCCTACGTCATCAACCTGCTCAGCCACTACCTGATCACGGAAGAGCTGATCCGCGCCGGCACGCTCGGCGGACCGAAGCCGCTCGTCATCAACATGACCTCGGGCGGCGGCTACAACGTGCCGCTCAGCACGGGGATGCTCAACACCACCAACCCTGCGAAGTTCAACGGCACCGCGGCGTACGCGTTCCACAAGCGTGCCCAGATGGTGCTCAACCAGTACTGGCGCGACACCTACGGATCACGCGGCATCGGCTTCTACGTGATGCACCCGGGCTGGGCGGACACCGACGGCGTGAAACGCTCGATGCCGCGGTTCCGGAAGATCCTCCAGCTGATCCTGCGCGACGCCGAGTCCGGCGCCGACACGGCGCTGTGGCTCGCCGCCACGCGCCCGTCGCAGCCCGAGCAGGAACTGGTCTGGTTCGACCGCAAGGTCCGCACCGCGCACGTCTATCCGCGCACGCAGGCCACCAAGGACACCCCGCAGTCGCTGGTCGCTTTCCTCGAGCGGGACCTCACATCCCTGAGCGGCGCTGCCGGGAGCTGAATCGACGGGCAATCGCTCAGGGTGATATCTTGGAGACTCGCTTTCAGCGCTTCTCCCGGATCCCGAACGTGCCCGCCATAGAGCGCATCACCTACTTCAACTGCTCCAACCTGGAATACGCGAGCTTCTACCTCGCGGCCATGCAGGCGGGCTCGGCCGATCACCAGCCCGACGGGTACCAGTTCCGGATCGCCTCCCGAGTGCCGGCGGCCCTGCGCTCGCTGCTGCTTGCGCCTGGTTTCGAGGAACTCCGGGAAACCGTTTTCCTGTTCCGCGCGCAGGGCCAGGGGGTCGATTTCTTTTTCTGCATCGACATGCGGGACAGCGGGCGCTGCGGCAACTCGAAGGGCTACCACCTGCCGCTGCTGGCGGGCGGCGTGCGTTATTACTTCAAGGCGAACATCGACGAGCAGATGCTCGCCGAAGAGCCGCTCCTGCAAGCGCACCGCGACAGGATCGTCGCGATCGAACCGCCCTTTCCGGTGCGGATCGAGGGCTCCCTGCTGTCCTGGCTGCGCATAGCGGCGGGCGGCACCGCGCCGGCCGGACCGCGCGGATTCCGAAGACGGATCCGTACGCTGCGCGCCCTCCATCCCATCGATCAGTTCCGTCAGCTTCGCGGGCAGCCTCCGAGCTCGGACGTCTTCTTCGTGATGACGCACTACTCACAGGCGCACCACGCCGCCGTGGCGCAGACGCGCTACGAGATCATCCGCGAGCTCCGGCAGCACAAGGGCATCCAGGCCGTGGCCGGGCTGGCCGCTTCGCGGCCATTGCCCGAACCGTTCGAGTCGGTGCGCGTGCCGTTCTACCCGCTGCCGGAATACCTGCGGCGGCTCGCCGGATCGCGGATCGGAATCTACGTGCGCGGCCCGCACGACGCCCTGGCCTTCAAGTTCGGCGAAATGCTGGCGCTGGGACTGCCCATCGTGGGCCAGAAAATCCTGCACAACCGGAGCCTGCTCGCCGGACTGCCGCGCTTCGACGAGCAGTTCGCGTTCGAGACGCCCGCCGAAATCGTTGCGCAGGTCGCCACGCTGCTTCAGGACCCCACGCGCCTGGCGGCGTTGCGCGGTTCAAACACCGCGGTGTTCGAACGCCACCTTACCCCCGCTGCCGCGATGCAGCGGATCGTCGCAACCCTGAACCAGCCGCGCTGAACACCAACGAAACGCCGGCAGGGTCACTTGGGGGGGCCGTCAGTGACTCACGGCCGCCATGAATCATTGGCACCGACCAACGAACGCTCCCGGGCACGCAATGTTTCTTACAGCACTGCTGGGCTTCTTCAGAAATTCAAGTAGCCCGGCCGCGCCTTCCCAGCGAAACGCGGGGATCTCTACAGTGCCTCCATATTGTCTGGGGTTGTAGCCGTAGTACGCCGTCCAGACCGTATGGTTACTCTTGAGATAAGTGTTGGCGTGGTCATTGACCACTGCCGGCGTGAGTTCCACCGGACGAACCACCTGCGCCTCGTAGCTTTGCGGCACTACCGACCGGCTGTCCCTGGTACCAAACGTTCCCAGCCCGGGAACAGCCCCGGCCCCGCGCATTGCAAGCGCCCCCCAAGCGTCTTTGTTCGGATCCTGAGGCACTTTGAAAGTCACGTAGATGTCAGGTCCTCCCGAGCCCACGCCATTTTCGACCATCAGATTAGACAAGGCCTGCGTCTCGGCAACACTCAGGAAATAGTTGTTATGAATAACAGTATGCGTCTGCTTGAATGACGCTTTCAGTACAGCTGGAATCCTCTGCCACTGCCGCGCGAGCCCCGCCAGGCTCTGACCCACCATGTTCGTGGAATTCTCTCCGATATGGATGCTCTCGACCGTGGGATTGCCGTCATAGCGGACCGCCACCGCCTTGATGAACTCGATCCAGCGGTCCATGCATGCCGGGATGTCGAGCCTGGCACCGTAGCCGCCGTAAGACACACTGCCCGCACAGCCCTCGGTGATCAGGTAATCGCCTATGTAGCGGTAGTCCTTTCCCTGGGGAACCTTCGGCAACGTGCCCCCGAATCCCAGATACCAGAGATCAATGATTGCCTTCTTGTTCATTGAAGCCAGCTGCTTGATTTCCGCATCTACGCCGGACCAGTCATAAACTCCCCGCTGGTTCTCGACCATGCCCCAGTTCACGACGAACGCTGCGCCCTTCACCTGCGGCACGGAGCGAATGGTTTCATAGACCGCAAACCGGTTCGGCCGCTTCGCTGTCCAGCCCTGTTCGTCAGCGCGCACATAGTGACCCGGATTCCATTTGATCTTGGCGCCGCTCGCCACCGTCGCGGGCGCAGGGGGACAACCGGTAACCGGGTCCGGATCGACGCAGAGGTTGCCCGGTGGCATCGGACGACCCCTGGCCTGCGCATGCGCGAGGTCTGCGCCGACGGACAGTCCCATCAAAATGATCAGCACGCGGTGAATGTTACGCAT
>CAJACZ010000115.1 GCA_903938365.1 uncultured Pseudomonadota bacterium | reverse complement strand
GGGCGGTGGGCGACGTGGCCGGAAGGCCCGCGCGGTAAGGCACCAGCGCCACCTGCGGTCCGGTCGCCGGGATCGGCACCAGTCCGTTGGCCACCACGCCGCCGCGGTAGGCCTGGCCGCCGGATCCGGCGGTGTAGTTCATGTTGTTCAGGCCTTCGTCCTGGATGTACTGCGCCGAGAGATCCCAGGTCAGGGCATCCGAAACCAGGAAGCGCACGGCGCCACGCAGGCCCAGGGCTTCCTGACGGTTCAGGTCGTTCTCGCCCGTGATCGGGTTGGACACATAGCCGTCGTCTTCGACGTAGTAGCCAGAGATCTTGGTGAGCACGCGATCAGAGATCGGCAGGTCCACGGACCCGCGGATCGTCTGCATGCCGAACTGGCCGAAGCCCGCCTCGACATAGCCGCCGACTTCATCGGCCGGCTTGCGCAGGATCAGGTTCATCGCGCCGCCGGTCGTGTTGCGGCCGAACAGGGTTCCCTGGGGGCCACGCAGCACTTCGATACGCTCGACGTCGAACAGGCCGAGGTTGTTGGCGTTCTGGCGGCTGATGAAGACGTCATCCGCGTAGGTGCCGACGGGCGGGTCGAAGGTGGAGATGGATTCAGTGTTGCCGATGCCGCGCAGGTAATACGCGTTGCCCGTGCCGAGGCCGGTGTTGTTCAGCGCGAGCAGGTTCGGGATCAGCTTGGAGAGGCCGAGCGTCTCGGTGACGTTGAGGCTCTGCAGCTGGTCGGCCGAAAACGCGCTGATCGCGATGGGGACGTCCTGGACTTTTTCTTCGCGGCGCTGGGCCGTGACCACGATTTCGTCGAGGAGCCCACCGGAGGACTCCTGGGCGCCGGCCTGCTGGGCAAACGCCGTGGCACCCGGCAGTGCTGCCGTGACGCCCAGCGCTACGGCGATGAACTTGGATTGGAGGGCCATCAATATCACCTCTGCGACTTGGTAGATGAGCAGGCGCCCCAGCCGTTGCGAATCCGCAACAACCGCACCATGCTCGACTCACCCGAGTATAGCCGAGGATCAGGGAGATCTGCCTACCCTGACAATCGACTGGAGCGCTGATTGTGCCTGCGAAACCACAACTCAGGTGCGGATCGGGACCGCCTCCCCGGCCACTTCAGGCACTTCGGGCCGGCGCGCCGGTCCAGGCTCGCCGTACAGGGTCGTGCGCTCACGGGGCAGTCGACTGATCGAACGGATGGCCTGCTGCATCGCCGCGGCGTCCATCTCCTGGCCGTTCACGCCCCCCGCGGCGCGGGTGATGGACTCGTTCATCAGCACGCCCCCGAGGTCATTGGCACCCGCCGCCAGCGCCGCAAGCGCGCCCTCCCGGCCCATCTTCACCCAGGAGGTCTGGATGCTGGGCAGCACGGGGTCGAATACGAGCCGCGCGACCGAATGCATGAGCAGTGCCTCGCGGAAACCCGGTCCGCTGCGGGCCCGCCCACTGCGCCAGAGCGGCGCCTCCATGTGCACGAACGGCAGCGGCACGAACTCCGTGAAGCCCGCGGTTTCCTCCTGCAGCTCGCGTACGGCCAGCAGGTGCGCCGCCCAGTGCCGCGCTTGCTCGACGTGGCCATACATGATGGTGGCGGTACTGCGAAGCCCGACGGCATGGGCATCGCGCATGACCCCGAGCCACTCGGACGTGCTGATCTTGTCGGCGCAGATGATGGCCCGGACCTCGTCGCAGAGGATCTCTGCGGCCGTGCCCGGCAGCGTGCGAAGTCCCGCCTCGGCCAGCAACTCGAGGTAGGCGCGAACCGGCAGGCCGAGGGTGCTTGCGCCGTGCGTGATCTCGAGCGGCGAGAAGGCGTGGACATGGATCCCGGGCGCGGCTTCACGGGCGGTCCTGACGATCTCGAGGTAGGTGTGGCCCGTGTATCGAGGATGGATCCCGCCCTGCAGGCAGACCTCGGTTGCGCCCTTGTCCCACGCCTCGGCGACCCGTCGCGCGATCTCGCCCAGATCGAGGTCGTAGCCCGGCCCGCGCAGCGAGCGCGCGCTGCGGCCCTTGGCGAACGCACAGAACCCGCAGGAATAGGTGCAGATATTCGTGTAGTTGATGTTCCGGTTGACGACGTAGGTCACGGCGTCGCCGCACCGGCGGGCGCGCAGTGCATCTGCTGCGGCCACCACGGCCTGGAAGTCCACGCCGTCAGCCGCGAACAGCGCCACGATCTGCGGCTCGGCCAGTCCCCGCCCGGAGGCGGCATGATCGAGCGCCGCGGCCACCGCCGGAGAAACGGCGCGATCCGGCCGCCCTGCCGCGATCAGCCGACGATACCGTGCCGGGGGCGGGTCGCCCGCCCCGGCGGTCCAGTCACGTTCGCGGGCGTAACCCTCGACGTCGAGCCGACGCAGCACTGCCGTATGCAACGCGGGGTCGACCCAGCGCGCCAGATCGCCCGCATGCGAGGGCGCCACGGGCAAGCGCTGGACGAGCCAGCGCCCGGCCGCCTCGGTCTGCCGCTCGAGCTCCAGCAGTTCCGGCCAGGGCGCCTCGGGGTTCACATGATCGGGCGTCACCGGGGACACGCCACCCCAGTCGTTCAGACCTGCGGCGACCAGCGGGCGCAGCGCGCCGGGACTCAGGTTGGGGGGCGCCTGGATCGACATGCCCGAGCCGAAGATGCGCCGCGCCACGGCGATCGTCCAGAGCAGCTCATCGAGGCTGGGCTCGGCATGGCGCGCCATGCGCGTGCCGGGCTTGGCGCGGAAATTCTGGATGATGATTTCCTGGATGTGCCCGTATCGCAGGTGCAGGGCGCGGATCGCGAGCAGCGCCTCGATGCGCTCCCGGCGGGTCTCGCCGATCCCGATCAGGATGCCCGTGGTGAATGGCACCTGCTGCTCGCCGGCCGCCTGCAGCGTCGCGAGGCGGGGCGCAGGATGCTTGTCCGGGGACCGGTGATGCGGGCCGCCCCGCTCCGCGAGCCGCGGCGAAACGCTCTCGAGCATGATGCCCATGGACACGGACACGGTGCGCAAGGCTGCGATGTCGGCCGGCGTCATGACCCCGGGGTTGAGGTGCGGCAGCAGTCCGGTCTCGGCGTGGACCAGACGGGCACAGTGCGCGAGATACTCCAGCGTGGTCGCGAACCCCAGCGCGCCCAGCTCCTCGCGCGCCACGCGGTAGCGCAGTTCAGGCTTGTCGCCCAGCGTGAAGAGGGCTTCGTCACACCCGGCACGCGCTCCGGCACGAGCCACCTCGAGCACCTCGTCGGGCGTCATGAACGCGCGCGCGCCTTTGCGCGGCGGTCCGGCGAAAGTGCAGTAGTGACAGACGTCGCGGCACAGCTGCGTGAGCGGGATGAACACCTTGCGGGAATAGCTCACGCGCTGCCCGAACCCGGCCACCGCAAGTTCCGCGGCCCGGCTCATCAGCGACGGCAGGTCGTCTTCGTCGGCCAGCAGCAGCGCCTGCTCGGCGGGCATCGGCTCGCCGTCGAGGTCGGAGGGCAGGTCGACATCGTGCGACAGCCCGGGTGCGTCGACCACGACGACGCGCAGCCCGGCCGCACGGGCGGCATCCCGGTGCGCGCGCGCGCTGCCCTCGCCGTACTGCGGCGCAATGCCTGGCGGCAGCCGCAACCACAGGGCGTTGGTGCCCTCGCCCCGCCGGTCGGGAACGATGCCGACATCGGCATCGCGGGTCGCAGCGACGATGCGATCGATCTCTTCGGCGGTGACCTGCGGAGCATCGGCCGCAACGACGAGCGCGGCGTCGGCAGTCCCCGCCAGGCTCTCCAGCGCCAGCGCCACCGCGGCGTTGAGCCCCACGCCCGCGTCGTGGACCACGTCTACCCCCGCGGGCAGGGCGAGCCCCAGGTCGGGCGTCACCACGACGATGCGCGTCACCGAGCGCGCCTGCCGGAGCGCGAGCAGCACGCGCTCCAGCATGCCCTGCACGAGCGAAGCGCGCCGCAGCGGCGACAGGACTCCGGCAAGCCGGGACTTGCCCTCGCCCGGTGCCCGCACCGGCACGATCGCGACCGTCCTCATTCAGGCGCTCCACGATGCCGCTGCCGCAACCCGCCCGCGAACTCCAGCGTCGCGGCCGCGAGCCTCTCGCGATCCTCCAGCGAACGCATGAGAGTCTGCGTCGCCAGTACGGGCAGGTCGAGCGCGCAGGCTGCGGCGGCATCTTCCTGATCGATCACCAGTCCGTCGATGAGGCCCGCGTAATGCCGGGCGATGCTGCCCGGTGAGACCTCCACGCCGAGTTCCGTCATCAGCTTGGCGGTGGGCCCCTTGACCGCCCTGCCGCCGATCACGGGCGAGATCGCCACCACCGGTGCCGGGCAACGGCGCAATGCGGCGCGCAAGCCGGGAATGGCGAGCACCGGATCGATGCTGAGGTAGGGATTGGAGGGACACAGCACCACGGCACGCAGATGCGGACTGGCAAGCAGTTCGAGGGCCTCGGCGCTCGGTTCGGCAAGGGCCGCACCTTCGAAGTGAATGGCGGTCACGACCGGCTCGCAGCGCAGGCGGACGAAATAGTGCTGGAACTCGAGGGTTCCCGCCGCGGTCTCCAGCCGGGTGCTGACCGGCGCATCGCTCATCGGCAGCAACCGCGCCCCGACACCGAAGCGCAGGGCCAGATCGGCGGTGATGTCGGTCAGTCGTTCGCCCGCCAGCAGACGCTGCGTGCGCTCGACGTGCACGACCAGATCGCGATCCCCGAGCGCGAACCAGCCCGGGCCGCCGCGGTTCCGGAGTTCCTCGAGAAAGGCAAAAGTGTCGCCCGAACGGCCCCAGCCGAAGCCGGGGTTGACCACCCCGCCCAGCGTGTACATCACGGTGTCGAGGTCGGGGCTGATCCAGAGCCCCAGGTGGCGGAAATCGTCCCCCGTGTTGACCAGTACCGCGAGTTCGCCCCGCGGCAGACAACGCTCGAGACCCAGGGCGAGCTTGGCGCCACCCACTCCTCCGGAGATTGCCAGCACGGTGGGAGTGGTGGTCAACGGAAGAGATCCTCATCGAAGGGACGCACCAGTGCCTGGCCGTCCTGTGCAGGGTCCCGCCAGCGGACGCCCCGCACGTGCACGACGGGCGTGCCCTCGGCCGCCTCGCCCATGGCAATGCCGGCACCCGCGGCCACGGCATCGGCCAGCGCGACCTCGGTGCTCTGCATCACACGGCCCTCGCGGTCGAGAGTGCCGCGCAGGTCGACAAGCGCCGGCAGCCCCGAGACGCCCAGCGCGACGTTGACGACGCCCCGTCGCCACGGCCGGCCGAAGCTGTCGCTGATGATCACGGCAGGCCATCCGGCCCCGGGGGGCCCCAGCGCCTCGCTCAACCGCCGCGCGGACTGGTCCGCGTCGATCGGCAGCAGCAGGACCCACTCTCCGCCATCCCGCGCACCCGTGGGAACGTTGGACCGATCGATGCCGGCGTTCGCCATCACGAACCCGCAACGATGGCGGGTGACCAGGATGTTGGGCACGGCCCTGACCACGGTGCTCGACTCCGCCAGCACCAGTTCGACGAAACGCGGGTCCTTGCGGACCACCGCCGCCAGCTCGATGGCGCGCCCGGACGGAACAACGGTGGCGAGGTCGACGAAACGCCCTTCGGCCTTGGACACCGCTTTCTGGGCAACCACGAGAACATCGCCCGCCTCGAGTTCCAGCGCCGCGCCCTGCAGGCCGCGGCGGACATGCGCCGCCAGATCGTCGCCCGGTTCGATCTCCGGCAGTCCCTCGAGCGCGCGGAATTCGAGCGGGTTGCGGTGCATTCAGCCCGCCGAAGGCAGCTTCAGTTCGCCGGTGATGCGCACGCCGGCGCCGTCGACTCCGTAGGTCTTGTTCAGGAAGATCAGCACGGAGGTGAGCGCCTCGGCCGCGGCGGAATTGGCCAGCGCCCCGGCATGCAGCCCGCGCAGGCCGCAGAGCCCGACGAGGCCCAGCACCACTTCGCGCGCGGCTTTCTCGTCGCCAAACACGAGCACATCGCATTCGACGGTGGCGTCTGTCGCCAGCTTGTGGGCGGCGACGTTGTGGAACGCGGAAGTCACCCGAACGCCCTGCCCCAGGATGTTCTGCGCACGCACGGCTGCGCTGCCCTCGGGGGGCAACTGCACGCGCATCACCTTGGGGGGCACCAGCGGCACCGTGGTATCGACCACGATCTTGCCCACGACCGAGGGCGCGATGTCGCGCAAGGTGGCTTCCTGGGACGCGAAAGGCACCGTGACGATGACGATCTGTGCCGTATAGGCGGCATCCGCGTTCGAACCCGAGCCGACCTGACAGCCTGCCTCCCGCGCGAGCGCCTGCGCGGCGGCCAGCGCTTTGGCGGGGTCGCGCGAACCGATCACCACCCGCTGTCCTGCAAGCGCGAGACGACGCGCGATGGCTCCACCGAGTTCGCCGGTTCCACCGATCACTGCAATGACCTGAGTCTCGTCTGCCATAACGCTGTCCGCCTGCTGCAAAGCGTCATTGTAGCCTGCCCGCATCGCCGCCACGGTTCTCAACCGACCACGCCGAACACCAGATCCGCCACGTTGGTGCCGGTCGGCCCCGTATCGAACAGGTCGCCCGCTGCCCCGAGCACCCGCGACGAGTCGTTGTCGGCCAGCCCGGCCGCCGGATCCACCCCACCCAGTGCAGCGCGCTGCCAGCTCGCTCCGTCCGCATAGCCTCCGGCATGCGGAGTCGGGCCATCGGTGCCGTCCGTTCCCGCCACGAGCACCGTAACGCCGACACTGCCCGAGAGTTCACGCGCCAGCACCAGCGCGAACTCCTGGTTCCGCCCACCGAGGCCCGCACCGCGCACCTCGAGGGTCGGTTCGCCACCCGCGAGGAGCAGGTGCGGGGCGGAACCCGCCGGGCGCGAATGCCGGAGGGCGAGCAGCCGGCCTGCAAACTCCCGCGCCCGATCGTGGGCGTTCCCGTGCAGGCAACGCCCCAGTGACTCGACGGACCACCCCAGCGCCTGCGCTGCGGCCGCGGCGGCCCCCAGCGCATCGTCCAGTGTGGCGATCACCACGAAGGACTGATCAGCGCCGGGCAGGCTGCCCGGCTTGGGTGTTTCAGGCAACCGACCGGCGACACCTGCGGCAAGGTGGCGCGCCACCCGCGGCGGCAGCCCGGGCTCGCAGCCGTGGCGCCGGATCACGGACAGAGAGTCGGCGTAGCTCGAAGGGTCGGCCAGCGTCGGGCCGGAACCAATGACAGCCGGGTCGTCGTCCGGCACGTCGGAGATCGCGATCGCCAGGAACTGCGCGGGCAACAGTCGGCGCGCGAGCTGGCCGCCCTTGATCGACGACAGGTGGCGCCGGACGATGTTGATCTGGTCGATCGGCGCGCCGGCGGCGAGCAGCAGTCCCGTCACGCCGATCTTGTCTTCGAGGGTCAGGCCCGGGGCCGGCGCCGCCAGCACCGACGACGCGCCCCCGGTCAGCAGGACGAGGAAACGGTCTTCAGCGCGAGGCTGGCCCACGAACCCGAGCAGATGCTGCGCGGCTCGCACACTCGCCGCATCGGGCAATGGATGACCGCCTTCGAGAAGCTGGATGCGCTCGAGCGACTCGCGGTGCCCGTGCTTGACCACCACCAGCCCGTCGTCGAGCCAGCCGGCCAGCGAGCGCTCCACACCACGCGCCAGAGATGCAGCGGCCTTGCCCGCGCCGATCACACGCAACCGCCCCGCAGTGCCTGCACGCCCCGCACTGGCTCCCATCGGGCGCGGCAGATCGATCGCGGCGCAGCGGCGGTCTCTCTGGAAACGCCACACGCCACCCTCGAGCGCGGAACAGGCCCGCAGTACGGATTCGCCGTGCACGGCCTCGATGGCCGCAGCGTACACGCGCCGCAATTCACCCCGACGCCGCTCGTCGGGGATCATTCGGCGCCGGTACGCTGACAGGACTGCCAGACTCGGTCCCAACGCTCCCAGTCGGGCGCGGCATGTCCGTGCAGCACCAGCTCTATCCGGCTGTCGCGACGCCAGCCGGACACGGCCTCAGTGACGACTCCGCCGGCCGACTGGGCGAGCAGCCAGCCGTCCTCCGAGACCCGCGCCACGATCTTCAGCCGGGCGGCGTCCCGGGCTGCGGCCAGCGCGGCAACCAGTGCATCACGCGAGAACTCCACCCCGCGCGGGAACACCCAGCGTGCCCCGTGGTAGCCCAGCTGCTCGAACTCGCGACGCGCGGCAGTCGGCTCCCCCGGGCGCCCATGCGGGGCGGCATGCCTTGCCGCTTCATGGATCGCGGGCCGCGCCGGCGCGGGAGACCGTGGCCGACCGCCGGGCTCCAGGGCCGCGGGCGGCAGCCGACCCGCAACGCTCTCGCCGACCCAGGACTTGGCGGGAAACAGTTCCGCGGCGAGTTCAGCAAAGCGGAGCCGCTGGTCCGCCGATGCGGTGTCCGCCTTGGACAGCACCAGCGAGTCCGCGATCTCCGCGGCGGCCCGTGCAAGCTCCCCGCGGCCGTCCGCACAGGCGTCCAGACTGGCCGGGTCGAGCAGCGCCACCACGACTTCGAGGCTGAGCCTGCCCCGGGACTGGTGGGCCAGAAGTTCCTCGACGATCCCGGCCGGGTGCCCGATGCCGGAGGGCTCG
>CAJACZ010000114.1 GCA_903938365.1 uncultured Pseudomonadota bacterium | reverse complement strand
TGACCAACACCTCCTCGAGGGCTGCGGATTCCTGAGCCTCGACGGCTCCGGATAAGAGACCCGCCCCTGCGAGGGCAATGACCGTCAGGTTAGGCTTCATGGTGGGTTCCCCAGTTCATGTTGAGCGGATTTTTATGTTCGTCGGATGAATGCGCAGCCGCGGCACCGTGCGAACTCCCGCCGGCGCCTGCGAAGTCTAGTCCTGCGGTCACCCCCAGCGCCAGTTCCGGCACGAGCCGGGCGGCAGGGGCGCGACCTGACGCTGCGGGGGCGGGTGGGTGTCGCCACCTGGGCGGCGGACGGGGTCATGAGCGACGACATCGCAGCAGCGATTGCCGCAAGGGGCAACTCAACTGACCCGGATCACGATCTTGCCGATCTTTTCGCCGGTTTCCATGTAGTGCAGCGCATCCGGCGCTTGATCGAAAGCGAACACCCGGTCGATCACGGGTGCGATGCGGTTGAGTGCCGCCGCCTGCAACGCAGCCTGGAGCATTGCCCTGCTGCCGACGATGACCCCCTGGATGCGCAGGCCCCGCATGATCATGCCCCGCGGAAAATCCCGCAGCCCGACCGGGACCTCCATGGGCGCTCCGCCAGGACCCTGCGCGGGAGCGCCGCGTTTGACGGGGTTGGCGCCGATCTGCATCACCCGCGCGTTCGACGCACAGGCCATCAGCGAGCGCTCCAGTTCGCCGATGCCTACCGTGTTCAGGACCACGTCGGCGCCGCGGCCACCCGTCGCATCGAGGATCGCCTCGTGCCAGGCGGGGTTTGTCCGGTAGTTGACGGTGACATCCGCGCCGAGCGCGCGCATCCGCGCGAGCTTCTCGTCGCTGGAGGAAGTGATTGCGACGCGTGCGCCGAGCATCTTCGCCCATTGCAGGCCGAACACCGAAACGCCGCCGGTGCCGAGCGTCACCACGGTGTCCCCGGGCTTCACCTGCGCCGCCTCCACGACCGCATGCCACGCGGTCAGGCCGGCATTGGGGAACGTCGCCGCCTGTTCAAAGGACATATCGTCGGGGATCTTCACGAGGCCACGCGCCGGAACCACTGCCTGCTCGGCGAGGAAGCCGTCGGTGTTCACGCCGAAGTCCATGCGCGACATCGTGGCGTCGTCCCACGCCCCGTCCAGCCACAGCGGAAAGTGCGTGCAGACCACGCGGTCGCCGATCTGCAGCCCTGACACGTCCGGGCCGAGTTCGAGGACCTCGCAGGCGTTGTCGTCGAGAGGGATGCGTCTCGGGCCGTCCTTGCTGCCGTAGATGCGCACCCCGCGCAGCAGGGAAAGATCGCGGGCGTTCAATCCCGTGGCCCGCACGCGCAGCCGCACCTGGCCGGGTCCCGGGGCCGTGACGGGCCGCTCGGACATGCGCAGGCCAAACCCCGCGGCTGCGCTTTCGCCGGCTTCCCAGGCCCGGAAACGCAAGGCCGAACGCGGTGCGGAGCGTGCAGGCGCAAGCATGGCCAGGCCGATTGCCGCAGCGAGCACGTTCCGGCGATTCCAGTCCCGCAGTGCGCTGTCCGAATGAAGGGTCGTGGTCATCCATCGAGTATGCGCCGCTGCCCGACGCCTCCGCCAGTACACCGCGACGCGGGCAGGCACCCAAGTTTCAGCGCCTTATGTCGGATGTGGGCCGGCTACTCCGGAGTTTCCAAGAACATCGTCCCCCAATGGGTCAGTGGTAACGCTCGTTCTGTGTCGTTGCCTCGCTTCTGGAAAAACCAAAC
>CAJACZ010000113.1 GCA_903938365.1 uncultured Pseudomonadota bacterium | reverse complement strand
GCGGAACCGCTCGAACCGCAGGATCTCGCCGCTGCGTGCGTCGATCTCGAGCGTCGCGCGCAGCGGCCGGTTCTGCGATTCCGCCTTGACCGTCCAGTGAGCGGCGCCGCGCCTCGGCGGCTGCACCAGCACCGGCGGCGCCAGTTGCAGCGGAGCGACGCGCGCCACAACCTCGTCGAGCGGGACGGCGGGCGCCACCCCACCGTCGCCCAACTGTGCCGCCTCGCGCCGGTGCTGCGCGTGTTCGTCCGCACGACCCGCGCTCCAGTCCTGGGCGACCGGTTGCGGCGCGGCGAGGCTGCGCGCCCACTTCAGGCCGTCGCCCCAGACCTCGGTCCAGGGCAGCGCCGTCAGCAGCAGGAACAGCGCCAGCAGGCTGACCCAGGCGCCCACCACGGCGTGCAGGTCGCGCCACGCAACGCGGGCACCGCGGCCGAATCGCGGGTAGAGCACACCCGCGAACCCGGCGGCGTCGCGCGGCCACCAGAGGACGAGCCCGGTGAGCACCATGACGATCGCCCAGCTGGCCGCGAGCTCGACGAGCAACGACCCGCCCTGGCCGAGGAACAGCTCGCCGTGGATCGTCTTGACGAACTCGGCGAACCGCGTGTCCGGGTCCACCGTCTTCAGCACGGCGGCCGTCTGCGGGTGCACGTAGACGATCGTGCGCGCGCCGGCCCGATCGACCAGGTGCACGCGCAGGCCGGAGTCCGGCGCGCGCGGCAGTTCGTAGGCCTGCAGCCTCGCGCCCGGCACCGCCGCGAGCGCGGCGTCGACGTGGCGCCGGGCACTGGCCGGTTCGCCGACCAGGCGCAGGCCCTGGACGTCGCGGTCGGCAGCCGCCTCGAGCTGCGGCTTGAAGAGGTAGACGGCGCCGGTCAGCGCCAGCAGCACCACGAACGGAATGCAGAACAGCCCGGCGTAGAAATGCCAGCGCCACAGAGTGCGGTAGTCGAGCATGGCCTCACATCCTGAGCCGGAATTCGGCGAAACCGGTGCGCTGCGGCAGCGGGTGCGAGACGTACGCCCGGGTGTTCGTGACGTTGTCGACGCCCACGCTGAGCTGCGCGTGCTCGTTGAGGTCCCAGCTGACGCGCGCGTCGACGAAGAAGTACTCCGTCTGGAAGCCGTAGGCGTCGCCGCGCTGCAGGCCGAAGAGGTCGGAGTTCGGCCGCGTCGCGTAGCGCCAGCCCACCGAGCCGCGCAGCGCGGGCGTGAACGCATAGCGGAGATTGCCGTTGGCGCGCCAGTCGGGAATGCGCGGAAACTTGCGGTCCTCGGCCGCGACGTTCGCTGCGCTGCGCACCGTGCGCGCGTCCATCCACGAGACGCTGAAGTCCAGGTCGAGGCGGGGTACCAGCAGGTCACGACCCTCGAAGATCAGCTCGACGCCGTACTGGCGCACCCGGTCGATGTTCTTGTAGTTCGAGACCACCGTACCGAACTGATTGAGGCCCTGGTAGCTGAAGATGGCGTCCTCGATGTCCTGGTAGAACACGCTGCCGGTGAGCTGCACGCGGTCGAAGCTGCGTCGCAGCATCAGGCTGGCGTCCTGCGACGTCTCGGCACGCAGGTCCGGGTCGAAGCTCTGCGGATCGATCGCCTGCGCGATGTCGTCGAAGCGGCCCTGGAACAGCTCGCCCACGGTCGGAAAGCGCGTCGCCGTGCCGAGACTCAACTGCAGGCTCCACTCCGGACCGAACACCGTCTGCAGGCTGAGCTTGGGGCTCACCGACTCCTCGCGGCGCGACGGATAGGCGTCGTAGACGTCCGCCGCGCCGATCCGCTTGCCGATGCCGCCATCGTAGGCGCGCCACTGGTCGGCACGGAGCCCCGCCGTGAGGGTCGTCCTCCCGGTCAGGGCGATCTCGTCCTCGACGAACACGCCGGCGAGCGAGGTCCTGCCATAGGTGCCCGTCGAGAACACGGGCGCCGTGGCGTCGCGCCAGTTCGTCACGTTGAACGTGTCGGTGCGGGTCTCGTAGCGGTTGAGGTTGACGCCGAGCGCGACGGCGTGCCGGCCGAAGTCCTGCTCCACGCTGGCATCGAGCGTCCACCAGCCCGGATCGTCCTGCAGCGACTGCGTGCCGGCCCCTCCGGACTGGCCGGTCAGGAAGTCGCGCGAGCTGCGCGAATCCTGCGACGCGATCCAGTAGCGCGACAGGTTCACCGCGGACCGCCAGCCGCGCAGGTCGCCCGCCAGCTTCACCCCGGCGAGGTACTCGGTGCGCTCGGCCTGCGAGAAGGTGAGGCCTGTCGCGTTCCAGGCGCGGCCGCCGTAGTTGACCCGCCCCTGGTAGACCGGCACACCGGCGGTGCTCGTCAGGAAGCTGCGGGTGTCCGTAAGCTCCTGCGTCGTCAGCCAGCCGAACAGCAGGCCCTCGATCTTCCACCCGGCGGCCGTCTCGTAGCCGACGCGCAGCCGCAGCTGGTCCTGGGTCACGTCGACGGGCGAGGCCGCGCCGAACACCGGTGTCGCCAGCCGCGGGTCGTCGTAAGCGCCGGTCACGGCGGTGCCGCCGGCACCGGAGGCCGGGATCAACAGGTTGTAGGTCATCGACTGGCCGACGTTGTCGAAGTGCCGGAAGCCTGCCCGGACGCTCCATGGCCCGGATTCCTGCTTCCAGGTGAAGCCACCCTCGACGCTGTAGCCATCGAAGGTCTCGTCGAAGCCGTATTCCTCGAACGGCATGCCGAAGGTCTGCAGCGTGAGATAACCGCCCGACTGCTGCGGATCCAGCGTCGTCACCGAGACCACGCCGCCCATCGAGTTGCCGCCATAGCGGGCCGAGTACGGGCCGTAGACAATGTCGAACTGGCGCACCTCGGAGGGTCCCACCACGTTCCACTTCGGCGGAAAGTCCCAGCGGTTGCCGAGGAAGTTCGACACCACGAAGCCGTCGACCATGACGATCGTGCGGGCGCTCTGCACGGTATTGGTACCGCGCAGCGCGACCACCGCGTTGTCGTCACCCGCGAAGCGCTTGCGCACGAAGAAGTTCGGCGCGTACTTCATCAGGTCCTCGACGTTGATCGCGTTGATCGCCGCGAACTCCTCGGCGCCGAGCGACACGGACAGGCCGCGCGGCACCACGGTCAGCGGCGCGTCGCGCTGCCCGACGACGATCACTTCGTCGAGACCGTCGGCGGTGGAGGCCTGCGCGGGCGACGCCGCCAGCAGCAGGGCGAAAAGGCACAGCGGCGCGTTCGAGCGCGCGCCCGGATTGGAAAAGCTCATCGATTCGACTCCCGTTCTGTTTTTTGGCGATGCGGTCGGCGGGCACGCGGCCCGCGGATCAGCCTTCGACGGGAGGGGCGCGCGGCGACTGCGCGCGCAGGATCGAGGGGAGGTGGAGAGCTGCGACGGGCTCGCGCAGCGCGGCGGGCGAACCGATCGCGAGGACGTCCGGGAGGCCCGCTGCGGCCGGCGGCGGCGCAGCGGAGGCGGACAGCGCGAAAGGGCAGGCGTCGAGGGTCCGCTGATCCTCGCCTGGGGCCGCGGGTTCCGCCGGCAGCGCGCCCGGCGG
>CAJACZ010000112.1 GCA_903938365.1 uncultured Pseudomonadota bacterium | reverse complement strand
TTGCGATACAGCGCCTCGAGCCCGGCGTACTGCGGCGTGAAACCACACTTGCTGGCCACGTTGACGATCAGCAGCACCTGGCCCGCATGCTCGGCGAGCGACGCCTCGCGGCCATCGATCGTGCGGGCGTGGAAATCATGCACAGTGGTCATTGAGGGACTCCCGGGGAACGGTTCAGCCGAACGGCGCGACGCCGATCCAGCGCTGGTGGAGATGAAAGGCGATGATCGCGTAGGCCGCGAGCCCGGCGATCACCGCGATCGCGTCATTGGCCCGTGCCGGAGGCGCGCCCGGAGTCGCGCGCGGCGTGCGCCGCTTCAGCGAGATCCGGTCCAGCACAGCCCAGACCAGGAAGCCGCCGAACAGCAGCAGGTCGGCGAGCATGCCGTTGGCGAGCAGGTGCGCGAGCGCCCAGAGCTTCACGGCGACCAGCATCGGGTGCTTCGTGGCCGCGCTGATGCGGCCCGGCAGGTATGCCGCCAGCAGCAGCGGGAACACCGGCAGCATCAGCAGGCCGGCCAGGTGGCGCAGCCCCGCCGGCGGCACGTACAGCAGGACGGGCTCGGCGCGCGCCGCCGCATAACCGATGATGATCAGCACGAAGCCTGCGATCGAGACCAGTGAATACAGCGCCTTCCATGGCCCGACGCCCAGGGATGCGGCCATCCGGTCGCGCCATGCAGGCGCCATGATCGACACCGAGTGGGCACCCAGGAACACCAGCAGGCCCGCCAGCAGGCTTACCACGGCTGGGGCTCGCCGCTGTAGCGGATGAAGGTGCCCGACTGCGCGGGCGTGAGCTCCGCGATGACCTTGCGCAGCCCGGTGACGCTGATCCCGATGTCTGTGCTGCCCGGCATGACGATGCCGCGTGCGGCATAGCCCTGGGTGTCGACCTGGCCCGGCGACAGCGCCGCCACCAGCACGCCGCGAGCCTTGAGATCCGCCGCCATCGACAGCACGAGCATGTTGAGCGCTGCCTTGCTGGCCTTGTACCAGTAGCCGCCCGGCATGCCGCCGCCGCGCGCGCCCATCGAACCGGCCAGCGAGGACACGGTCAGGATCTTCTTCTGGCCGCTGGCCTCGACGTTCGGCAGCAGCGCCTCGGCCACGCGGATCGGCCCGTGCGCGTTGAGTTCCATCATGTAGCCGAAGCGAGCGTGGTCGAGCGAACCGAGCGACTGGCCGCGGAAACCATCCGTGTCGCCGGCGTTGTTGATCAGCACGTCGATGGGCGTGCCGGCAAGCCTGTCACGCAGCGCGGCAACGCTCGCGCCATCGGTCACGTCGAGCGCCTCGAGGCGCAGCTTCGGGTGCCGTCCAGCCAGCTCCACCAGCCGCGCCGCCTCCTGCGGCTTGCGCGCAGTGGCGATCACGTTCCACCCGGCCTCTGTGTATTGCCGGACCAGCTCGAAACCGATGCCGCGACTGGAGCCCGTGACCAGCACCGTGCCCGGAGCGACGGTAGCGGGCGTGGGCGTGGGCGCGGGCGCGGGCGCCGCGCGCGCACCGGGTGCGGACAGGGCCGTCAGCAGCAGCACGACGGCCAGCATGCGGGCCGCGAAGGAACGAGAGATCACGTGCATGGAATGCTCCTTGATGCGACCGAGGGTCCGCGGCAGCCGCCTGCGGGGACTTCAACCGAGGGACAGATGGCTCGACGGCAGTGACAGCGCAGGGCTGTCCACCCAGCCACGGACCCGCTCCGACACGAGCCGATGCGCGACTCCCGAGTAGAGCGGAATCACCGGATAGGCCCGGAGCAGCAGCCGCTCCGCTTCGAGATAGTGCCGCGCGCGTGCCGCCGGGTCTACCTGCCGTTCGGCCAGCGCGATCAGCCGATCCACCCCGGCATCGGAATAACCCGAGTAGTTCAGGAACGAACCGCTCTGGAAACGCCCGATGAAGCTCGTCGCGCTCTGCACGGCGGAAAACGGCCCGTAGTCCATCAGGTCGAAATCCCCGGCGTTGAGCGCCTGGCTGTAGGCGCGCGACTCGAGACCGCGGGAATCGATGCGCAGCCCGAGCGGCGCCCACATGGCGTCGAGCGCCAGGAAGCTGCGCTGGGTGAGCGGATTGCTGGAGAAGATCGCCGTGAGGCGGACCGGTCGGGCCGGATCCAGGCCGCACATCCGGGCCAGCTCGCGAGCCGCCGCCAGGCGCCTCGGCATCGCCCAGTCGGCATGCTGGGGCTGCGCGCGCACGGGATAATCGGCGACCGCCTCGGGCACCAGGCTTTCGGTGGGGCGCTCCCCGAGCTTGCGCACGCGATCGCAGAGCACCGTGCGATCCACGGCGAGCGCCATCACGCGGCGCACGCGCGGATCGCGCAGCGCAGGGCGCCGCAGGTTCAGGCCGATCCAGCCGCCCCCGTAGAACGGAACGCTGTGCAGCAGGTCCGGCAGTTCACGACGGGCGAGTTCGAGCTGGGCGCCCTCGCTGATCTGCGCCACATCGAGTCCGCCGGAACGGAACAGCCTCAGGCGCGTCGCGTCATCCGTGCCCATCAGCCACTCGACCGCTGCCACGCTGCGGCCTGGCGCGTCGAACCAGTGGGGGTTCGGTTCCAGCACCAGGGTGCCGTTCTGTGCCCAGCTGCGGGGCCGATAGGCGCCGTTGACCACCATGCCCGGGGGCTTCGCCCAGTCGCGCCCGAGGGCGTCGATCGCGTGGGCAGGCGTCACGTAGGCCACCGCAACGAGCTTGAGCAGATCGGTATCGGGGTGTTCCAGCTCGATCACGACGCGCCCGGGCGTCGGCGCCTGCACACCAAGTCCGGCGGCACTGCCGCCGCCCGTCCGCAGCGCGCGCGCGCCGCGGATCGCATCGTAGCGATAGCCCAGCAGCGCACCGGTCGCGGGCGTGAGCAGCCGCCGGAAACTCGCGACGAAATCGGCAGCGGTCAGCGCGCGGCCGTCGGACCAGCGCAGGCCGGGACGCAGGTCGAACTCGTAGCGCAGACCATCGGGCGACACCGTCCACGATCGCGCGCATCCAGGGGTCACCTCGCCCTGCGAGCCGGTCGCAGTCAGCCCCACGAACAGGTCGGCGACGATCTCCATGTCGGCGGCGGACACCGGGCGGTGCGGATCGAGGCTGGTGAGATTACCGCCACGCGAACGCCGCAGCACCCCCGGCCCGGCCGCCTGCGCCGGCAGCAGGCCCGCCGCGATCGCGCTGGCCAGCAGGCTGCGGCGCGTCCAGGTCCCGAGCAAGAGTGAATTCATCGCAGGAGTCCCCGGATCAGGCGAACGACAGGAAACGCGAGGGATGCGCATGGCCCGGATGATCGACCCAGCCACGCACCCGCGGACCGAGCAGCCGGTGCGAGACCCCGTTGTAGAGCGGGATCACCGGCAGGTCGCGCAGCACGATGCGGTCGGCCTCGGCATAGAAACCGGCCCGTGCCTCGATGCTCAACTGTCGCTCGGCCGCCTCGAAGGCGCGATCAAAGGCCGCGCTGCGGTACGAGCAGAAATTGATGGTCGACGAGGACAGGAACCGGTCGAGGAAGATCGATGCGGCGGGCACCGCGGCGAAGGTGTTGTAGCTGAACACGTCGAACTGTCCCTTCTGCAGCGCGGCGTTGTAGGCGCGGCCCTCCAGCGGCTGCAGTTCGACGTCGACGCCGATCGCCTTCCACATGGCAGACACGGCGAGGTACACCTTGCGGCCGGTCGGGCTCGCCGGAAAACCGATGCCGAGGCGCAGCCTCGCGCCGGGACCGTGGCCGGCGGCGGCCATCAGTTCGCGCGCGGCGGCCAGCCGGCGGGGCATCGGCCAGTCGGCGTAGTCCGCGCGCGCCGGAGCGGGATACTCGGGAATACCCGGGGGCAGGATGCTGTCCGTCGGCTGCTCGGCGAGCATGCGGACTTTCTGGGCCAGGATGACCCGGTCGATCGCCAGCGACAGCGCGCGGCGCACCCTCGGGTCGGCCAGCGGCTTGCGGGCGAGGTTCAGCCCGATCCAGCCGACCGCGCACTCGGGCGAACTGCGCAGGGCGCCGCCCAGGTCACGGCGCGCCAGCGCGAGGTTTCCGGAATCCTCGATCGAGGCGATATCAACCTCGCCGAGGCGGAACAGGCGCAGTCGCGTGGCATCGTCATAGCCGGTCAGCCAGTCGACCCGGTCGATGCGCACCGCGCCCACGTCATGGAAGCGCGGGTTGCGCCGCAGCTTGATGATCTTCGCTCCCGCGGCCCAGGCCTCGAGCGCATACGGCCCGTTGGTGACGATCAGGCCGGGCTTGGCCCACTCGCGGCCGCGGGCCCGGATCACGTGCTCGGGCACGCAGTAGGCCGCGCTGAGCATGACGGGCAGTTCCACGTCGGGTCGCTCGAGGCGGATCACGAGCGTGCGCGCATCGGGCGCCGACACACCGAGCTTCGCCGGAGCGCCACGGCCGAGCCGCAGTTCGCGCGCACCGACCATCGCATCGAGCCGGCTGGCCTGCGCGGCACCGGTTTCGGGGGCGAGGTAACGCTGCAGCGCGAACACGAAGTCGCGCGAGCCCAGGGCGGTGCCGTCGGACCAGGCGAGCTTCGGGCGCAGCCGGAAAGTCCAGGTCAGGCCGTCGGGGCTGCTGCTCCAGCTTTCCGCGCAACCCGGACCGAGGCGCCCCACGGCGTCATAGGTCGTGAGGCCGGTGAAGAGTTCCGCCGCCATCTCGGTGGTCAGCGAACCGGTGGGACGCTGCGGATCGAGCGAGGTCACTTCGCTCGCGACCACGCGCCGCAGCGGCGTGCCGGCGGTCGCGAAGGCCGGCCCCGAGGCCCCGGCAGACAGCAGCGACGCCAGGCCGGCGCCCATGAAGTCCCTACGGTGCATCACTGTCGAACTCCACCGGGCGGGCGTGCGCGCGGCTCAGGAAAAAAGCGCCGATCACGGTCAGCACCGCGGAGGCAATGAACGGCGCGGCAGGGCCAAAGCTGAAGTACACCGGCCCGGACACGGCCGGCCCGACGATGCGACCCGCGCTGCTCGAGGCGTTGAAGATACCCATGACGGCACCGCGCGAGCGGGGATCCGCCTCGAAGGACATCAGGCTCGTGACGGCCGGAGTGAAGAGTCCGCTGGCCAGGCCGAACACGATCATCGCGGCCCAGACCACGCCCGGATGCCAGGCCACGGCGAACAGCACCAGCCCGAAGGTGACGCCGATGATCGACATGATCGCGAGCCGCTTCTCACCGAAGCGCCGTGCCAGAGGCCCGACGAGACCGCCCTGGCCCACCGCCGAGAACAGCGCGAACACCATGAACTGCAGGCCGACCTCGCGCAAGGTGAAGCCGAACATGTCACGGCCCCAGAACTGGAAGACCGACTGCAGGGCGCCACCGCCCACCGCGACCACCAGCGAAGCCAGCAGCAGACCGGAGAGGGCCGGATTCGAGACAAAGGCCTTCAGTGGCGAGACGCCCGGGACCGCGCCGGCGTCCGCCGTCAGCCCGCCCTGCCCGCCCATGGGTCTGCGGAGTTCGGGCGCCAGGCTCTCCTTGAGGAACAGCACCGACCCGACCAGCGCGATCGTGGCGAGGGCGGCGGCGACCAGGGAGACGGTATGCAGACTCGGCACCCCGGCCGCATCGACGCCGAGGAAGCCGCCCAGCGGCGGACCGAGGGCGAAGCCGATGCCGAAGGCCGAGCCGACGATGCCCAGGCCCTTTGCGCGGTTCTTCGTGTCGGTCACGTCCGTGGCATAGGCGAATGCAGCGGCGAGGTTGCCCGACATGATGCCGGCGAACGCGCGCGCCACCAGCAGCGACATCAGATCGTTGGCGTAGGCCTGCCACACGTAGGCCACCACCGTACCGGCGAGGCTGCCGACGAGGATCGGCTTGCGTCCGAACGCATCGCTGAAGCGGCCCCAGGCCGGCGTCGCCAGCAGCTGGAACAGGGAAAACACGCCGGCGCCGCCGAAGGTCTTCCAGAAGTCGGACGCCCCCATCTGTTCGGCCACCAGCGGGAAAGGCACCACCGTGACTCCGAAGCCAAGCAGGCTGATGAGCACGATCAGCCAGAGCACGCCTAGACTTTTCATTTCGGGAGCATGTCCTGTCGGGTGGATGGCACGATTATCGCGGTTGGCGCGGCGCGCCGCTGTAGACCGCCCTGCCGCGGCGCAACTGCAGCTCACCGCTGGCGTTGGCCGGCCACTCGTCGGGGTGGTGCGTGGTCATGACGACGCTCACGCCCCGCTGCACCGCCGCCTCGATCATCGCGAGCAGCCCGGCACGGGTCGCGACATCGATGCCCGCGAAGGGCTCGTCGAGCAGCAGCAGCCGCGGCCGCATCACCCACGCCCGCGCGAACATCACGCGCCGCGCCTGCCCGTACGACAGGGTGCGCAGCGGCTCCGTGGCGCGCGCTTCCAGGCCGAAGGCAGCGAGCGCGCGGCGCGCACGGGCCCTCTCGGGCGCCTTCGGTTCCTCTTCGAGCCCGATGCTGGCGTGCAGGCCCGACACGACCGTCTCGAGCACCGAGGCGTCGCGCGGACAATCGGCCTGGAGGTGCGGCGCGACGATGCCGGTCCAGCGACGGAATTCCGCAAGCGGCACGCCCGGCGCGATGCCCTCGCGCACGATCGTGCCGCCCAGCGCGACAGGATGGTCGCCATAGATGCAACGCAGCAGGGTGCTCTTGCCGCTGCCGTTGGCGCCATGCACGACCCAGCAATCGCCCGCCTTGACCGACAGGTCGAGATCGCGGAGCACGGGCCGGTAATCCAGATACACACTGGCCGCATGCAGCGCGACCCGCTCGGCTCCGGGCGGGCGACGC
>CAJACZ010000111.1 GCA_903938365.1 uncultured Pseudomonadota bacterium | reverse complement strand
CAGCGCATGGGCCACCTGCTCGGCGAACCGCGCTACCTGGCCGCCGCCGAACGGGTGCTCCGCGCGGGCTGGCCCTCGGTCAGGAGCTACCCGCCGGCCCACACCTCGATGCTGGCCGCACTCGAGGAATACCTGCAGCCACCCGAGACCCTCGTGCTGCGCGGCGATGCGGCGGAGCTCGAGCGCTGGCAGCGTGACCTCGACCTGCTCTACGCACCGGCGCGGGTGGTGCTGGCCATACCGGCTGACGCGCACCCGCTGCCCGGCGCGCTGGCTGCGCGCACGCCACGGGCGCAGACGGTGGCCTACCTGTGCCAGGGCGAGCGCTGCTCCGAACCCATGGAATCGCTGGAGCGTCTGGTGCGCAAGCTCCGCCTGGAACTCGCGGCAGACTGAGCCCCACGGCGGCCTTGCGGCGGCGGGCGCGGCTGGCCGCAGGTGCTCAGCAGGGCACGTGCCGAGCCAGTCGCTGCCTCAGCTGCTGCATCAGCGGCGCCAGTGCCGCCGCATCGAAGGCGGGAGCAGCCGACCAGTCGTAGGCCCAGGGATGCGCCGTGTGCATCGCCTCGGGCTCATCGGCATGGCGCGGCACGACATGCGCATGCAACGCGGGCTCCACGTTGCCGAACATCGCGTAGTTGATACGCACGGCGCCGGTGGCCTCGAGCAGGGCATCCCCCAGCAGCGCCATGTCGGCGAGGAAGGCCGCGCGCGCGGTCCCCTGCAGCGCATTCAGGTGGGGCACCACGGGATCAGGCAGCAGCAGGGCGTAGCCCCGCACGAACTGCTGGCGACCGAACAGCGCCCAGCCCGAAGACATGCGCGTGATGACCGTGGGGTCCTGCCCCGCCCTCGCCGACTCGACCATGCGGTGGATCGCGGTGACCATGATGCCGTGCCCTCTCAGGAGGCGGGTGAGCGGAAGATGAAACAGGCGACGGGCATGGCGTCAGTCCGCCCGCACGCCGAGCGCGGCCAGTTCCGCCTCGGTCGAGTCCTGCCGCGAATGCACGATGCCCTGCCAGCCCCGGGCGCGCGCGGCGGCGATGTTGTCGGCGCGGTCGTCGATGAACACCGTGGCGGCGGGCTCGAGCGAGAAACGCTGCTCGGCCTGCGCGTAGATGGCCGGGTCGGGCTTCATCACCCCCGCGTGGAACGACGCCAGCGCGCCATGGCCCACCGCGCCGATGCCGTAGTCCGCGTGCAGCCGCGCCCAGTGCAGGTCCCCGACATTGGACAGCAGGTAGACCCGGTACCGGCCTTCCAGCCTCGCGGCAAGCTCGTACATGGCTGGCTGCGGCTCGAACATGCCGTTCCAGGCCGCCTCGGCCTCGGCGTGCGTGACGCGCTGGGGCGCGAGCGCGACGATGTTGTCCAGCAGACCGTGCCCGTCGAGCCGACCGCTCTCGTGTTCCTGCAGGGCGATCCGTCCGGTCAGGTCTTCGAGCCCGTCGTGGGTGACGCCCCGCGATTCGAGCAGGCCGAACAGGGGGCGGTAGTCGAGGTGCACGAGCACCCAGCCGATATCGAAGACGACGTTCTTCATGTGCGGGACCCGGATGCCAGCTCGAGCGCAGGCAGCGCGCCCGGGCGCAGCCGCAGTTGCGCGACGACGGGCAGTGTATCGACCGCGCTGCACAGGGCGAAGTCCTGCTCGGGCGCCCAGTGCGCCGCCGGATCGAAGAACTTCAGCGCGGCGGGCGCCGCGCGCAGCCTTGCCGGTAAAGCGGCGGTGTCGAAGGGCTCGCCGCGCAGCCTCGCCAAGAGCAGGTCGCGGCACAGGTCGTCCTCGACGCAGGACTCGCGGGCCTCGTGGCCCATCGCGACGATCGTGACTTCGGAGGGCGCGAGCCAGTGGATGTAATCGACTGTCGCAGCCGCGTTCACCAGCGCACCGCTCAGCACCACCTCCGCGCTGCGCCCCGCCGCCGCCAGGCCCTGGGTGCCGGCATGGGTGGTGTGCAGCAGCGTGCGGCCCGCCAGTGGCAGCGCGAGGATCTGCGTCGGAGAGTTCCCGCAGTCGAAGCCCGGCAGGGGCTTTGCGTGGCGCTCACCCGCGAGCCACCAGTCGGGATGGGCCGCCTTGAGCGCGAGGGCCTCATCGGCGTCCTCGAGCGGAATGACACGGGTTGCCCCTGCCGCGAGCGCGTGTGCGACCAGGGAGCAGGCGCGAAAGACGTCGATGACCACCGCGATGCCGCTGGCGGACGCGGCGCCCGCGACGAAGTCAGCGCAGCGGATTCGCATGGTTGCCCGGCGGCATTCGCCGGGCGGGGCCCGGCCGAGGGGACGGTGCCCGGATCAGCCGGCCCAGGCGCGGACGCGCCCGGTATCGAGGTGCACGAAATCGGACTTGCGGTAATAGCCCACGCCGCCGCGCGCGTCGCCGAGCGCCAGGTCGCGCAGATCGGCGCAGGACACGCCCCGCAGGCGCACGTCGATCGCACGCCCTTCCATGTGCAGGCTGTGCCGGGCGACCCCGCGACCGGCACCCGACAGCAGCGCGTTGGTGCGCGGCGAGCGGTAGCCGGAGATGATCTGGTAGCGCGGCTCGACACCCGCTGCGGCCGCGAGGTCGGCCAGCTGATCGAACAGCAGCGGATCCATGGTCGCTGCCTCGTTGGCGCGGTGATCGCGCAGCAGCCATTGCAGCTTGCTCAGGGCGGGCGCGACCAGACCACGGGCGTCCCGGTACGCGAGGCTGATGGCTTCCGAGGTATGGGTGTTGACGAGTTCGAGCCAGCGCGAGGCTCCGCCAGCGACCGGCGCTGCTTCAGCGGCAGCAGCCTCGGCGACCCCGGGGGTCCAGGCGAGGGAAACGACCGTGGTGCTTGCGGCGGCCAGCAGGAAACGACGGCGGGTCAGTCCGGGCACGAGGGTCCGCATGGCTGGCTCGGGAGAAACTGTGGATAACTCATCCTGCCAAACCTGCGGCCCGGACACAACCCCTTGACTCAAATGGGTTCCTAGCGGTCGATCGCCATCACGGTGCCGTGGTCCCCCGGGCTCAGGTTGACCGAGACGACCGTCGCGCGGGGGAAGAAGTTGAACTCGGAGGCGCTGGCCCACGTGTAAGCGCCCATCGAGCGCCCCACGATCAGGTCGCCCGCATCCAGTGGCGGCAGCAGCAGGTTCTCCGCGATCACGTCGATGCTGTCGCAGGTCGGGCCCGCCAGCACCGAGGGCAGCCGTTCGGTGGAGTCCACCAGTGCCTCGACGGGGTAGCGGGCGTGGTCGAACAGCTGGCCGCTGTAGGAGCCGTACAGCCCGTCGTCGAGGTAATACCACCAGTGGCCCTCACGACGCGCGCGGCCCATGACCGCCGACACCCCGATCGCGCAGGGTCCGACGATGAAGCGCCCAGGCTCGGCGATCACGCGGATGCGCTTGGGCAGCTGCGCGAGCGCGGCACGGATCGGCGCACAGAAATGCTGGATCGCCGGCGCACGCTCGGCGTAATCGATGGGGAAGCCGCCGCCGATGTCGAGCGTGTCGAAGGTGCCGAGGCCCTCGCGCCGGGCCGCCGCGATCAGCTTGCCGCAGGACTCGATCGCCTCGACGTGCTTGCCGGGATCGGCGGCCTGCGAGCCGACGTGGAAGGACAGCCCGCGCACCTCGACCCCGACTTCGCGCGCGAGGCGGGCGAGCGCCAGCAGATCCTCGGGATCGCAGCCGAACTTGCGCGACAGGTCGCAGACGGCGCCCGGGCTGCGGAAGGACACGCGCAGCAGCAGTTCGGCCCGACCGGCGTAGGCAGCGAACTTGCGCACTTCGTCGGGATTGTCGGCCACGAACACGCGCACGCCGCGGTCCAGGGAGGCGCGGATGTCGATGTCGCGCTTGATCGGATGGGTGTGGATGCAGCGCTCCGGGTCGACGCCCATGCGCGCCACGAGCTCCACTTCACCGGTCGTCGCCAGGTCGAGGAAACCGCCCTCGCCCACGATGGTGCTGACCACGGCCGGATGCGGCAGCGGCTTCAGCGCGTAGTGCAGGTCGACGCCCGGGAGCGCGCGCTGCAGCTGGTGGTACTGACGACGCACACGATCGCAGTCGATGATGAGCAGCGGCGAACCGAACTCGCCCACCAGCCGTTCGATGTGCTTGCGCTCGAAGGGATCGATGCCCCGCCTGGGGCGGGACGCGGGAACAGTCTTCGTCACAGCCCGCGCGCGCCGCGCGGCGGGCTTCTTGCCAGCAAGAGCCATCTGCAGGTTTACCTCGGTACGGAAGGGGTGGCGCTGCGCGCCAGACGGTCCCGGACGGCCACCCATTCGGGGCGATCCGGGACGTCCTCGACGAGGATCAGGGCAGCGCCTGCCTTGTCGAGGGAGCGGAGATTGGAATACAGGTCGTGGGCATAGACATCGGAGCGCCGGCCGGCGTTGATCCAGGTGACGCCGGTCTGTGCCTTGCGCGGCGGGCGTTGCGCCAGCACCGCCACGCGCCTGGAATCACGCAGCAGCGCGTCGACCGCCGGCTCCAGCGCATTCGAGGGCAGGCATTCCATCGGCGTCTGCGGGGCATAGTGGCGCAGCATGCTGCCCGGCACGCGCGGCGACCCGGCGTCCGCGCCCACCTCGATCGGGCCGATGACGGCCTCCAGCTGTTCCAGGGTGATGTGCCCGGGACGCAGCAGGCGCGGCCGCTCGCTCACCAGCGAGAGGATCGTGGACTCGAGACCGAGCGTGCATTCGCCGCCGTCGAGGACGACCCGCAGTGCGTCGCCGAACTCTTCACGCACGTGCTCGGCGCGGGTCGGCGACACATGGCCATAGCGGTTGGCCGAGGGCGCGGCGATGCCGCCGCCGAAGGCGGTGAGCAGCTGCTGCGCCATGGGGTGCGAAGGCACGCGCACGGCAACCGTGTCCTGGCCGCCCGTGAGCACATCGGAGGCGTCCGGGCCACGGCGCAGCACCAGGGTCAGCGGGCCGGGCCAGAAGCTCGCGGCGAGCGTCAGCGCAGCCGGCGGCACCTCGGCGACCCAGCGCGAGAGAAAGCGGGCGTTGTCGATGTGCAGGATCAGGGGGTGGTCCGCAGGCCGGCCCTTGAGTTCGAACACCCGACGCAGCGCGGCGGGGTCGCGCGCGTTCGCACCGAGGCCGTAAACGGTCTCGGTCGGGAACGCAACGGGCTCGCCGTTGCGCAGGGCGGCAACGGCGACGTCGAGTTCGGCCTGGGTGGCACGGCGAAGGCGGCTCATTCCCGATATTCTAGCAAGCTGCGGCAGCCGGACCCGCGATGGATCGCGCCAGTTCAAAGATCGACAGCGGCGCCGAACCCTCCGCCTTGTTGTTGACGATCACCAGGGCCTGGCGCCCGGCCTCGGTGGCCACGCGCACGAGCCCACCGATGGCCGCGCGTGCTGCGACATCGGGTTCGGCCAGCCGGTCGAAGGGCGCGAACGCCGCCCTCGCCTCGTCGTAGCTGCGGCCCTGCCCGAGCAGCCAGCGGATGACGAGGGGGCACGGGCCAGGCCGCGCGGACTCCTGCATCGTGAGCGGCGGCATCCGCGGGTGGGCGCACAGGCCGTGCACGGCGCCGACGTCAGCCAGCATGGCGTGGTAATCCGCGCCGAGCATTTCCGGGTCGCGCCATTCCACCGCATAGGTCGGGCCGCGCGGCAGCGCGCGCAGGAAGTCGTGCAGCCGCTCGAGCAGCGGCAGACGATAGTCCAGCACTCGCCTGCCGAGCGGCGAGAACTGGAACAGCAGCACGCCGAGGCGCTCGCCCAGCGCCGTCACGGCCGGCTCGACCACGTGCCGCAGGGCATGATCGACATCGAGGAAGGCCTCGGGGACGCCCGCGAGGAAGGCCGGGCGGCGGGCGCTGCGCGGCGTGGTGAGGGCGGCGTGGGCCTTCATCAGGAAGCGGAAGTCGGCGCCCGTTGCCGCGGCCTGGCGTTCGAGTTCGGCCCGGGGCACCGGTGCGTAGAAGCTGCGATCGATCCCCACGGCGCGCAGCAGCGGGTGCCGCGCGTATGCGGCAAGCCCATGCCGCGCCAGTTCGGACTCGCGGCAACCCCGGTCGTAGACGATGCCCTCCCAGCCCGGGAAGGACCAGGTGGAGGTGCCGAAACGCAGGGTCGGCGGCAGGCACTGCGCGAGCCCCTGCCATTCGGCGCCGGCCGCCGCCGGGCCCACCCTGGCCGCTCGCGGCGCCGTATCGCTGGCGCGGGCCTCCAGGCTGGAAGGGAACAGATCCGGCTGGCCGACGCCGCTCATGGGCGCATCGACACCGTGATCCTGCACTCCCGGGTCCTCATTCCAGCGCCACGCGCTCCCAGCCCCCCTGCTGACGGCGCAGTTCGTAGGCGGGCCAGTAGTGCTTGTCGAGGCGCAGCGTGATGACCTCGGGCGCGTTGTTCCAGGTGATCGTCCGCAGCCGGACCGACGCGCGATCCGGACGACCGGTGACGACCTTCAGGAAGCTGTCGAGGTCGGGCGTCGGCACGCCGTCCACCTCGACGATGCGGCGCCCCGGAAACAGGCCGGCGCGCGTCGCCGGTGACCCGTAACCGAAATACGCGACGTAGACGCCGACGGGGGCCACGCCGCGCTGTGCGAGCATCGCGCGATGCGGGCCGTGCAGCGTGGCGCCCGCCCATTGCACGATGCGATCGAGGTCCGCCGCCGGCAGCGCCACCGTGGGCACCGGGATGCGCTGCGCGGAGCCCTCACGCCACACGGTGACCTCGACCTGCGTGCGATCGGCGACGGCGCGCTCGACATCGCGGAACCGCGTCACCACCTGCCCGTCGATCGCGAGCAGCAGGTCGCCCTGTCGCAGCAGCCGTTGCGCGGGGGCGCCGCCGACCAGGCGCGTCACGGACAGCACCTGGCGGCGCGTCGCGCTGCCCCGCTCCAGTCGGCGCAGCCACTCGGAATCGAGACCGAGGCGCAGGGCCGAGGCCAGCGGCTGCGGCGTGAACTCGGCCTCGAGCGAGTGCAGCGGACGCGCCGCGCGGAGGCGCTCGAGCATGTCGGCCACCAGCTCGATGCTGATGGCACGGCTGGTCTGCTGCGCCTCGCGTCCGCCGTCGTAGGCGAAACTCCCCCACAGGCCGCGGACCCGTCCGGCGCGATCCACCAGCACGCCGTCGTCCGACCCGGCGGGCGTCGTCAGCGTGGCCACCTCGAGGTTCGCATCGCGGAACTGCATCGTGCGCGACAACGGCAGCGCCAGCGGTTCGAGATCGCCGAGCTGCGTGGCGCGCAGCCTGATGTCGCCATCGCGACCCAGCCCCACCACCCAGACGGGCTCACCGGCGACGAACTCGCGCGTGTCGAATTCGGCCGCGCGGATCGGGGTATCGCCCAGCGCGGCAGGATCGAAGGCCACCACCGCGAGGTTGTGCAGCGGGTGCACGTATTCGACCCGCCCCGGCACCTCGAGCGTGCCGGCGAAAGTCAGCCGTACATCCCCCACCGAAACCGGCACCGTGTTCCGATCCACGATCACGAGTCCACGGGCGGCATCCACCAGCAGGCCGGTGCCCGAGTAGTTGCGTTCCGAAATGCCCGCGACCGAATACGGCATGTCGAAGGCGACGCCCACCAGCGACGGCGCAAGGCGCGCAGCGCGCGGATCTGCAGGCCTGCCGAAGCGTGCCCCCGCGACGGGCGCGCTGCGGGCAACGGCCGGCCGGGGCTGGAGCTCGAGTTCGAGCTCCCGGCAATCCCACAGGCCGGTGGCGTCGTTGCGCTCGCAGCGGCGCACCGGGAACCAGCGCCGCTCCATGCGCATGGAACGCAGCTGACTGCCGTTGGGGTCGTCGATCGTCGTGAGTCTCAGGGTCGCCCGGTCTCCGTCGCGCAGCGCGGACAGGGCCTGCGCGAACTCGTCGACGCCCGCGACCTCGCGGCCATCGACCTCGAGGATCACGGCACCGCGGGGCACGCCCGCCGCCCCCAGCACGTACCCCGGATTGGCCACATAGGCGCCGCGCACCGGCCGGTGGAAATGCCGCGCCTGCTGGTAGGACAGTGTGTGGACGATCGCATCGCCGAAATCGATGAAGGCCGCGGGCGTGATCGCATGCAGGTCACCCACCGGCACGCGGACCGCCACCGGCCGCCCGCCCCGTGCGAGCTCGAGCGCGACCTCCGCGCCGACCGAGTCGTCGAGCACGGCGGCCAGCGGCTCGAACTGGGTCAGCAGACGGCCGTTCACGCGCACCAGGATGTCGCCGGGCTCCAGCACGCCGTCACCCGGCGAGCCGGGCTGCACTTCCTGCACCACCAGCATGCCCGTGTAGTCCGGGAAGCTGCGGCGGGCGAGCTCTTCAGTCGCGGCGTCCAGGCCCAGGCGCCGCAGCTCGTCGTAGGGCGCGTAGGTGAACACGGCCTGCAGCGTGCCCCGCGGCACAGGCTGGCCCTTGCGGATGAGCTCCAGCGCGCGCTGCACCCGACCGAGCGGGAGATAGAAGCTCGACGCGGCACCGGTCGCACCGCCGGCGTTGAGTGCCACCACCCTGCCCCGGATGTCGATCACGGGAGAGCCCGAGGAGCCTCCGGAGGTACCCGAGGCGGCCTGCAGGTAGAACGTGTTGAAGTCGTTGTACTTGCCGATCCCGTATTCGGGCGCCAGACGGTCGAGCTTGGCCAGCGTGCCCTGCAGGATCGAGAGCTGCTCGCCGGCGTTGTTGCCCACGACCCGGATCTCGGTCCCGACCTGCGCGCCCTCCGGATGCAGCGGCAGCGCCGCAGGCTTGATGAAACGCAGCTTCGCCGGGTCATAACGGTAGATGCCGAAGTCGTGCACCGGGTCGCGATACACGGGGTGCAGCTGCACTTCCTCGCGGTTGAGGAAAGTGGCTTCGGCCGTCACGGGACCGGGAGTCACCACGTGCCGGTTCGTGAGGATCAGTCCGCGCTCGGCATCGACCACGAAACCCGTGGCCTGCGAGGAGGAGTTCCACTCGGTGTCGAAGGCCCGCGTCTGGTCCACGGCGATCGACACGACGCTGCCGGCGATGCGCCCGAGCGTGGCGGCCCAGTCACGGGTCTCGACCGCCTGCGCCATCGCCCGCGGAGCGATGCCGCCCAGACACAGCAGCGCGCAGGCCGCGGCGGCACGCAGCGCGCGGCGCGGGGCGCCGCCGGGCTGCAGGGAGCGCCGCACCGTGGCTGTCGCAATGGCGGGCATCACGGGACGGGTGCCGCGCTCAGCCCAGCGACGCGCCGAAGGTCTCCCGGTACTTCGCATCGAAATCGGCGCGGCTGAAGCGGTGGTTCTGGGTGCCGTGCTGCTCGATCTTGATAGCGCCCATCAGCGAGGCGACACGGCCGGTAGTGTGCCAGTCGAGACCGTTCTGCAGGCCGAACAGCAGGCCGGCGCGATAGGCATCGCCGCAACCCGTGGGATCGGAGATCCGCTCCGGCCTGCCGGCGGGGATCTCGAGTTTCTCGCCGTGCGCGTAGATGTGGGACCCCTCGCCGCCGCGGGTCACCACCAGCGCCCGCACCTTGCCGGCGATCTGTTCCAGCGCAAGGCCGGTACGCTCGCACAGCAGGCTCGCCTCGTAGTCGTTGACGGCGACCCAGGTGGCCTTGTCGATGAAGTCGCAGAGCTCTTCGCCGTTGAAGAGGGTCATGGCCTGACCCGGATCGAACAGGAACGGCACGCCTGCCGCAGCGAACTGCCCGGCGTGCTCCGTCATGCCCGCACGGCTCTCCGGCCCCACCAGGCCGAGCGTGATGCCCGCATCGGCGGGTACCGCGTTGACGTGCGCGTGGTTCATGGCGCCGGGATGGAAGGCCGTGATCTGGTTGTTGTCCGCGTCGGTCGTGATGTAGGCCTGCGCGGTGTATTCGTCCGCGAGTTCACGCAGGTACTGCAGCGACAGCCCACAGTCGTGCATCCAGGCGCGATAGGGCGCGAAGTCCATGCCGACCGTCGCCATCACGTGGCCGGAGCCCCCGAGCAGCTTGAGGTTGTAGCCGATGTTGCCGGCGCAGCCGCCGAAATTCCGGCGCAGCCCGGGCACCAGGAAGGCCACGTTCAGCATGTGGATGCGATCGGGCAGGATGTGATCCCTGAAACGGCCATCGAAAACCATGACCGTGTCGTAGGCGACGGAACCGCAGATCAGCGCTGTCATATTGTGGATCTCCTCAGCGATCGAGCAGCACCAGCAGCCAGACGGTGGCCAGCAGTGCGAAGGAAAGAAACACGGCCGCGGACCCGATGTCCTTGGCCAGGCCGGAAAGCGGATGCCGCTCGAGGCCCACGCGGTCGACGGTGGCCTCGACCGCGCTGTTGAGCAGTTCAACGACGAGGATCAACAGCATCGGGGCCACGAGCAGGGCGCGCTCGACACCGCTCTGGCCGAGCCAGAGGCCCGCGGGCACCAGCACCACCGCAAGGGCCAGTTCCTGCCGGAACGCAGCTTCTTCCCGGAAGGCGCCCCTGAGGCCCTTCCAGGTGTTGCCGAAAGAGCGCCAGAGACGGGTAAAGCCCTGCGGTTTGGATCGATCCGTCGTGTTCACCCTGACAGTGTAGCGGTCGGCGGCTTCCACGCGAGGTCGAGTTGCTTGGCGGCGCGGACATCGTCCAGCCTCCGGACCGGCATGGTCCAGGGCGCGCCCTTGAGCTTCTGCGCGTCCTCGTTCGCCTCCGCCAGGATGGTGATCATCGCCTCGATGAAGGCGTCGAGCGTCTCGCGGCTCTCGGTCTCGGTGGGCTCGATGAGCAGGCACTCCGGCACCAGCAGCGGGAAGTACGTGGTAGGCGCGTGGAACCCGAAGTCGAGCAGCCGCTTGGCGAAGTCCATCGCCGTGACGTTCAGCTCCTTGGCCTGCCGGCGCAGCGTCACGATGAACTCGTGGCTGGCCCGCCGCGTCGGATAGCCGAGATCGAAGCCCGCGGCGCGCAGCCGCGCCATCACGTAGTTGGCATTGAGCGTGGCGAACTCGCCGACCCGCGACATGCCCTCGTGGCCCAGCATGCGCATGTAGATGTAGGCGCGCAGCAGCACGCCGGCGTTGCCCATGAACGCCGACAGCCGGCCGATGGACTGCGGCATGTCGGCTTCGCTCAGCCAGCGATAGCCGTCACCGTCCCGCCCCACCACGGGGATGGGCAGGAACGGCTGGAGGCGCTGGCTGACGCCCACCGCGCCGGCACCCGGACCGCCGCCGCCGTGCGGCGTCGAAAAGGTCTTGTGCAGGTTCATGTGGATGACGTCGAAGCCCATGTCGCCGGGGCGGACCTTGCCGAGGATCGCGTTCAGGTTGGCGCCGTCGTAATACAGCAGCCCGCCGGCCTCGTGGACGATCCGGGCGACCTCGGGGATCTTGCGCTCGAACACGCCCAGCGTGGACGGGTTGGTGAGCATGATGCCGGCGGTGTTGGGGCCCACCGCGGCGGCCAGCGCCACCAGGTCGACGTCGCCCTCGGCGTCCACCGGGATTTCACGCACCACGCATCCGCACATGGTGGCGGTCGCGGGGTTGGTGCCGTGCGCGGCCTCGGGGACGATGATCTCGTTGCGCGCCAGGTCGCCCCGTGCGCGGTGGTACGCGCGGATCATCGCCACGCCGGCGAACTCGCCATGCGCACCGGCCATGGGGTTGAGCGAGACGGCCCGCATGCCCGTCACTTCCTTGAGCATCTCCTGCAGCTCGAACATGCAGGTGAGGAATCCCTGCCCCTGTGAATCCGGCGCCAGCGGATGGCGACCGAGGAACTCGGGCAGCATCGCGTACTGGTTACAGGCCTTGGGGTTGTATTTCATCGTGCACGACCCGAGTGGGTAGAAATGCGTGTCGATGGAGAAATTGAGCTGCGAGAGCCGCGTGAAGTGCCGGACCGCCTCGAGTTCGCTCACCTCGGGGAGCAGCGGCGCGCTGCGGCGGCGCAGCGCGGCAGGCACCGTCGAGGGTGCCGCGTCGGGGTTCGGGCCGGGCCACTGCGCCGTGGCGCCGCGGCCCGGACGGGAATGTTCGAAAATCAGTTTTTCGCGTCGTGCTGACATGTCGATGATCTCCTTGGGGCAGCGCCGTTCAGGCGGCGCGCACGGCCTTGAGGGCCGAACCGAGCGCAGTGGCGAAACGCTCGATGTCGGCGCTGGTCTTGGTCTCGGTGGCGCAGACCAGCAACGCCGGTCCGAGTTCGGGATAGTCGCCGGCCAGGTCCAGTCCACCCAGCACGCCCGCGGCCTCCATCTGCCGCAGCACCGGGGCCACCGGTCGGTCGAGGCAGATGACCGCTTCGTGGAAGCGCGGCCCGTCGAAGGCGAGACGCACGCCGGGCACGCGGCCGAGCGCCGCGAGGAGTTCGCTGGTGCGGGCCGCGGAGGCTTCCGCGACGCGCGCCAGCCCCACCGGACCGACCAGGGTCATGTAAATGGTGGCGGCCGTCATCAGCAGCCCCTGGTTGGTGCAGATGTTGGACGTCGCCTTGCCGCGCCGGATGTGCTGCTCCCGCGCCTGCAGCGTGAGAGTGAAGCCCTCGCGGCCCTCGAGGTCGAGGGTGCGGCCCACGATGCGCCCGGGCATCGAGCGCACGTATTCCATGCGCGTGGTCAGGAAGCCGAAGTACGGGCCACCCGAACTGAGCGGCACACCGAGCGGCTGGCCCTCGCCCACCACGATGTCGGCACCCTTGGTGCCCCACTCGCCCGGCGGCTTGAGGATCGCCAGCGAGGTGGGGTTGACCACCGCGATCACGAAGATGCCGCGCGCATGCGCCCAGTCGGTCAGCGCATCGACATCCTCGAGCCTGCCGAAGAAGTTCGGCTGCTGGATGACCATCGCCGTGATGTCCTCGCCGTCGAAGGCCGCCAGCGCGGCGGCATCGATGCAGCCGGTATCGCGCGCGTAGGGCACGGTCTCGAAACGCAGCCCCTGGTTGCCCGCGGTGGTGATCGACACCTTGCGGTAGTTCGGGTGCACGGTCGTCGGCATCAGGATGCGCAGGCTGCGCGACTTGCGATGCGCGCGCACGGCCATCAGCGCCGCCTCGGCGACCGAGGAACCACCGTCGTACAGCGAGGCGTTGGAGACCTCCATGCCGGTCAGGCTCGCCATCATCGACTGGTATTCGTAGATCAGCTGCAGCGTGCCCTGGCTGGCCTCGGCCTGGTAGGGCGTGTAGGCGCTGTAGAACTCGCCGCGGGTGGTGATCGCCCACACCGCAGAGGGGATGTGGTGCTCATAGGCGCCGGCGCCGATGAAGCACAGCGGACGGCCGTCCTGCCGGGCCCGCTCGCTCATCAGCCGGCCGATCTCCATCTCGCTCAGTGCGGTGGGGATGCCTTCGAGGCCCTGGATGCGCAGCTGCGGCGGAATTTCGTCGAACAGCGCCTCGATCGTGGGCGCGCCGATCGCCGCGAGCATCTCGCGGACGTCGGCCTCGGTGTGCGGTACGAACGGCATGGTCAGCCCCCCTCTGCCGCGAGCAGCGTCTGGTAATCGGCCGCCGGCAGCAGCGCGGCGAGCGCACCCGCGTCGGCAGGCTGCACGCGCATGAGCCAGCCCTTGCCGTAGCAGTCCTGGTTGATCAGCTCGGGGGCGGAGGCCAGCGCGGCGTTGGCCTCGAGCACCGTGCCCGCGATGGGGCTGTAGACGTCCGAGGCCGCCTTGACGGACTCGACGACGGCGCAGGCATCGCCCGCCTGGAGGCTGCGACCCGCCTCGGGGACTTCGACGAACACGAGATCGCCCAGCGCATGCTGCGCGTGGTCGGTGATCCCGATCTCGACCGTGCCGTCGGGCAATGCGCGAACCCATTCATGGGACTTGGCGTACTTGAGGTCGGAAGGTACCTGGCTCATGGGAAAACTCCTGCGAAATGGGGTTTCAGAGTGTTTTAAAGGGAATTCTCAGAGATCGACCAGCACGCGTCCGCGACGCACGAAGGGCAGTTTGAGCACGCGGGCGGACAGCAGCCGGCCGCGGATGTCGACCTGCACCCGGTCCCCCGTGGCACGCGGGACGCGCGCGAAGGCGATCGAGCGTTCCAGGGTCGGCGAGAAAGTGCCGCTGGTGGTCTCGCCCTCGCCGATCCCGGCGACGACGACCTTCTGGTGACTGCGCAGGACGCCACGCTCTTCGAGCAGCAGGCCGACCAGCTTCTGCGGCACACCCCCGGCGCGGATCGCCTCGAGCGCCGCACGGCCCACGAAATCGCGATCCGCAGGCTCGAAGGCGACGGTCCAGGCCAGTCCCGATTCGAGCGGGTTGCGCGATTCATCCATGTCGTTGCCGTAGAGGTTCATGCCCGCCTCGAGGCGCAGCGTGTCGCGCGCGCCGAGCCCGCAGGAGGCCACGCCGGCGGCGTTGAGAGCACGCCAGGCGGGCTCGGCCTCGGCGGCCGGCAGCACGATTTCGAAGCCATCCTCGCCGGTATAACCGGTACGCGCCACGAACCAGGCGCCGCACTCACGGCCGAAGAAAGGCTCGAGGGCCAGCGCTTCGACCGCGTCGGCCGGTTCCAGCAGGCCCGCCACGATCTCGCGGGCGCGGGGACCCTGCACCGCCAGCATGGCGAGTTCGCTGCGCTCGGTGATCGCGAGGTCCGAACCCCAGGCCGCGGCGCGGTCGCGCATCCACGCCAGGTCCTTGTCGCGGGTACCCGCGTTCACCACCAGCCGGAACCAGGACTCGGTCATCCGGTAGGCGATGAGGTCGTCGAGGACGCCGCCGGCCTCGTTCAGCAGGCAACTGTAGAGCGCCTTGCCGGGCAGGCTGATCCGGCCCACGTCGTTCGCCAGCAGACGGGAAAGAAAGGGCCGGACGCCGGCACCGCGCAGGTCCACCACGCACATGTGGGAGACGTCGAACACGCCTGCGGCACGCCGTACCTGGTGGTGCTCCTCGATCTGGGAGCCATAGTGGACCGGCATGTCCCAGCCGCCGAAGTCGACCATGCGCGCGCCGAGCGCGACGTGCAGGTCATGAAGTGGTGTACGACGTCCCATGGTCCCGAGCCTCCTGAATCAGAGTCGGGCCCCCCGCAAGGCCAAAAAAATAGGGCGGCGAGAGCCGATGCCCTCGCCGCCCCTCTGTCCTGCTACCTGAGAGATCGGGTCCGCCGCTATGGCGACGGACCGCTCCCCTTCGGTGGGCACCTGCCGCGTGATGCGGGGGCCACTCTCCAGAGTTCGCCTTTGACCTGCCGTTCTTTTGCCTGAGCGTTTCCGGGCGGAACTTGCGCCTTCGGCGTCCCGCGCCCCGGGTTACGGGGCGCCGAATCTCTCCGGCTAGGTCTGACTACGCGAACCGATTAATAATAGCAGCTCCGGGCCGCGCGGGTCCAAGCCGACGTGCAGACCCTGGAGACGCCGGGGCAGCGCGGCCACGAACCGACAATCGAGGTATCCGATGCGTAGAACACTGAGCGCTGCCGTCGCGGCATGCTGCCTCTCCTGGTCCGCCTGGGCCGGCGCTGCCAGCGCGCCTGACGAGGCCTCCAGCCTTCTGGAACGCCTGTTCGAGGCCACCTGGGAGCGCGAGCTGCAGGAAGACCCGCTGGCCGCAACCTACATCGGCGACACGCGCTACAACGACCGCTGGACCGACATGTCCCTGCCGGCCATCGAGCGCCGGCACGGTCTGGACCGCCAGACGCTCGCGGCGCTGCGCGCGATCCCGCGCGAGGGGCTGGCGGCAGCACAGCAGCTCGACTACGACCTTTTCGCACGCGAGTACGAGCAGCGCCTGGCGCAGTACCCGTTCAAGCCCTGGCTCTACGCGATCAACCACCAGGGCGGCATCCAGACCCTGCACGAGGTCGCCGAACTGCTGCCGTTCCAGACGACCAGGGACTACGAGGACTGGATCAGCCGGCTGCGCGGCGTGGCGTCGCTGGTGGACCAGCACATCGAACTGCTGCGCATCGCGGCCCGCGAGGGGCGCACGCAGCCGCGCGTGATCATGGAACGCATCCCGGCGCAGCTTGCCCAGCAGGCCGTGGACAGTGCCGCGCAGAGCCCGTTCTTCGCGCCTTTTGAACGCTTCCCGGACGGGATCTCCGGGACGGAGCGCGCGCGCCTCACGGCCGCGGGCAAGGCCGCGATCGAAGGCGCGGTGCTGCCCGCCTACCGCCGGCTGCAGCAGGCCTTCAACGAAGCCTACCTGCCGGCCACACGCGCCAGCGTCGGCATCGATGGCACCCCGGGCGGCGCGGACTACTATCGGGAACGCATCGTCTTCCACACCACCGTGCGCGATCTCGACGCGGAGCGCATCCACGCGATCGGCCTTGCCGAGGTGGCGCGCATCCGTGCGGAGATGCTGGCGATCAAGCAGAAGGTCGGCTTCGCGGGAAGCCTGCAGGAGTTCTTCACGCACCTGCGTACCGATCCCCGCTTCTACTATGCGGACCGCAAGGCCCTGCTGCAGGGGTACATCGATATTACCCGGCGCATCGACCCCAACCTGCCGCGGGTGTTCCGCACGCTGCCGCGCACCCCCTATGGCGTGCGCCCGATCCCGGACACCAGCGCCCCCAACACCACGACCGCGTATTACCAGCCGCCCGCCAACGACGGTTCTCGGCCGGGTTTCTACTACGTGAACCTGTTCCGTCCGGAAGTGCGCCCCAGGTACGAGATGGAAGTGCTCTCGGTGCATGAAGCCGTGCCGGGCCACCACCTGCAGATCGCGCTGGCGATGGAGCAGGCCTCGCGCCCGAAGTTCAGGCGCAACGCGGGCTACACTGCCTACGTCGAGGGCTGGGCACTGTACTCCGAGAGCCTCGGCGAGGAACTCGGGCTGTACCAGGACCCGTACTCGAAGTTCGGCCAGCTCACCTACGACATGTGGCGCGCCGTGCGGCTCGTCGTCGACACGGGCATGCACGCCAAGGGCTGGAGCCGGCAGCAGGCCATCGACTTCTTCAAGGACAACGCGGCGAAGACCGAGGCGGACATCGTGAACGAAATAGATCGCTACATCTCCTGGCCCGGCCAGGCGCTCGCCTACAAGATCGGGCAGCTGCGCATCCTCGAACTGCGTGCCCGCGCCGCACAGGCGCTGGGCAGCCGTTTCGACGTGCGGGACTTCCACGATGCCCTGCTGTCCACCGGCGCGGTGCCCCTCGACGTGCTCGAGACGCACATGCAGCAGTGGGTCAGCACCACCGGGGCGGCACGATGATGCCGCGCCGGCAGAGCGTCGGCTCGACGGTCGGCGGCAAGGTCCGGGTGGGCGGCGGCGCGCCGATCGTCGTCCAGTCGATGACCAACACCGACACCGCGGATGTCGAGGGCACCGCACAGCAGGTCCGCGCCCTGGCGCGCGCCGGCTCCGAACTCGTGCGCATCACGGTGAACAGCGACGAGGCGGCAGCCGCAGTGCCCCTGATCCGCGACCGGCTCGCGCAGCTCGGCACCGCGGTGCCGCTGGTGGGCGACTTCCATTTCAACGGCCACAAGCTGCTGCGCGCCCATCCCGCCTGCGCCGAAGCGCTGGCCAAGTACCGCATCAACCCGGGCAACGTCGGCCGGGGCAGCAAGCGCGACCCCCAGTTCGTCGAGATGATCGAGATCGCCTGCCAGTACCGCAAGCCGGTCCGCATCGGCGTGAACTGGGGCAGCCTCGACCCCGAGCTGCTGACCCGCATGATGGACGAGAACAACGCCTCGCCACAGCCCCGCAGCGCCAATGCCGTGATGCGTTCCGCCGTGGTGGAATCCTGCCTGCAGAACGCGCGCCGGGCCGAGGAGATCGGCCAGCCGCACGACGGCATCGTGCTGTCCGCCAAGGTCAGCGGCGTGCAGGACCTGATCGCCATCTACACTGACCTGGCGGCGCGCTGCGATTACCCGCTGCATGTCGGCCTCACCGAGGCCGGCATGGGCAGCAAGGGCATCGTGGCCTCCACCGCCGGCATCGGCGTGCTGCTGCAGGCGGGCATCGGCGACACGATCCGCGTGTCGCTGACACCCGAACCCGGTGGCGACCGGACCCAGGAAGTGATCGTCGCGCAGGAGATCCTGCAGACCATGGGCCTGCGCTCGTTCACGCCGATGGTGATCGCCTGCCCCGGCTGCGGCCGCACGACCAGCACCTACTTCCAGGAACTGGCGCAGTCGATCCAGGGGCACATCCGCCACCGCATGCCGGAATGGCGGCGCCTGTACGTGGGCGTCGAGGACATGAACGTGGCGGTCATGGGCTGTGTCGTCAACGGGCCGGGCGAGAGCAAGCACGCCAACATCGGCATCAGCCTGCCCGGCACCGGCGAGCGACCCGTCGCCCCCGTGTACGAGGACGGCGCGAAGACCGTGACGCTGAAGGGCGAGCGGATCGCCCAGGAGTTCCAGGAACTGGTGGAACGCTACGTGGCCCGCAGCTATCCGCCGCGCGGCGCCCAGCCCACGGGAGAGACACCATGAGCGAAGCGCTGGCCGATCGCAGATGCGCGCCCTGCGAGGGCGGCGTGCCGCCCCTGGACCCCGCCGAATGCGCCGCGCAACTGGCGCGGCTCGAGCCGGGCTGGAGGCTGTCCGCGGATCATCGCATGCTGCTGCGGGACTACCGCTTCAAGGACTTCTACCGGACCATGAGCTTCGTCAACGCGCTCGCGCACGTCGCCAACCTCGAGGACCATCATCCGGATCTCGAGGTGGGCTATGACTACTGCCGGCTGAAGTACTCGACCCACGCGATCGGCGGGCTGTCGATCAACGATTTCATCTGCGCCGCGAAACTCGACCGCATCGGCAACGGCTGAACGCAGGGTCGCCCGGCGGCGCCCTCAGCCGCGCCGGGCGATGCGCGGCAGGTCTCCGGCGAGGCCGAGCGCGCGCTCCATGAACAGGCGCTTGAGCAGCATGCTGCGGTCGACCCAGCCGAGGCCGCGCTGGGCGAGCCCACCGGTCGTGTCACGGCCAAAGGCCAGGAAGCGGTTCATCAGGTCGAAGGCACGTCCCATCAGCGCGTTCTCGCCCTTGCGCCAGCGCTCATAACGCCGCAGCGTGCGCAGCGCCCCGGGATCCTCACGCTCCCGCCGGGCCACCGCCAGCACCTCGGCGAGCGCTGCGGCGTCGAGCAGGCCGAGGTTCACGCCCTGCCCTGCCAGCGGGTGCACCATGTGCGCGGCATCCCCGACCAGCACGCAGCGCTCGATGGCATAGCGCGGCACCTCGACACGCCGCAACGGGAAGGCGGCGCGCGCGCTGCGCAGGGTCAGCTCGCCCAGCACGCCACCGCTGGCAGCCGTGAGTTCGGCCTCGAACGCCGCCGGCTCGAGTGCCAGCAGTCGACGCGCCTGCGCCTGCGGCACGGACCACACCAGCGAACACTCGCCACTGGCCAGCGGCAGCAGCGCGAGGGTGCCCTCGCCCAGAAAACGCTGCCAGGCTGTCTGTTCGTGCGGATGCTGGGCGGACAGGTTGGCGACCACGGCCAGCTGTCCATAGTCCTGCACCTCCGCGCCGAGGCCCGCAAGGCGCCGCACGGCGGAACGCGCGCCGTCGGCGCCCACCACCAGCCGGGCCTCGCGCGGTCCGGCGCTCGTGTCGAGCGTGACGCCGGAAGGGCCGAAATGCAGTCCGCGCAGCTCCGCCGACTGCACCACGCCACCCGCGGCGACGAACGCCTGGAGCGCGGCCCACTGCAGGCGGGCGTTCTCGACGATGTAGCCGATGTTGGGCTCGGACAGGGTTGCCGCGTCGAACGTGAGCGCACCGGCGGAACGCGGCGCGCCCCGCTCGGGCCACACGTGCATCCGCTCATAGGCACCCAGCGCGCCGGGACTCGCGGCGAGCGCAGCCCAGGCCCCGGCTGCGTCCAGCACGCGTTCGCTGGCCCGCGACAGGGCGAAGACCCGCAGGTCGGTGGCCTGCGGAGCGGCCGCCGGCAGTTCACGGTCGAGCAGCAGCACGCGGGCGCCACGCGACCGCGGATCACGCGCCAGCAGCGCGGCCAGCGTCGCACCGACCGGACCGCTGCCGACGATCGCGACATCGAAGCTCATGGGACGAGCGCGAGTCCGCGCGCCAGCCGGGGGGTGCGGCCCGCGAAGCCCCAGCTGAGCCGCGACAGGGCGGCCTTGGCCGTCGGCGACAGGTCGAACAGCAGCAGGCCCAGGTCGCGCGCGGCGCCCACGCCGGGGCGGCCGTCGCCGAACAGCTTGACCAGACCATCGGTGAAGCGCGTGACGCCGTCGCGGTCCGCCGTGCGCCGCGCCGCGAACGCCGCGAGCAGTTCGGGCGCTCCGGCATCGAAACCGGGTTTTCCGGCGCGCTCGGCCAGCAGTTCGGCCAGCGTCGCGACGTCGCGCAGCCCGAGGTTGAAACCCTGCCCGGCCACCGGATGCAGCGCCTGCGCCGCGTTGCCCACGAGCACGGAACGCGCGCCCGCCACCTGCCCCGCGCGCGTCAGGCGCAGCGGATAGGCGTTGCGACGGCCGACCCGCAGCAGGCGGCCGACGCGCCAGCCGAAACACTGCTGCAGTTCGGCCAGGTACTCAGCGTCGGGGAGCGCCATGACACGCTCTGCGTCGGCCGGCTCCAGCGTCCAGACGATGCCGAAATGCCCGTCATGGAGCGGCAGCACGGCCAGCGGACCGGTCGGGGTGAAGCGCTCGTAGGCGGTTCCGTCGCTGCGCCGCGCCGCTGCGACGTGCGCGACGATCGCCACCTGGCCGTAGTCCTCGACCGCCGCGGGCAAGCCGGCAGACTGGCGCACCAGCGAGTGGGCACCGTCGGCGGCCACGACCAGGCGCGCCCGCAGCGGATCAGCCGCCCCGGCCAGGTGGAGCTCGACGCGCTCGGCGCCGATCTCGACGCGCTCGACCCGGGCGGGCATGCGCAGGTCGAGCGCCGGCAGATCGGCGAGCGCCGCGCGCAGCACCGCGCCGAGGGCGCGGTTCGTCACCACGTAGCCGAAAGCCTCGATGCCCTCTGCGCCGGCCTCGAGCCGTGCGAAGCCGAAACGTCCCGCGTCGGAGACGTGGATGGCGCGGATCGGCGCCGCATGCGGCGCGATGGCCTGCCAGAGCCCGAGCGCCTCGAAGGTGCGACGCGTGCCATTGCCCAGCGCGGTGGTGCGATCGTCGAAGCTGGGCTGCAGCGACGCGTCGGGAGCCACGCCCTCGACCAGTGCGACGCGCAGCCCCGTGGGCCGCAGCGCGATCGCCAGGCTCGCACCGACCAGGCCGCCGCCGACGATGGCGAGGTCGACCTCGCTCATGCGACGGCCATCAGGGCTTCGAGTTCGTCCGGTTGTTTGGGGACATCGGCGGTCAGCACCGAACGACCGTCGCGGGTCACGAGCACATCGTCCTCGATACGGATACCCAGGCCGCGGAAGCGCTTGGGGACGCTGCGGCAGCGGGGCGGGATATACAGGCCCGGCTCGATCGTCAGCACCATGCCGGGTTCGAGCACGCGCCACACGTCACCCACCTTGTAGTCGCCCACGTCGTGCACGTCCATGCCGAGCCAGTGGCCGGTCCGGTGCATGTAGAAGTCGCGATAGGCCTCGGCCTTGACGAGCGCCGCCACCTTGCCCTTCAGGAGGCCCAGCCGGACCATGCCCGCCGTGAGTGCGTGCACCGCGGCCTCATGGGGCTGGTTCCAGTGGTGCCCGGGCTTCACGGCGGCGATTGCCGCGAGGTTGGCCTCGAGCACGACCTCGTAGAGGGCCCGCTGCTCGGGCGTGAACCGGCCGTTGATGGGGAAGGTCCGCGTGATGTCCGAGGCGTAGTACTCGTACTCGCAGCCGGCGTCGATCAGCAGGAGCTCGCCGTCGTTGAGCACGGCGGAGTTCTCGGTGTAGTGGAGGATGCAGCCGTTCTCGCCGCCACCCACGATGGGCTGGTAGGAGATGTCGGCGCGCGAGCGCATGAACTCGTGGAGGATCTCCGCCATCACCTGGTATTCATGCAGCCCCGGCCGGCAGAACCGCATCGCGCGCACGTGCGCCCGCGCCGCGATGCGGGCGGACTCGCGCATGAGCTCGATTTCGGCACGGCTCTTGTACAGCCGCATGTCGTGCAGGACGTGTTCGAGCGCGACGATCTCGTGCGGCGGGTGACGACCATGGCGCGCCGAGGCCCGCAGGCCGTTTACCCAGCCCACCACCCGCTGGTCGAAATCACGATCCGCCCCGACGGTGTAGAACACCTTGGCGCGGTTCTCCATCAGGCCGGGGAGGATCTCGTCGATGTCGGCAATGGGAAAGGCGCAGTCTGCCCCGAAGTCGCTCACGGCACCCTCGGGCCCGGCACGCCGCCCATCCCAGGTCTCGCGCACCGGGTCGCGATCCCGGACGAACAGCACGTACTCGCCCTGCTCGCGTCCCGGCACGAACACCGAGACTGACTCGGGCTCGCGGAACCCCGTCAGGTACTGGAAGTCGCTGTCCTGCCGGAAGGCGTATTCGACATCGTTGTTGCGCACCCGGACGGGAGCTGCGGGCAGGATCGCGATCGAGTCGCGTCCCATGGCCTTCATCAGCTGGCGGCGGCGGCGGGCAAACTCGTCGCGGGAAATCGGCTTGACGGCAGGCATGCGCTTCAGTGCAGGGGTGAACGGGGAACCGACGCTTCGGGCACGGTCCGGTAGGGCGCGAACTCATCGAACAGCAGCTGCGCGCCCACCCGCACGAATTCGACCAGTTCGGTGTAGGCCTCTTCGTTGGATTCGTCCGATTCGGCCGGGTCCACCGCGACCTGGGTCATCGAAGTAAGGTCGCGGACGATCTCGCCGATTTCCGGCGGCAGGGAGTCAGGATCGGGGATGGGCTGGGTACCGAGTCCGTACAGGAACCCCTGGCACCACTGGCCCAGGGCTTCGGCACGCTCGGCGATGGGCACATCGTCCCCGGGCAGCAGCGCGATGAACTGCATCTGGCCCGCATCGAGCGCCCGGCGCGTGCCCTCGAACACGGCCAGCAGGGGCTCGCGGGCGTCTTCCGTGGGGTTTCCTTCGGCGTAGATCTCGCGCAGCCAGTCCTCGAAACGGTACTCCGCGGCGGAGCACAGGGCCCCGGCGAGGGTGCCATGGGCCTCGGAGACGTCGGTCAGGGCGCGCGAGTCAGCCAGCAGGCGCTCGATTTGGTGATATTCCAGCTCGGACATGGGGAGATTATGCCTCAGGGACGTGTTTTTCATTGATCCCGGGGGACCGTAGCTCTATATTTTTCCACATGACAGACACTCAGAAGAGCACCCTCGAGCTCGACCTCAAGCGACTCGAGAAGCAGGTCGAGGACCTGCTGGCCGCCCTGCAGGGCCTCAAGGAAGAAAACCGTGCGCTGCGCTCCCGTCAGGACAGCCTCTCGACCGAGCGCGCCAGCCTGCTGCAGAAGAACGAACAGGTCCGCACCCGGGTCGAAGCCATGATCGGCCGGCTCAAGATGCTGGAGCACGGGACGTGAGCGCCGACGAGCGTGAGGTCACCCGGCTGAGCGTCCGGATCCTCGAGAAGGAATTTTTCGTGGCCTGCCCGCACGAAGAGCGCTCCGACCTGCTCGACTCGGCCGAATTCCTGAACGCGCGCATGCGCGAGATCCGCGACAGCGGCAAGGTGGTCGGCCTCGACCGCATCGCCGTCAT
>CAJACZ010000110.1 GCA_903938365.1 uncultured Pseudomonadota bacterium | reverse complement strand
GAGGCGCAGGCGGCTGCGCTCGAGAACGCCACGCTCGGCTGGGACGCGAGCCCGATCTCCACCGCTCGGCTCAGCGCCGAGATCTGGCAGGCGATCAAGGCCGAGGACTGGGCCCTGGTCAGTGCCGACGCCTGGCTCTCGGGCTGGCCGCACCGCATGTGGGACTTCGATGCGCACTACCAGTTCATCGGCCACGCCGGCGGCGCCGGCGTCGGCTACGGGCTGCCGGCGGCGGTGGGCGCCGCGCTCGCCCACCGCGCGCACGGACGCTTGTCGGTCAACATCCAGTGCGACGGCGACCTCATGTACGCACCGGGCGCGATCTGGACCGCCGTGCACCATCGCATCCCGCTGCTGAGCGTGATGCACAACAACCGCGCGTATCACCAGGAAGTCATGCACCTGCAGCGCATGGCAAACCGGCGCCAGCGCGGCATCGACCGCGCCTGGATCGGCAACCGCATCGACGATCCGCCGATCGACTACGCGATGCTCGCGAAGTCCATGGGCATGTGGGCTGAAGGGCCGATCACCGATCCGCGCGAGCTCGCCGGTGCGCTCCGGCGCGCCGTGGCCGTGGTGAAGCGCGGCGAGCCGGCGCTGCTCGACGTGGTCACTCAACCCCGCTGAGGATCTGGCGATGTCCCTGAGATTCCGTCTCGTCCTGCTGCTCGCGCTGTGCGGCGGCGCCGTCTCGATGCCGGCTGCGGTGGCCGCCGGGGCGCAGCCCGCGCCTGCCGAGGGTCGCCGCCTGTTCATGCAGGTCGGCTGCTACCAGTGTCACGGCACCGTGGGGCAGGGCGGGGCGGCAGGGCCGCGCCTCGCGCCCGATGCCTGGCCCCTCGAGGCACTGCTGCCGTTCCTGCGGAACGGCACGCGGCTGATGCCCGCGTATCCGGCGAGCATCCTCGCCGACGCCGAGATCGCCGCCATCCAGGTCTATCTCGCGTCGATACCCGCGCCGCCACGCCCCGGCGCCGTGCCGGCGCTGCGCGGCGTGCGCGGCGTGCCCGCGGCGGCCGCGCGGCCCTAGCGACGCGTCAGGCGACGCACGGAGGCCCGCTCGACCAGGGTCGTGTCGAAAACGATCCTGCGCCTCGACTCACCCGGTTCCTCGGTGCGGCGCAGCAGCGCACCCACCGCCTCGGCCGCCATGTCGCCGAGCGGCATGTCGATGGTCGTGAGCGGCGGTGAACTCATCGCTGCCCAGGGCATGTCATCGAAGCCGATCACCGAGAGCTGGGCGGGGACCTCGAGGCGTATCGAGCGCGCGTAGTGCATCACGCCGAGTGCGATCAGGTCGGCGCCCGCAAACACGGCGGTCGCTTCGCGTGAACGGATCGCTTCCTTGACCTTCGGCTCGAGATCGACCGAGAACGCGTTGCTCACATGGAACGCGAGGCGGGCATGCTGACGGATATGCGCGATGGCCGATTCGCAGCGCTGTCGCATGCTGAGGGTGTCGGTAGGCCCCGAGATCACGCCGATCGAAGTGTGGCCGGCTTCGATCAGGTGCTCGGCGGCGAGCCGCCCGCCGCCTGCGTAGTCCGCCTGGATCGATTCGAAGCCCGGGATGCTGCGATCGATGATGACGGTGGGTACTCCGGCGATCAGCGAGCCTGCAGTGTTGCGGTCGCCGATCGGGAACCACACGATGCCGTCCACCCCGTGTTCGACCAGCAGCCGCAGCGACTGCACCTCGAGTTCCTCCGAGCCCTCTGTGTCGGTCACGAACACACTGTAGGCGCGCTGTCGTGCGGTCTGGATGACCGACTGCGCGAGCGTCGGGAAGAACGGGTTCGTCAGGTCCGGCAGCACGAGGCCGAGCGTCCCGGTCTTGCCGGTGCGGGTGGCGCGGGCGGCCAGGTTCTGTCGGTAACCCAGCTGGCCGGCGACCTCCAGGATGTGCTGCCGCGTCGCGTCGCCCAGCGACCCGGTGCCGTTGATCGCGTAGGACGCGCTGGCCAGCGATACTCCGGCGGCCTTGGCGACTTCCTTGAGCGTGGCGCGCTTCGACGGCGCCGCCGCCGTCTTCTTGCCTGGTTTGCGGCGCATGGTGACTGTCCGGGTGAAACTGGCAGCATCGTGCTGGCGGGTCGGGGGTTTATCAAGCGGCGCTCCGGGCTGCGGGTCCGGTTGACAGGGTGAAACGTTTCAGTATCGTGTCCGACCAGTGCTCCCGGGGGTTTCCATGGATGTCGGCGAACTGTTGCGAGGGCTCCTCGGGATCGGAGCGTTCATCGCCATTGCCTGGGCCCTCTCTGAGAGCCGGCGCGACTTTCCGGTGCGCACAGTGGCGCTGGGGCTGGCCTGGCAGGTGGGGCTGGCAGTGCTGCTGACCCAGATCCCCGCCGTGACCGCGTTCTTCGGCTTGGTCGCGCACGCGGTGGACCGCGTGCAGTCCTCCGCGCTCATCGGTGCCGGTTTCGTGTTCGGCTATCTGAGCGGCGGTCCCCAGCCCTTCGCACCGAATCCCTCGGGCGCCGCGAGCAGTCTCATTTTCGCGTTCCAGGCGCTGCCTGCGGTGCTTCTGGTGAGCGCGCTGGCGGCGCTGTTCTGGCACTGGGGCATCCTGCGCGTGATCGTGCGCGGCGCGGCCTGGCTGTTCGGCCGGCTGTTCGGCGTCAGCGGCCCGGTCGGTGTGTCGACTTCTTCCTGCATTTTCCTCGGCATGATCGAGGCCCCGATGCTGGTGCGGCCGTTGCTGGCGCGGCTGAGCCGCGGCGAGATCTTCATCATCATGGTGGATGGCATGTCGGTGATCGCCGGTTCGATGATGATCCTGCTGGGCGCGATGCTGGCGCCGATCGTGCCCGGCGCCTTCACGCAACTGCTGATCGCCTCGCTGATCAGCACGCCAATGGCCATCTGCCTCGCGCGTGCGATCGTCCCCAGCCCGGCCGCCGCCGCCCACGCGCCTCTCACGCTGGAGAACCCCTACCGCAGCAGCCTCGATGCGATCTCGCACGGCACCTTCGTGGCGATCCGCATGGCCGCGGCCATCGCGGCGCTGCTGATCGTGTTCGTCGGCCTGATCGCGCTGGTGGACCAGTGCCTCGGACTGCTGCCGCATTCCGGCACGCCGCTCACGCTGGGGGCCGTCTTCGGCGTGCTGTTCGCGCCGCTGGCCTGGCTGATGGGCGTACCCATGACCGATCTGCAGGCGGTGGGCTCGCTGCTCGGCACCAAGGTCGCGATCAATGAAGTGGTGGCCTACAGCCAGCTGCTTGCGCTCGAGCCCGGCACGCTCAGCCCCAAGGGCCTGCTGATCGTCACCTTTGCGCTCTGCAGTTTCGGCAACCTCGGCAGCGTGGCGATCCTGATCGGCGCGCTGGGCACGATGGCGCCCGAGAAGTCTGCCGAGGTGGTCCAGCTCGGGCCGAAGGCGCTGGTGGCGGCCACGCTCACCACCTGCATGACCGGCACGATCGTGGGCATGCTTTCCTCACTGTTTTCCTGAGGCCTGACCGCATGCGCTTCCAGCCGCCATCCTTCATTGCGTTCACGGGCGTGGACCGCGCCGCACTGCGGCCCGGGCTGGCGGAGCTCGCGGCACGCTACCCGATCGAATGGGGCATCCTGATCGACGACCAGCGGCCACCGGATCCGCTGTTTCCGGACGCCCCCACGCGCGCTGCATTGCTCGAGGGCACGCCGCTGCGCTGGGCGGCCCATGTCTGCGGGCGCGCGGCCCAGGCGATCGCCGCAGGTCGCGGCGCTGCGATGCCCGGGCTCGTCGGTTTCACCCGCCTGCAGGTCAACCACGGTTTCCACGGCAGCGACGATCAGCAGGTGGGCGCGGTGAGCCGTTTCGGCCAGCAGCACGGCTTGCGCACGGTGCTGCAGTGTCTGTCCTCGTTCCCGGACGACCCGCGCGTGGACTGGCTGTTCGATGTGTCATTCGGCCGCGGTTCGCGTCCCGCGATGTGGCCCGCGCTGCCGGCAGCGGGGCCGTTCTGCGGCTTTTCGGGCGGCATCAACGCGGACAACGTCCGCGAGACGCTCGAGCTCATCGCCGCCCCGCCGGGCGCCGCGTACTGGATCGACATGGAATCCGGCGTCCGCACCGACGGCTTGTTCGACCTCGGGAAGTGCGCAGCAGTGTGCCGTGCCGTCTATGGATGAGGCGGTGCGACAGTTGATCGTCGACACCGATCCCGGGATCGACGATGCGATGGCGCTGCTGTTCCTGCAGGCCATGCCGCGCACGCGCATTGCCGCCATCACGAGCGTGTTCGGAAACGCCGCGGTCGATGTCACGACGCGCAACGCGCGGTATCTGGCCGAGCGTTTCGGCATCGACGCTCCGGTGCATGCAGGCGCGGCACAGCCGCTGCGCATACCGCGGCGTCCGAGTCCGGTGCACGTGCATGGCGGGGACGGCCTCGGCGATGCCGCGGCGCTGCCCGGCGCGGGGCCTGGTGCCGCCGGCAGGCCCGCGCACGAGCACATGGTCGAGCTGATCCGCGCCCAGCCGGGGGCCATCAGCGTGCTCGCGCTCGGGCCGCTGACCAATCTCGCGCTGGCGCTGCGCCATGATCCCGGCATTGCGCACCTGGTCGAGCGCGTGGTGGTGATGGGCGGCGCCTTCGGCTGGAGCGGGCGGCGGGGCAATGTGTCGCCGGTGGCCGAGGCCAACGTGCGCAACGATCCTGACGCGGCCGACGAGGTGCTCGCGGCGGCCTGGCCGGTCACCCTGGTGGGACTCGATGTCACCTCGCACTGCGTGCTGCCGCAGGAGCAGGCGCGGCGCCTCGCCGAGCAGGGTGGGGAGGCCGGCCGGTTCCTGTGGGATATCTCACGCGGCTATGAATCGATCTACCGTGAATACGACGGGCTCGACGGCTGCTGCCTGCACGATGTCGCGGCTGCCGCGTTCCTGCTGGAGCCCGGACTTTTCGCGGTGCATCGCGGTCCGGTGCGCGTCGTGACCGAGGGCATTGCGATCGGCCAGACCATCCAGCAGCCCGCGGGCAGCCGGTTCCCGGCGGGCGACTGGGATCACGTGCCGCCGCAGCAGGCCTGTCACGGCGTCGATGCGCAGGCGCTGCTGGAACTCTACAGCGAGGCGATCCGCTCCCACGGTGCAACCCGTGGCCATGTCCATGCCCGCGCCCGCGCTACCCCACCCTAGGTCCCAGGGCCGGTGCACGCTGCGGCCACGGCGCGCGCGGGTGGCCGGGTTCGTCGGCCTGGCCTGCGTTATGCAGGTGGCCTGGCCTGCGCTCGCCGCGCCGGGCGCCTGCGGGGTCGAACTGCGTGCCCTGGGATCCGCGAGCGTGCCCGCCGGCACGCGGGTCGGCGGGGAACTCTTCGGCGGTATCTCCGGCATCGACTACGACGCGGCGCGGCGCCGCTGGTATCTGGTCACTGACGATCGCGCCGTCGATCGCCCGCCGCGGTTCTTTGTCGCGGAACTCGCGCTGGACCGGCTCGGCCTGCGCCGCGCGCGCTGGCGCGAGTCGCGCCGCCTCGCAGTGGCGGGACCCGCCGGTCCCGGCAGGGTGCTGGACGCCGAGTCGCTGCGGCTCGATCCGCAGCGCCGCGAGCTGCTGGTGGCCAGCGAGGGCGATGAGGCGCGCAACGCCGGACCCGCGATCCAGCGCCACGCGCTCGATGGCCGCCTGCGCGGCACCGTGTCGCTGCCGTCCTCGCTGCTGCCGGGTTCGGTTTCGGGGCCACTGTCCAACCGCTCGATCGAGGGGCTGGCCCTCGACCCGCACTCGCGGGTGCTGTGGATCGCGCTCGAGGCACCGCTGCTGCAGGATGGCCGGCCGCCTGTTCCCGGTGCGGGCGCAGCCCTGCGACTGACGCGGCTCGACCTGCAGACCGGTGGGCACTCTCAGTACGTCTACCTCGCCGACCCTGCACCCGGGCATGCGCCCGGAGAGTCTTCGGACAACGGAATCAGCGAGATCCTTGGCGGCCTCGACGCCGGACAGCTTCTGGTACTCGAGCGGTCCGGCATCCGGGACGCCGCAGGCGGCTTTCGCTTTCGCTCGCGGCTCTATTGCGCCGAGCTCGACGGCGCCACCGATGTGGCTTCGATCGTCGCCCTGCCAGGCCAGCCCTGGAGCCCGGTGCGCAAGACCCTGCTGCTCGATCTCGAAGGTCTGGCGGCGCCGGAGGCTGCGAACTTCGAGGCCATGTCCTGGGGCCCGCCGTTCGCTGCCGGGCGGCGCTCGCTCGTGCTCGCCAGCGACAACAACTTCCTCGAGGGCATCGCCACGACGCTGCTGGTGCTCGAGGCGGAACAGCCCGCCTCGCGGCGGGCGCCCGCGCCCTAGAAGCGTGCCCGGAGCGACAGCGTCATCGTGCGCGGTGCCCCGATGAAGTAGCGATCCAGAGTCCGCACCGACGGGCCGCTGAGGATGCCGAACTCCGGCTGTGTAGCGGTCGCGCTCGTGACTGCGCCGAGGTACTCCTCGTCGAACAGGTTGTCGATGTTGAACTGCAGCTTGAGTTCCTCGACCTTGCCGCCCGTCTGGAAATCGTGGCTGAGGCCTGCGCCGAACACCGAGTAGCTCGGCAGCGATTCCACGCCCACCGGGGCGAAGCTGTTCGGCGCCACGATGTGACCGCCGACGCGTTCGCCGACGTACCGGCCCGTGAGGCGCAGGCTGGTGTTGGCAAACAGCTTGAATCCCAGTTCGCCGTAGAACGTGTGTTCCGGGATGTCGCGCACGCGCTCGCCCGCGATCACGCCCACCGCGGCCAGGTTGCGCGCCTCGACGCTCCCGGCGGCCGGATCGTCGTGCCGGGCATCCTGGTACGAGTAGGCGCCGTACAGGGTGACGCGGTCGAAGTCGGCGATGGCGCTTAACTCCACGCCCAGGGTATCGAGGCCCTGGATGTTGGCCGCACGGGTGGCGACGTTGCCGCGCACGATCTCCTCGGGATCCACGACCGTCGGGTCGCGCGGCACGATGCCGATGTTGTTCTCCAGCCTGACCGAGTAGCCCTGCAGGGACACCACGAAGTTGCCGCCCGTGTAGCGCAGTCCGACGTCGAAGTTCTCGGTCTTGATGGGGTCGAGGTCGCCGGGGTTGATCGCGGCGGTTGAACCCAGGAACGCATCCTCGGGGATCCCCGCGAAGTTGCGCGCGTAGCCGCCGAAGACCTCGAGGGCTTCGGTCGCCTGCCAGCTCAGACCGAGTTTGGGGTTGATGCCCGAATCCTGCGCGAAGTCCACCTTCGCGGAATACTCCAGCGGCGAGGTGGCCTCGTAGCCGATATCGAACCAGGTGACGCCGAGATCCGCCCGCAGCGTGTCGGTCAGCGCGATCGAGTCCTGGACGTAGAACATCAGGGTCTCGATCGTGGTGGCCCGCTCGTACTCCACGAAGTTCAGCAGGTTGCGGTCATAGTCGATGGACTGCGCCGAGCTGGTGATGGGGTAGAAGTTGCGGTATTCGCTGGAGTCGCCGCCTTCCCACCAGAAGCCGCCGCGCAGCGTGTGGCGCGAGTCCGGCGCGCCGAAGCTCACTTCGCCCGTGACGCCGTAGCGGTCGCGGTCGCGCGGCGTGACGCGCATGTCGGCGGGTCCGCCGACGACGTTGCTGTTGCGGGTCGTGATGACGGCAGGGCGTACCGCGCCGCCGGTCGAGTTGTAGCCCGTGACCGCGCGCGGGTTGCCGCCGGTGAGGCGACGCTGGCGATCCTGGTAGCGGAACGACTCGCCATCAAGCGTCTGGTAGTAGGGGTTCAGGTTCAGCTGCAGGCGGTCGTTCACCTGCCAGCGCGCGTTCAAGTAGGCCATCAGGTCTTCGCGTGTGCCGCCCAGGGCGCCGCCGAAGTCGATATCGCGTGCCGGGATGCCGGTGAGCGCATCGAGCGCGCGGTCGTTGTCCGGATCCGAATTGAACTCGCCGAGGGTGATGATGTTGAAGTCGTTGTCGGCCTGGTCGTTGTAGCTGACACGTGCCTTGATGAAAGAGCCGCTGTCCCAGCGCTGCACGAGCTTGAACTCGGCATGGTCGCGCTCCGAGGAGCGGCTGTCCGGACCCGCCCAGACATCGTTCTGCTGGTGCGAGAACGAGGCCATGGCCGACAGGCCGCCCGCGCTTTCGCCGCTGTCGACGCGCAGGTAGCCGCGATAGAAGCTGTCCGAACCCGCCCCGGCCTCGAGCGTCGCCCCGCGTTCGCGTCGCGGATCGTCGGTGATGAAGTCCACGAAGCCACCGAGCGCGAAGCGCGAGGGCGCTCCGATGTCGCCCGCGCTCTGCGACACCTTGATGGTGCTGATGTTGCTCGAATCGATGAAACGCTGCGGCGGCGAGCCACCGTTGAAGCGCGCGTCGCCGGTGGGGATGCCGTCGAGGGTCAGTCCTACCTGTTCCTTGTTCAGGCCGCGCAGGTAAAGCTCGAAGGAAAAGCTGCCGCCGCGCGAGTCGCCGGTGGAGACCTGGACGCCGGGAGCCCGCGCCAGGCTCTGGGTGATGTCGGCACCCAGCGGGCGCTGCTCGATGTCGGCGGCCTCGATCACGAAGGTGGCGCGGGCCGACCCCGCGCCCAGCTTGCGGGCCATCACGACGACTTCGGTGAGGCTTTCGGCGGCGCCGGGCTCCGCTGCGTGGAGCAGGGGGTGGGATGCGAGCAGGCTGGCGCCTGCGGTCAGGATGACGGCGGTGCTCTTGCGGTTCGACATGGTCGGGCGTCCTCGCTGTGTCGGGCAACCCTCCCGCGCAGTCAGGTCTGGCGGGTACGGATTGTCATGAAAATGAAACGTTTCATTGAAGAATTCATGGCTTTATACGGCGGTGCTGCGGCCGAATCAAGCGCGGACGCGCGCTGCTGGAGTCAGGGCGGCAGGCCCGCGGCGATGGCTGCGCGGTCGACGTCCAGCAGGTGGGCGTCGATCTGGTGCTGCGGGAGGAACGAGCCCTCGAAGCTGTTGCGCGCCAGCGCCACTACCTGCGCCGGCGCGAGCGCAAGATGCTCGACCGCCTGCACGAAGTTCTCGTGCACGTAACCGCCGAAGTACGCCGGATCGTCGGAGTTCACGGTGACCCGCAGGCCTGCCTCGAGCATGCGGCGCAGCGGGTGGCTGGCCATGTGCGGCACGCCGCCGAGCCTGAGGTTCGACAGCGGACACACGGTGAGCGTCATGCCTGTCGCCCGCAGCCGCTCCACCAGTTCCGGGTCCTCCATGGCGCGGTTGCCGTGGTCGAGCCTGTCGATGCACAGCAGGTCCAGCGCCTCGCGTACATACGCCGGCGGCCCCTCCTCGCCGGCGTGAGCGACCAGTCGCAGGCCGCGCGCCCTTGCCGCCGCGAACACCCGCTCGAACTTGGCGGGTGGATGCTGCAGTTCGGCGGAGTCCAGGCCCACCGCGGTGATTTCGTCGAGGTAGGGCTCGGCCAGCCGCAGCGTCTCCAGCGCGTCGCTCTCGGGCAAGTCGCGCAGGAAGCACAGGATGAGGCAGGAACTGATCCCCAGGACACGCTGCGCCTCGCGGAGTGCCGCGCCGATGCCGCGCATCACGACCTGCATCGGCACACCGCGGCGCAGGTGCGCCTGCGGATCGAAGAAGACTTCGGCATGGCGCACGCCATCGGCGGCCGCGCGGCGCATGTAGGCCAGCGTGAGCTCGTGGAAATCCCGCTCGGTCAGGAGCACGGACATGCCCTGGTAGTAGACGGCGAGGAAGTCGTCGAGCTGCGTGAATCGATAAGCGGCGCGCAGCTGCTCCACCGACGCATAGGGCAGCGCCACCCCGTTGCGGGCGGCCAGCCCGAACACCATTTCTGGCTCGAGCGTCCCCTCGAGGTGCAGGTGCAGCTCGGCCTTGGGCAGGCTGCGGATCCAGTCGTGGCTTTGGGTCATGGGCCGATCCGTGTGCGCAGGTGGAGTGAACCGTTTAACCCAGCGTTTTCACCCCGTCAACCTCGGCCCGCCACGGCAGCGACGGCTGCGCGCCCGCGCGCGTCGTCGCCAGCGCCCCGGCGACGCAGGCGAAGCGCAGGGCGTCCGCGGGTGCACGGCCCTCGAGCAGGGCGACGGTCAGCGCGGCGACGAAGCAGTCGCCGGCGCCCGTGGTGTCGACCACCTGCACGGCGGGCGGGCGCGCTTCGGCGATCCTCAGGCCGCCGCGCCACAGTTCCGCGCCGCGTGCGCCGAGGGTGATGGCCAGCAGCGCCCCGCTGTCTGCCACCGCCTGTTTCAACACTATGCCGTAGTACGCGGCCTCGCTCTCGTTGACGATCAGCAGGTCGGCGCGCCGCAGCAGTTCGGGCGGCACGTCGAGCGCCGGGGCAAGGTTCAGGCACACGAAGCCCGGGTGGCGGAGGGCAGCGGCCTGCACGGTGTCGACCGGGACCTCCAGCTGGCAGATGAGCGCATCGGTCGCGAAGGCGGCGTCCGCGTCCAGGTGGGCGGCGCGCAGGCAGGCATTGGCGCCCGGGGCCACGACGATCTGGTTCTCGCCCTGTATCGACACGGCGATCAGCGCCACGCCGGTGGCGGCCTGCGGATCCTCACGGCAATCCTCGAGGTCGACGCCCTCGGCGTGCAGCAGCTGCAGGGCTTCGGCGGCCAGCGCGTCGCGCCCGACGCGCGCCACCAGCCTGACTTCGGCGCCCAGGCGCCGCGCGGCCAGCGCCTGGTTGGCGCCCTTGCCTCCGGGATGGCGCGCGAGCGTGGCGCCGGTCACGGTCTCGCCCGGTGCCGGCAGCCGCGCGCCGCGCGCGACGAAGTCCAGGTTCACCGAGCCGACCACGGTGATGCGTGGCGCCCGGCTCATGTCACCGCCACCTCCTCCGCCGCCGCTGCCAGCCTGCTGCGCAGCAGCTCGAACACCCCTTCGCCGTCCGCGCCTACGCCCCAGCGCACGTGCATCGGCGCATCGGGCCGCGCGCGAAACTCGACGGCCGTGTGGCCCAGCGTCAGGGGCGAGCCGGTCTCGACTTCGAGATGACAGGGTCGCAGCTCGAACAGCTGCGGCTGCAGCAGCCAGGCGATCGTGCAGGGGTCATGCAGCGGGGCGCCGTGCTCGCGCGGCGCGTGCGCCGGCAGGCGGCTCGAGAACTCGAGCAGGCTCGCGACGGCCTGCGCGGCGGGGCTGCCGATCGCGCGGATGGCATCGATGCGGCGCGGGATCGAGCGCACCTGGTGGGTCAGGTCCAGGCCCAGCGCGACCACCGGGCAGCCGGCGGCGAACACGAGCTGCGCGGCGTGCGGATCGGCGTGGATGTTGTACTCGGCGGAGGCGGTGATGTTGCCGCCCTCGCTGCGCGCCCCGCCCATCACCACGATTTCGCGCAGGCGCCCGGCCAGGTGTGGCGCGATGGTGAGCGCCGTGGCCACATTGGTCATGGGTCCGGTGACGGCGAGCGTGATCGCACCGACCGGGGCCTCCCGCAGCGTGCGCACCAGGAACTCGACGGCGTGCTCCGCAGCGGCGGCCGCCGCCGGCTCGTGCACGGTCAGCGCGCCCAGTCCCGACTCGCCGTGGAAGTGCCCGGCTTCCACCGGTGCGCGCGACATCGGGCGGGGGCAGCCCGCGAACACCGGGACATCCTCGCGACCGGCGATTTCCCGGACCAGCCGCGCGTTGCGCGCCGTCAGTGGCGCCGCCACGTTGCCGCCGACGGTGGTGATGCCGAGCAGGTCGAGTGCGTCGCGCGCGGCGAACGCGAGGAACAGCGCGACGGCGTCGTCCACGCCTGGATCGCAGTCGATGATCAGCTTGCGTCTTTCCATGTCATCCGCACTCCCCGGGAACGCTGCAATGTATACGAAGCCCGCCCGGAACTGGCGTGCGCAGGCGCGGGCGTTGACCGCAGGCAGGCGCGGGCGTAGCGTCAGTCAACTGTCAAGGGGAGGGAGTCGATGGCTATCAAGAAGAAGTCGAAGCGCACCGTCCTGAGAAGCCGCAGCGGCAAGAAGCTCTATGCCGTTCGTGACAAGAACGGCAAATTCAAGGACATCCAGTCGTACGCGCGCGCGCATGCAGCCGACCTGCGCACCACGTCGAAGTCCGAGGCGAAGAAGCCGGCCACTGCGAAGAAGACCAAGAAGAAGACCGTGAAGAAGGCCGCGCCGAAGCCGGCCGTCGCGAAGAAGGCCGCCGCAAAGAAGGTCGTGGCAAAGAAGGTCGCAGCAAAGAAGAAGGCTGCACCGAAGCCGCGGCCCGCGCCCGTCAAGGCTGCACCGAAGAAGAAAAAGGCCGCGCCGCGCCGCAAGCCGGCACCGGCACCTGCAGCGGCAGCAGCGCCGCTCGGCAGCGCCGAAGTGGCGCCGGTGTTGCCGGCGGAAGTGCCGCCCGCCGGCGAGTGAGGCTTGCGCCGCCGCGCCGTCGTTACGGCGTGCGCGGCGGCGGCAGGCCCGAGCCTTTGAGGCGTGGCCAGAGCCAGGCCAGCAGCGCGGCCCGGTCGCCGCGTCCGCCCACGTCCGCGTAGGGCGCCTCTGCCCAGCCCGGGTTCGGGTGCCACTCGGCGACGCGGAACCTGAAGCTGTACCCGGGCTCCTGGCCCATGCGCAGGTCGGCGATGGTGGCGAAGTCGCCGTCGCGCGCCACCTTGAAGAACCCGTGGCTGAACCAGGCGATGCGCTCCAGTCCCCAGTTGCCCCGCAGCTGTTCGTACAGCCGGCGATCGCTGGTGAAGCGATCGAAGCGCAGCGGGCCCGGGGCGTCCAGCAGCGAGTGGAAACCTTCGTGGTACGCGCCGCCGCCGGGCTCCATGGCCACGATGCGCCACAGCACCGTGTTGAAGGCGGTCGGCGTCGCCAGCACCCGCTCGAAACTGATGCCCTGGGCGCGCAGTTCCCGCTCGGCGAGCCGCGTCGTCCAGGACTGCGCGGCCATGCTCCAGCCCAGATAGGCAGTCGAGAGAACCACCCCCAGGGCATTCCAGCGCAGGCGTCCGCTGCCGCGGTCCAGCCCGGTGGCGATCAGCCCGAGCAGCAGCGGCAGGGTGTAGAGAGGATCGATGATGAACACGCTGCCGATCCCGAAAGGGTGCGCGGTGAAGGGCTGCAGCAGCTGGGTGCCGTAGATTGTCATCGTGTCCAGCAGCGGGTGCGTGAACAGCGCCAGCCAGCACGCCAGCCACCAGCGTCGCCAGTGCGCGTCCTCGGCGTGGATGCGCGCGGTCAGGCGGGCGAGCAGCGGCGCGAGCAGCGTGAGGTAGAGCAGCGAGTGACTCGCGCCGCGATGGAACGTCATGTTGCGGATCGGGTCGCCGTGGTCGATCAGCGCATCGAGGTCCGGGACCGTGCCCCAGAGGCCGCCCCACAGCGCCGCCTTCCACACCCGGGTCCGACGCCCCATGACGGCCACGCCGACGCCGGCACCGAGCGCGAACTGCGAGAGTGAATCCATGTTTCGGGCTGGACCGTGTGGCGGGGGCTCAGACGCTGCCGGGCGGCCCGGCGAGCGCGTCCCAGAAGTCCTCCATGCGTTGCCGCTGGGCGGCGTCGGGCAGCCTGCCGCGCGCGGCGCCCAGGTTGTCCTCGAGGTTCGCGAGCTGGGTCATGCCCGGAATGGCGCAGGTCACTGCCGGATGCGAGACCACGTACTTGAGGAAGAACTGGCCCCAGCTGGCGATGTCCAGCTCTGCGGCCCAGGGCGGCAGGGGCTGGCCCTTCACGCGGGAAAACAGGTTGCCGTCGCGCCGTCCGCCGAAGGGCAGGTTGACCAGCACGGCGATTTTCTTCTCCTGCGCGAGGGGCAGCAGCTCCGCGGCGGCGGCGCGGTTGCCCAGCGAGTAATCGACCTGCACGAAATCCAGCGGCGCGGCGCGCATCCAGCGCAGCATGTCCGGGTACTGGCCGGCGCGCGAGGTCGTGATGCCGACATAGCGGATCCGCCGCCGGGCGACCTGCTCGCGCAGCAGGGGCAGCAGGACTTCGACCCCGACCAGGTTGTGGACCTGGACGAGATCGAGCAGCTCGGTGCGCAGGCGGCGGCGCGACTCCTCGAGCATCGCCTGGCCTTCCTCCGCCGTGCCACCCGCTGCCGTGACTTTGGTGGCGATGAAGGCGCGGTCCCGGTTGCCGAGCTCCGCCAGCAGTTCGCCGAGGGTGCGCTCGGACTCGCGGTAGGCGGGTGCGGTGTCGATGACGCTCGCGCCGCTGGCCGTCAGCCGGGCCAGCACCGCGCGCCGCGCGGCGCGCTCGGCATCGTTCGTCGGGCTGTAGTTGTTGGTGCCCAGCCCGATGACGGGCAGCCGTTCACCGCTGGCGGGAATGGCCCGCGTGGCCAGCGCCTCGGGGGCGCTGGCGCTGGCGGTGGCATGGCCCGTGCCGCCGCCGGACAGCGCCACCGTGGCGGCGGTCGCGATCCCGAGTTTCAGGGCCTGGCGTCGATGCATGGTTCCGTTCACGTGTGGGTCCTCGGTAGCCGTGGGGAGTCAGTCCGGGTCCTGCAGCAGGCCGGTCGGCGAGCCTGGCGTGAGCTCGGGTGCAACCGCTGCGGTCAGCGCCCAGGCGAGGCTCAGGTTGGTCGACAGCACAGGCAGGGGCAGTTCATGGCGCAGCACTCTCAGCGCCCGCAGGGTC
>CAJACZ010000109.1 GCA_903938365.1 uncultured Pseudomonadota bacterium | reverse complement strand
GGTTCCACCGTCAGCGCCGACTGGCTGGTGGGTGCCGACGGTATCCGCTCCACGACCCGCGCCCAGCTGTTCGGGCCCGACACGCCGATGTTCACCGGTTACGTGGCATGGCGCGGCCTCGTGCCGGGTGAGCTCGTGCCGCCCGAACTGCTCGATCCGCCGCTGTGCATGACGGTGGGGCCGCGGCGCCTGCTGATGCGCTATCCGCTGCGTCGCGGCGCCGTGATCAATTTCGTCGCCGTGGCGCGCCGCAATGCCTGGACCGAAGAGGGTTGGTCGGTGCGCTCTGATCTGTCCGAGCTGCTCGAGGAATTCAGCGACTTCGAGCCGCGGTCGCGTCGCTTCCTCGAGCTCACCCCGGCGGATCGCCTGTTCAAGTGGGGCCTGTTCGACCGCGATCCGATGCCGACCTGGACCCGCGGTCGCGCCACGCTGCTCGGCGACGCGGCCCACGCGATGCCGCCGTTCACCGGCCAGGGTGCCGTGATGGCGCTCGAGGACGCCGCAGTGCTCGGGCGTGCGGCCGCTGTCGCCGCGGATCCCGACGAGGCCCTGCGGCGCTACGAGGCCGCGCGCCATCCCCGCGCGTCCGCAGCGCTGGCGATGTCGCGTTCGCGGGCGCCACTGTACTTTGGCGACGAGCCCGCACAGCAGGTGCGGGAACTGGGTGCGGGGATGGCGGAAATCCGGACGCTGTACGACTACGACGCGGGCTCGGTGCCGGTCTGAGCGGCGGCTCGTCCTACAGCAGCACGACCTGCCGCACGCCCTCGCCGCGGGCGAGGCGATCGAAACCCGTGTTGATGTCTTCCAGCCGCAGTGTCTCGGACAGCAGCCGGTCCACGGGCAGTTTCCCCTGCTGGTACCACTCGACGTAGCGCGGGATGTCGCGCGCGGGCACGCAGCTGCCGAGGTAACTGCCCTTGATGGTGCGTTCCTCGGCGACGATGCCGACATGCGGCACCGAGAACATCGCGGCGGGATGCGACAGGCCCGCCGTCACCGTGGTTCCGCCGCGTCGGGTCACGCGGTAGCAGAGCTCCATCGCCTTGACCGATCCCGCCATCTCGAAGGCCACGTCGACGCCGCCCCGCGTGGCGTCGCGCACGGCTTCCACCACGTGCGGATCCGCGGCATTGAAGGTGTGCGTGGCGCCGAGTTCGCGGGCGAGCGCCAGCTTGTCTTCCGACAGGTCCAGCGCTACCAGCGTGTGCGCTTCGCGCAGGCGCGCACCCAGCAGCGCCGCAAGTCCCACGCCGCCGAGGCCGGCGACGGCCACGCTGCTGTGCGGCCTGAGGTCCGCGGTGTTGATGACCGCCCCGGTGCCGGTGATCACGGCGCAGCCGAAGACGGCGGCTTCCGCAAAGCCCAGGCTCCGGTCCACCCGCACCACGGAGTTGCGCGACACGGTCGCGTAATCGGCGAAGGCCGACACGCCGAGATGGTGGTTGAGGTACTCGGCCCCCTTGTGCAGGCGGCGCTGGCCCGAGATCAGCGTGCCGGCGGTGTTGGCCGCGGCGCCCGGTTCGCACAGCGCGGGACGTCCCTGCGCGCAGGGTGCACAGTGGCCGCAGCTCGGCACGAACGCGGTGACCACGTGGTCACCCACGGCCAGGTCGGTCACGCCAGCGCCGAGTTCCTCGACGATGCCGGCGCCCTCGTGCCCCAGCGCCATCGGCAGCGGGCGGGGGCGGTTGCCGTCGATCACCGAGAGGTCCGAGTGGCAGAGACCCGCGGCGCGCATGCGCAGCAGCACTTCTCCCGGGCCGGGCGGGTCCAGGTCGATCTCGGTGATCTCGAGCGGGCGTGAGTCGGCGTAGGGCGACGGTGCGCCCATGCGGGTCAGGATGGCAGCGCGGGTCTTCATGGTCATGACACGCTAAGCCGTGGCGCGGGCGATGGCAACGGGCGAGAATCAACCCGGCCACCCGACGGGCCGTAAACGGCCGGAGAACCGATGAGCGAACGTCTGCCGATCCCCACGCGTGTCGATTTCCGCGTCTTCCGTCCCATGATGACCCGCTGGATGGACAACGACGTCTACGGTCACGTCAACAACGTCGTCTATTACTCGTACTTCGACACGGCCGTGAACGGCTACCTGATCGAGACCACCGGAACCGACATCCGCAGGCTGCCGCAGATCGGTGTCGTGGCCGAGACCAGTTGCCGCTATTTCGAGTCGGTGTCCTATCCCGATGCCCTCGAGGTGGGCCTCGCGGTGGAGCGACTCGGCCGCAGCAGCATCGTCTACCGGGTCGGGCTCTTCGTGCAGGGGCAGGCGCGTTGCGCCGCGGCCGGCCGTTTCGTGCACGTGTACGTCGACTCCGACCAGCGCGGCACCGTGCCGGTGCCTGAGCCCATCCGCGCCGCCGCGACGCTGCTGCTGCACGGGGCCGGAGCATGAAACTCCTGGCCCTGGCCTTCAGCCTGCTGCTGGCCCCGGTCGCAGGTCTGGTGGCCTGGCAGGCGGGATCCTTCAGTCAGCCCGCACAGTTCTGGCAGACACTGCCCTTCGCCTGGCCGGCGCTGGCGATCGGTTCCTGGATCCTGCTGGCCTGGCTGTTGCGGATCCCGCTGGCCGGCCGGCCCGGGGTCGTGCCCTGGACTGCCGTATCCAAGTTCTTCCACTGGGTCATGGCGCTGTCGATCCTGGGCACGACGGCACTGATGTACTACATGGTGAACATGGGCGATCTGGCGACCGACACCGTGCTGCGGGCCGAATACTCGCGGCTGCTGCGCTTGCACAAGTCGCTGGGCCTGCTCGTGCTGTTCCTGGTGGTGCTGCGCTTCGCGTGGAACCGCATCCATCCGCGCCCGCCACTGCCGGCGGGCATCTCGCCTGCGCAGCGGTCATCGGCCCTGGGTGCGCACCACGCGTTGTATGCACTGATGCTCTGCGTTCCGCTGGTCGGCTGGACGGCCTCGATGACCTACGGCGCGCGCACCTCGTTCTTCGGCCTGTTCGAAATGCCCGTGTGGCTGCCGAAGAGCGAGAAGTGGGTGGCCATCCTGCAGCCGGCGCACATCTACATGGCGTGGGGCCTGCTGGCGCTGGTGGGTATCCACCTGGCCGCGGCGCTCTGGCACCACTTCGGAAAGCGCGACGCCACCCTTGTGCAGATGCTGCCGGGGAAGCCCCGGCGCGGACGCTAGCTAGCGCCGCTTATTCGCGCGGCGTGCGCCCGAGGCGTGGCGCGCGGCTGATGCCCAGCGCGCCGCTGCGCACCACTTCGAGCAGCGTCGCGCCGTCCGACAGGTCGCTGATGAAGCGGTCGATCTCGGCTTCGCTGGCGGTGAGCTCGACGATGAAGCCGTCCGGCGACGGTTCGAGCACCTTGCCGCTGGCGCGCACCACGTAGCCGCGTACCGCGTCGGACTGTTCCGGTCGCACCTTGAGCTTGAGCAGCACGAGTTCGCGCTCGACGTGTTCGCCCTGGGTGAGGTCCTCGACCGTGACCACGTCGATCAGCTTGTTCAGCTGGCTCATGATCTGGT
>CAJACZ010000108.1 GCA_903938365.1 uncultured Pseudomonadota bacterium | reverse complement strand
GCGATGAAGCCGCGCACGTCCTCGACACGGCCGGTCACGTTCACGCCGGACGCATGCGCCAGCGCCTGCACCGCCGCGGTGGGCCGGCTGCCGACGATATCGAACTGCGCCTCGGGAAACGCCGCACGGATCAGCGGCCAGACCTCGGCGACGAACCAGCTCACGCCCTCGACGTTGGGCCAGTAATCCATCACGCCGGTGAAGACCAGGCGCACAGGATCCCCGGCATCCGTACCGGGTGTGTAGAACTCGAGATCGACGCCGTTCGGCAGCGCCTGCAGGCGCGTCCGCGCGGCGCGGTCGGGGAACAGGCCGATCTCGGCCTCACTGACCAGGAAGAGATGGTCGAATTCGCCGGCGATGCGGGTTTCCAGCGCAGCGAGGCTGCGGGCCTCACGGCGATAGAGCCCGGCCTTCCAGCCCGGGGCATGCGCCGCGTAGTCGAGCCACTTGGCCGAATCGACGTCGATGAAGTCCATGAGTTTCAGGACCTGCGCCAGCCGGCCGGCGGCATGGCGGGAGCGGAAGACGTATTCCGCCATGGGGCTCGAGTAGCAGAACACCGCGTCGAAGTCGTGGGCGTCGAGCAGCGCGTCGACCTGCTGCTGGAGCGAACGGGAATGGAAATACGCGACGCTGGCCGACGCCCCGCGCAGCAGGGCGGAGGCCGCAAGCGGCCGGCGCAGCGCGCCGTCGATCCGTGCCGTGACGAGACTGCGGACCCGCGCGCGCAGGAATTCCAGGTGCCGGAGGTCTGCTGCGTCATCCACCAGCGTGGCCAGGTGCACCTCGTGCCGGCGCGCCAGGTGCCCAAGCAGGTGGAACGAGCGGATCTTGTCGCCCTTGTCGGGCGGATACGGCATCCGGTGCGTGAGGAACAGCAGGCGCATGCGGGGCTCAGGCCGTGCCCAGACCGAGGTCCGCGAGCACCTCGCGCATGGTGCCGAAGCGGAACTGCCCGAGCAGCGCCCGCAGTCGCGGCTCACAGCCGCGCAGTCCCGTGTAGTGCCGGAAGCGGGACACGACGCCGGCGTCGATGGCGGGCTGACCCGGATCGATTTCCCAGGGATGCAGGTAGAAGCAGAACGGACGCCCCTGGACCGCATTGATCTGGCGCAGTCCCGCCGTGGTCAGCCAGTAGGGCAGGATGCGGAAGTAGCCGCCCCCGCAGACCGGGACCCGCTGGCCGAGCCAGGAGGCCGTGGACATCGGGAACTCGATGATCGCGCGGCCCGAGGGCGCCAGGATGCGCCCCGGCACCGGACTCGCGCCCGGCAGGCCATAGCGATCATGGCGGATCGGGAACACGGAGGAGTCGTAGCGGAATCCCGCGTCGATCAGCACGTCCAGCGCCCACTGCGAGGCCGCCGTCACCGAGAAGCTCGCGGCCCGATACCCCTCGACGGCAACGCCCGCCTGGTCCTCCAGCAGCTGCTTGCTGCGCAGGGTCTCCTCGCGGAACGCGGCAGGCGTCTGCTCGTAGATGTTGCGATGCGAGTAGCCATGGCTGGCGATCTCGTGGCCGGCCGCCAGGATGCGCGGCACCAGACCGGGATGCCGCTCAGCCACCCAGCCGAGGACGAAGAACGTGGCGCTGACTCCGCGCAGCGCGAGCATCTCCAGCAAACGGTCGACGTTGCGCTCGACCCTGGATTCGCGGGAGTCCCAGGAGGCGCGGGGGATCGCCGAGGCGAGCGCGGCGACCTGGTAGTAGTCCTCGACGTCGATCGACATCACGTTGCGGATCACGGCAGGTGCCTGATCAGGCGCGGCCCGAGCGCGTTGGCGCACCAGAGCGGCAGGCGGCGCCACAGGGCCGCCGCCAGCGCGAATTTCGGGTTGGACTGATTGAGCGCAGGCACCGCTGCGCCGGGCGGCAGCCAGTAGTGCCAGTGCAGCTGTCGCGGCTCGGCGCCCCACTGCGCCTTGAAGCGATAGGTGCCGCTGTCGACCGTGGAGCGCCCGAAGTCGAAGGCGGTGGCGCCACTGCCGATCGCGAAGCGGAGCATCTCCCAGTAGAGGCGCATGTTCAGCGCGCCCCGCTTGGCGTCCGGCAGCGCGACGGCCCAGGGCACTTCGAGCCGGTCCCCGTGCCGCACCACCAGGGCCACGGCCTGGACCTCGCCGCGCACCCGCAGCACCAGCACTCGGCTCAGGTGGCCGAGCGCTGCCCAGTACGCCGCGAAGAAGCGCGGCGGATAGACCGGCGTGCCCAGATCGCGCATGCCACGCGCAAATACGGCATGGAACGCAGGCAGCAGTTCAGCGCCGCCCCAGAGCACCTCGGGGGCCTCGCGTTCGGCGCGCCGGATCTGCGAACGCAGCTTGGCGCCGAGCCGCTTCGCAAGCTGCGCCTCGTCGGCGGGCAAGGGCAGGATCATCGTCACCTTGTCGAGTCGCTCGGCGACGCCGGGCACGCCCAGCGCCGCGACATGACGCAGTTCGACGTGGCGCGCGCCGCGCTGCGCGCCCAGCACTGCGGCTTCGGCGACCAGCGCCGCGAGACTGTCCGGGCCGTCGGCGAGTGCGCCGCCGTAGTTGAAGAAGGGCAGCGAGGTGAGGTAACGACCGAACAGCCGGCTCGACTGCTGCACCAGCGGCAGCAGGCCGCGCAGTTCACCGCCGCTGCCGCGCGCGGTCAGGAACAGCGACTCGAGACCGAAGGCCTCGCTGCCGATCCGCACCGCGGGCGCCAGGTGGTAGGCGCTGCCGTCGGGATGCGCGCTTGCGAACGCATCCCAGTCAGGCGGCGCCGACCCGGTGACTTCGACACGCATTGCGCCGCCAGGGCTACTGCGCGAGGCTCCAGCGATCACTGCGCACACCCCGCTCGGCCAGCGAGTAGACGACACGCAGCCCGATGCTGGATTCGGAATACCGGTTGGCGTTCGCGCTGCCCGATCGCTGGCGATGGTCATAGCCCAGGAACAGGCGCAGCCTGCGCCCGACACGCTGCTCGAGTTCGGCCGTCACCGTGGTGTAGTCGGCGCTGGCGCCGGGCTGCTCCAGGTCTTCGGTCTCGAACTGGGCAGAGACCCGCAGGCTCAGGGTGGAGCGCAGACGACGGGTGACTCCCGCCTGCACGCTCAGCAGCGAACGGTCGAGGGCCGGATCGCGCCGGTACCCCTCCGCGCGCCAGCCCAGTTCGAGGCTCAGTGCGGTGCGCGGGCGGTCGCGGGACCAGCCCACCGCCACGGCCCGCGATTCCAGGGCACCGGCCACGGACAGCGGCGCGCTGAAGCCGGCGCCGCCCGTCTCGCCGCCCGCGGGACTGCCCGCCAGCGACTGGGTCAGCTCCGCCGCGGAGGCGAAGCGCTGCTCGGCGCGCGCATAGAGCATCGAGCCGGAGGTCTTGCGCTGCAGGGCGAGCCGCAGCAGCGGGCTGCCGCTGGACTCCTGCTCTTCGTCGACCCGGGCGTAGCCCGCGTCGGCGCTCAGGCGGGTCCGCAGGCCCTCGGCCTCGTAGCGGACGAAGTATTCCTGCACGTCGAAATCGCTCGCCGGGGCAGCCTCCTGGAACTCCGTGCGCGACCCGAGCGCATAGAGACCCACGCGCGATTTCGCCGCGAGAGTGCGCTCGAGGCCGACGCTGGCCGACAGCCGATCGGAGCCGAAGGGCGACTCCTCGTAGCGCGCGTTGGAGTAGAGGCCCTGCATCCGCAACTGGTGCACGCCGCCGAGCGGCAGGCTGACGGTCGGACCGGTGCTGAAGAAATTGACGTTCTCGAGGTTGTCCGGCGTCGTGTTGGCCACCGGGTCGAGCCGCGACTGCGTGAAGGTGTCGCGCACCGTCCACTGGAACAGGTCCGAGCGGTTACCCCAGTCGGCCGACAGGCTGACGGAGCCGGCGGCCGCGTCCTTGAAGCTGTCATCGAGGTAGTGTTCCCAGTCGATGTCGGCACGCACCGCGTAATCGAGCATCCGGCCGTCGTGGCGGATGTCGGCGATGAAGCCCAGCGCAGTCAGGGTGTCGGCGACGCGGCCATCCGCCGTGCGGAAGACATTGTCGGTGTGCTCAGCGAGCGCACGCAGCTCCAGCACGAACGGCGGCTTCGACACGGTGGAGGCCGGCAGCTCGGACTCCGCGCCGGGTGCCGCGTCCACCTGCGCAAGGACCGGCGAGGCGCCGAGCGCGAGGCACGAGCTGATCCAGGCAAGCGCTATGCCCGCTGCGCGCCTATGCCGCAGGTTGACCATGTTTCTCTCCGTATCCGTAGTAGTAGCTCGAGGACGCCGCAGCGGTGCTCTGGTTCAGCACGAGCGAGATCGAATGCTTGCCGGGCAACTGCGCGATCGCATCCTTCAGCACCGCGTGCGGTGTCACGCCGGCGCGGACCACGAGGATGATCTGCCCGGCGATCTCGGCCAGCGCGCGCGCCTCGGTCGTGAGCAGCACGGGCGGCGAGTCCATGATGACGATGCGGTTCGGCAGCCGTGCCCCGAGTTCCGTGATCGCCTGCTGCATGCGCGCGCTCGAGAGCAGCTCGGTGGCATGGTCGGAGAGTCGGCCTGCGGGCAGCACCGACAGCGACGGAAACTCGGTGCGCACCAGCACGTCCTCGAAATCGTTCGAATCCCCGCTCACCACGTCGATCAGTCCGCGCTCGCCTTTCAATCCGAGCATCTCGCTCAGGTGGCGCTTGGCGACGTCCGCGTCGACCAGCACCACGTTGACGTCCTTCTCGCGCGCAATGCTCAGCGCGAGGTTGAGCGAGGTGAAGGACTTGCCCTCGCCTGGCACCGCACTCGCGACCATCACGATGTTGCCGTGCGTGAGGCCCTGGCCCGTGCGACCGAAGGCGCCGGCGATGATCGGCCGCTTGATCCTGCGGAACTGCGCGGCAAGCTGGTGCTGGTGCTCGAGGGACAGCAGGCCGGCGGCATTCAGCGCCGCGCGATCGAGCTTGCGCTCCTGCCGCGGCGGGCGCGCCGCCGGCTCGGCGGCAGTGGCTGCCGCGACAGGCGGCGCCAGGGTCGCGGACACCCGGACCGGGGGCACGACGACGGGCGGCACCGGCTGCGGCTCGGGCGCGGCCTGGACCCGCGGCATCAGGACCGGCGGTTCGGCCAGTCGCGCGGACACGATGACGGGCGCAGGAGCCGGCGCTGGCGCAGGCTCCACGACGGCCGGCGCTGCAGCCGGGGCTGCAGCCGGGGCGCGCTGCGGCTTCGGACGCCGGACGACCTCTTCCAGCAGACGGTCCAGCGGTGCCGGGCGGCCGACACTGAAGCCCTGCGCGAAATCGACGCCCAGCGAGCCGAGATGCGCGCGGATCTGGTCGGTCTCGACGCATTCCGCGACGGTCGTGATCGACAGCGTGCGCGCAAGCTGTGCGATGGCCTTGACCATGGACTCGGCGCGCGGGTCCGTCAGGATGTCGCGGGTGAAGCTGCCATCGATCTTGAGCATCGTCACGGGCAGCGAACGCAGGTAGGACAGCGAGGACAGCCCGGTCCCGAAGTCGTCGAGCGCCACGCCGCAGCCGAGCTTGCGCATGCGTCGCATCAGCAGCTCGGCCTCGGCCACGTTGCTCACGGCGTCGCCTTCGGTGATCTCGAAGCGCAGCAGCGCGGGATCGAAGCCGCAGCCCTCCAGCCGGCTGACCAGGAAATCCGCGAAACCCTCGTCGTGCAGCGACTGCCCGGACAGGTTGATGCTGACGCTCACGTCCCGCTCGAGCAGCGCGGCCGCAAAGGGCTTGAGCTGCACGATGGCCTGTTCCACGACCCAGCGATCCACCAGCGGCATCAGCCGATAGCGCTGCACGGTCCCCAGGAACCGGTCGGGCCCGACCGTCTCGCCACGGGTCCCGGTCATGCGCAGCAGGATCTCGAAGTGCGGGAGCGTGCCCGCGCTGCCGGGCGCCACAGCCTGCATCGGCTGTGCATCCAGCCGCAGGCGCCCGGACTTGATCACCTCGCGCAGGTCATCCGCGCTGGTGATGTCGGTGGCCCGCCGGATGATGTTCAGGTCGGCGTTCCGGTAGACCTCGATGCGGTTGCGTCCCCGCTCCTTGCCTATGCGGCACGCGGCTTCGGCGACCGCCATGGCATGCGCCAGCGGATCGGCACCTGATTCGAGTTGCGCGACGCCCAGCGTCACGGTGACCGGCAGGCGCGCGCTTCCGTACATGATGCCCAGCTGGCACACGCCCTGGCGCAGGACCTCGGCCATGCCGCTGGCATCCTCGTGCTTCATGGGCAGCACGATGGCGAACCGGTCGCCCGAGATCCGTGCCGCGATGCCGTCCGACGGCAGGCGGCGGCGCAGGAACTCCGCGACGCGCGCCAGCACCTCATCGCCGGCAGGCATGCCGTGTTCTTCGTTGATCCGGTGCAGCTCGTCGCAGTCGATGTACAGCAGGCTCCAGTCGCGCGTCTCGCCGGGAACGGCGAGCGCGGCACGGGCGCGGCGTTCCAGGGACTGGCTCGTCAGCAGGCCGCTGAGCGAATCGAAGCTGGCATCCACGCTGCCGCCGACCTTGCGCGCGAGCAGCTCGAGCATGCCGCCGTCGCGGTCCAGGAATTCCGGGCCCTCGATCTCGCGGAACAGCGCAAGCAATCCCGTGACCCGTCCCTTGGAATTCATCACCGGGCCGCAGAGGATGCGATAGGGAAGCTGCTCGCCCTTGCTGACCAGGCGATTGATCGCAACCGCCTCGCGCCGCGTCTGCATCAGCTGCATGAGCTGCTGGTGGGTGCGCGCCACCAGCGCGCTGTCGGGCACCTGGCCGTTGCCGGTGCGCATCATCGCGATGTTCTTGTCCGGGATCACGAGCGTCGCCAGCACGCCCCCCAGGTGCTCGACGGCGTTCTGCAGCAGCGTCTTGAGCTCGTCGGCGGTTTCCCCGGCCTCGCGGATGCCCTGGTCGGCAACCGACAGCAGCATCTCGACGTCCTTGTCGCGCGCGGAAAGCGAATGATGCAGGTTCAGCAGCGCACTGCGGCCGGCGAGTTCGCGGCGCAGGCATTCCATCGCGGGATGCACCAGCGTGTTGACGAACTCGAAGCCGCCCTGGTCGGCCTGCGCAGGCTTGCGCACCGAAATCGCCACCGTGGCGAGGAAATGGTCCTGGTCGTCACGCAGCCACCAGAAATAGGTGGGCAGTTCCTCGCCTTCGAGCTGCAGCGCACGCCCGGCGAGCGCGGGATCCTGCAGCGCTTCCGCCTTCAGTTCCTGGACGGCGCTCGGCAGATCGGGCCCGGTGGTGGAGGCGCTGGACCAGCGCAACCAGCCCTGGGAGTCGAACACCCGCACGGCATCCGAGCGCGGCATGAGCCACATGACGAGTTGCGCGTAAGGCTCGAGTGCCTTCCATGCGTTCTTCTCGGCCGACAGGTCGATGGACATAGGTTTCGCTTGGCCAGGTGGGCGGTTGCCGCGCAGGACGAGCCCCGGTCGCGGTTCTGCGACGGAGGCTCTCGCGGGAGACGCCCGCCCTGCGTTGACGGAGTTGGCCGTTTGCACAACGGAATTGGCGTCCTGTGACGCCGTTCACGGTCCGGCGCGGCGCCAGCCGCAGGTCAGGGTCGCGGGTTGCGGAACCAGGGAATGGGGCTGACCGGCCGGCCCGCGCGGCGGATCTCGAAGTACAGCTCGGGCGAGGAACGCCCGCCGGTATCGCCGGCGGCCGCCACCGGGTCGCCTGCCGTCACCCGCTCGCCCACCTTGCGGTAGATCTGCTCGTTATGGCCGTAGAGGCTGAGGTAGCCGTCGCCGTGGTCCAGGATCACGAGCAGCCCGAGTCCGGCCAGCCAGTCCGCATAGATGACCCGGCCGTGGTACACGGCGCGCACCGGCGCGCCGCGCGTGGTGGACAGCAGCACGCCGTCCCACTTGAGGCCACCCGCACGGGTCTGGCCGTAGCGCGCGATCACCCGGCCCGTGGTCGGCCAGGCCAGCTTGCCGCGCATGCGCGCGAAAGGGCTCTTGCTGTCGGAAGGGAATTTCTCGATGGCGCGACGCAGCTCGCGCAGCAGTTTCTCGAGGGCCGCCTGCTCGCGCCTGAGCCGGTCGAGGCTCGCGGCGCGGGACCGGGCCTCGGCGGTGAGCGAGGCGAGCACCTCGCCGCGTTCCGCACGGGCCTTGTCGAGCCGCTCGACTTCACCGCGCTGGCGCGTCTCGAGATCCGCGAGCCGGGCCTGCTCGGCCTCGAGTTCGGCATCGAGCTCGGCAATGCGCGCAACGAAGTTTTCGATCCGCGCGATCTGGCCGGCGCGTGCGCGGCCGAAGTAGCCGTAATAGGCGAACATCCGGCCCGCCCGCGCCGGATCGCGCTGGTTCAGCAGCAGCTTCAGGGGCTCTTCGCGGCCGATCATGTACGCGGCCCGCATCTGCGCGGCCAGCGCGGCGCGCTCGCCCTCGAGTTCTGTTTCGCGCTCGCGTTTTTCCAGCGCGAGCTCGGCGCGGCGCTGGACGCGCTCGGCCTGCTCGCGCCGCAGCCGGTCGCGCTCGGCGCGGGCCGCGGTGGCGGACTGCTCGGCGTCGCGCAGCCGGCGTGCCAGGCGCTCCCGTTCGGCCGCATCCCGCTGCACCTGGCTGCGGACGCGCTCGATTTCGGCACGGATGTCGCGCAGTTGCGCCTCGGCTTTCGCCGATTCCGAGGTCGCCCCGGCCGGGACGACCGCCAGTGCACAGACCAGCAGGGCAAGGAAACGTCGGCTGCGGGCGAGCATGCCCTCGGAAATCCTGAGAATAATCAGCGCATTCTAGCCCAGCAGGCGCGCAGGAAGGCGCCTGCGGGGCCGATGCCTATATAATCGCGGTCAATGGACAGACTCATCGAATACGCCGGCAATCATCCCTGGCTCGTGGCCGCCGCAGTGCTGGCTGCGCTGCTGGTACTGGTCTTCGAACTGCGCACGCGCCAGGACAGCTTCGCGGCGATCCCGCCGCAGGAACTGATCCGCATGATGAACCAGGGTGCGCTGGTGCTCGACCTGCGCAGCCCCGAGGATTTCGCCGCCGGCCACATCGGCGGCGCGCGGCGCATGGACTCGGCGGAAATCCTCAAGGCCGCCGAGACCCTGAAGAAATACAAGGAAAAGTCCGTGATCGTCTGCTGCAACAGCGGTTCGCTGGGCGCATCCGCGGCGCGCACCCTGGTGGGCCAGGGCTTCAGCAAGGTCTTCAACCTGCGCGGCGGCCTGGCCGGGTGGCGCGCCGAGAACCTGCCCGTCAGCCGCGACACCAAGGACAAGGGCAAGGCATGACCGGATCGTCCGGCGCCGCGCCGCGGGTCGTCATGTACGCCACCGGCTGGTGCCCCTACTGCACGCGTGCGCGCCAGCTGCTGGAGCGCAAGCAGGTTTCCTTCGAACTGATCGACATCGACGGCTCGCGCGAGCTGCGCCAGCAGATGATCGCGCGCAGCGGCCGCACCAGCGTGCCGCAGATCTTCGTCGGCGACACCCATGTCGGCGGCTGCGACGACCTGCATGCCCTCGAGGCCGCCGGCAGACTCGACCCCTTGCTCGGGCGCGGCACCGTCAGCGCCTGAATCTCCCTTCCACCAGAGGCTAGAACCCCATGACCGAGTCCGACCAGGGCGCCGCCGGCGCCGCCCCCGCGCAGACCGAGGCCGACAGCACGCCCGAGTTCTCCCTGCAGTCCGTGTACCTCAAGGACTGCTCCTTCGAGGCGCCCAAGGGGCCGCGCGTCGACGGCGAGTGGAACCCGCAGATCTCGCTCGACCTCAACACCGCCGCCGAGACGATCTCGCCGGAACTGCGTGAAGTCGTGCTCACCATCAGCGTCGCCGCCAAGAACGGCGAGAACACCGCCTTCCTCGTCGAAGTGAAGCAGGCCGGCGTGTTCGGCGTCCGCAACCTCAACGAGGCGGACTATCGCCGCGCGGTCGCCGCCGTGGCGCCGGGCGTGCTCTTCCCGTACGCGCGCGCGGTCGTGTCGCAGCTCGTCTCGCAGGGCGGTTTCCCCCAGATGCTGCTGCCGCCCGTCAACTTCGACGCCCTGTTCGCGCGCTCGCTGGCCGACGCGCAGCAGAAAGCGCTGAACAGCTGAGCCGGCCGGGCAGGCCGACTCACGACCGCACGTGCAGACGGGCCCGCAGGCAGAAACCGCCTCCCCGGGTCCCGGGACGCCCATCGCCGTGCTCGGCGCGGGCTCCTGGGGCACGGCGCTGGCGATCCAGTTCGCCCGTTCGGGTCATCCGACGCGGCTCTGGGGTCGCGATCCCGTCCAGCGCGAGGCGCTGACCCGCGACCGCTGCAACCACCGCTACCTCCCGGGCGCGGTCTTTCCCGAAGCGCTGCAGGTCGCGCCCGCGCTGGCCGACGCGCTGCGCGACGTGCGCGACGTGCTGGTGGTGGTGCCGAGCCACGCGTTCCGCGCACTGCTGCAGGAACTCGCGCCGCTGCTGGATCCCGAGGCCCGCGTGGCCTGGGCCACCAAGGGCTTCGAGCTCGCCTCGGGACGGCTCCCGCACCAGGTGGCGCGCGAAGTGCTGGGCGCCGCACGCCCGGTCGCCGTGCTGTCGGGTCCGACCTTCGCACGCGAGGTCGGCGCGGGCCTCCCGACCGCCATGACGGTCGCCTCGCCGGATGCGGAGTTCGCCGCCGCGCTGGCGCGCAATATTTCCTCGACCCAGTTCCGCGCCTACACCTCCAGCGACATCGTCGGAGTCGAGGTGGGCGGAGCAGTCAAGAACGTGCTGGCGGTCGGCGCCGGGCTCTGCGACGGGCTCGGCTTCGGCTCCAACACCCGCATCGCGCTGATCACCCGCGGGCTGGTCGAGATGACCCGGCTCGGCGTCGCGCTCGGCGCGCAGCGCGAGACCTTCATGGGCCTGGCGGGACTCGGCGACCTCGTGCTCACCTGCACCGACGACCAGTCGCGCAACCGCCGCTTCGGCCTGCTGCTGGCGGCGGGCCGCGAGCCGCAGGAGGCGCTGCGCGAGATCGGCCAGGCGGTCGAGGGCTATCTGGCCGCGCGGGCCGTGCATGCGGTGGCCGCGCGCGAAGGGGTCGAGATGCCGATCTGCGCCGGCATCTATCGCACGCTCTACGAGGGCCTGCCGGCACGCGAGGTCGTGCACGCACTCATGACCCGCCCCATCCGGGCGGAGATCGACTGACTCAGCCCGCGATGCGGACCCGCGGGCCCTGCGCCCGGACCACATCGAGGAACGCCTCGCCGTAGCGTTCGATCTTCTGCGCGCCGAAGCCCGGGACGCCCATCAGTTCGCCGGGACTGAGGGGACGCAGCCGCGCCAGCTCCCGCAGGCTCCGGTCGTGGGCAATGACGTAAGCCGGCAGTCCGTGCTCCTGGGCAAGCGCCAGTCGCGCGGCGCGCAAGGCATCGAACAGCGCCTGACCGCGGGCATCCAGCGCGATCTCGCCGGCCGCCGCCGCTCGGCCCGCGCCACGGGCAAGCCGACCCACCGTCCCCGCCGGAGCCGGCTTCGGCCGCACGGCCGGCGGCGGCAACCAGCGCGCCGGCTGCTGCGCCCGCATCACGGCGATGCCGTCGCGCGTCAGCTTGACGACCGGATGATCTTCGCCCGTGAAGCTGACCCATCCGGCGGTCACGCAGCGCGACAGCGCACGCTGGATCCATTCCTGCGGGCGGCTGGCGAGACGGCCGAAGGTGCTGACCTGCGTGAGACCCATGCGCTCGAGACGCTCCTCGGCCTCGCCGTGCAGCAGGCGCACGACCTGCTTCATGCCGTAGCGGCCGTCGAGCCGCGCCACCCCGGACAGCAGGATGCGCGCCAGTTCGGTCTGGGCCTCTGCGGTCGCGCCGGCATCGCCGCCCTCGTCGCCGGCTTCTCCCTCGGTGGCCAGCGTGACGCAGACATCGCAGCGTCCACAGCCCGCGAGTGTCTCCGCCTCGTCGCCGAAGTAGCGCAGGATCGCATCGTGGCGGCAGCTGCCGCCCTCGGCCCAGCGGATCAGCTCGAGGAACAGGTTCCACTTGTGCTCGACCACTTCAGGATCCGGCAGCACATCCTGCATCGGCCGCTCGAGCAGGCGCCGTCGCAGCGGCAGGTCCTGCTGTGACCAGCACATCAGGCCCAGGGCGTCGGCCCCGTCGCGCCCCGCACGGCCCACCTCCTGGTAGTACGCCTCCACGGATCCCGGCGGACCGAGGTGGATGACGGCGCGCACGTCGGACCGGTCGATGCCCATGCCGAAGGCGTTGGTCGCGCAGATGACGTCGACCTCGTCGCGCATGAAGGCCGCCTGGGCGCGAGTGCGCACGCCGGCATCGAGGCCCGCGTGATAGACGGCAGTGCGCCGGCCGGCGGCGGCCAGCCGGGCAGCCTCTTCGTCGGCGAGACGGCGCGTCGGCGCATAGATGATCACGCCACCGCCGCTGCCGGGCGCGGCGGCATCCAGCGCTTCGGCCAGCGCGGCATCGACCCGTGCCTGCCGCTCACGGGAACCGGCGACCTCGACCACGCGCAACGCCAGGTTGGGCCGTGCGAACCCGCGCACCAGCTGCGGCGTGTCGCCCGGCAGCCCGAGGCGCACCAGGATCTCGTCGCGCACCACGGGCGTCGCGGTGGCCGTGCAGGCCAGCACGTGCGGCGGCGCGAGTTCGCGCACCAGCGCGCCGATCTGCAGGTATTCGGGCCGGAAGTCGTGGCCCCACTCGCTGATGCAGTGCGCCTCGTCGACGGCGACCAGCGGACACTTCACCCGGGCGAGCCGGGCGCGGAAGTCCGGCGCCGCGAGGCGTTCGGGCGCGACGTACACGAGCTGGTAGTCCCCGCGCATCATGCCGGCGAGCCGCTCGCGCAGCGTCACGGGGTCGAGCGTCGAGGCCAGGAAGGTCGCTGCGACGCCGCGCGCCTCCAGCGCGGACACCTGGTCCTGCATCAGGGCGATCAGCGGCGAGACGACGATCGTGGTGCCGGGCAGCACCAGCGCCGGGAGCTGGTAACAGAGGCTCTTGCCGCCGCCGGTAGGCGCGACCAGCAGCACGCGGCGCCGCTCGAGCAGGGTCTCGATCGCCTCGCGCTGGCCGGGACGGAAACGATCGTAGCCGAGGCGCGCGAGGGCCGCGTCGAGGGAGTCTGGGGTCGGGGTCACACGGTAGCCGGCAGAATGTGGGCTCAGGGAGCGGCGCTGCGGAAGTCGTTCTGGCGCCAGGCCTCGTAGACTACCAGCGCCACGGAGTTCGCGAGGTTCAGGCTGCGGTTGCCCTCGCGCATCGGGATGCTGGCGAGCGCATCGGGCCCCAGCTCCGCGAGGATCGCCGGCGGCAGCCCGCGGGTTTCCGGACCGAACAGCAGGACGTCGCCGGGGCGGTAGTCGATCTGGTCATGGCGCCGGGTACCGCCGGTCTCGAGGGCAAACCAGCGCGGCTCAGGCTCGCCGGCCTCGGCCGCGCGCACGGCCAGCGCCGCGCGACAGGCAGCGAAGCCCTCATGCACGTGCACCTGCGCCATCCAGCGGTAATCGAGCCCCGCCCGCCGCAGCGACGGGCGTTCCAGGTCGAAGCCCAGCGGCTTCACGAGGTGCAGTTCGGCGCCGGTATTGGCGCACAGCCGGATGACGTTGCCGGTATTGGGCGGGATCTCGGGCTCGAACAGCACGACTCGGAACATGCCCGGGATGGTACCAGCGCCGCGCGGGGCGACGCCGCCCGCGGCTTGCGCGATAATCCCCCCATGGCTGCCGCACCCGAAACCCTGCACGACCCGCTGCGCTACCGCTTCCTCGGCATGGAGTTCGCCTCGCCGATCGTGCTGCTCTCCGGCTGCGTCGGGTTCGGCGAGGAATACACCCGCATCGAGGGTTTCTCGAACACCGATGCGGGCGGCATCGTGCTCAAGGGCACCACGCTCAACGCACGGCTCGGCAACCCGGCGCACCGCGTCTACGAGACGGCCATGGGCATGCTCAACGCCATCGGGCTGCAGAACCCCGGCACCGACACCGTCGTGCGCTCGATCCTGCCAGGCCTCGATTTCTCCGAGACGCGCTTCATCGCCAACGTGTCGGGCTCGACCATCGAGGAATACGCGGAAGTCACGCGCCGCTTCGACGACTCGCCGATCGACGCCATCGAGATCAATATCTCCTGCCCCAACGTCAAGGAAGGCGGCGTCGCCTTCGGCAACTATCCCGAGATGTCGGCACGGGTCGTCGCGGCCTGCCGCGCCGTCACGCGCAAGCCGCTGATCACCAAGCTGTCGCCCAACCAGACCGACATCAAGGAAAACGCGCGGATGTGCATCGAGGCCGGCACCGACGGTCTGTCGGTGATCAACACCGTGATGGGCATGGCGATCGACGCGAAGACGCGCCGCCCGGTGATCGGCAACGTCCAGGGCGGCCTCTCGGGCCCCGCGATCAAGCCGATCGCGCTGCTCAAGGTGCACCAGGTCTACGACGTCGCGAAGCGGCACGGCGTGCCGATCATCGGCCAGGGCGGAATCTGCAGCGCCACCGACGCGCTGGAGTTCATCATCGCCGGGGCCAGCGCCGTGGGCGTCGGCACCTCGCTGTTCTACGATCCCATGGTCTGCAAGAAGATCAACGCCGGGATCGCCGACTACCTGCGCGCCAACGGCATGAGCAGCGTCACCGAACTGGTCGGCACGCTGCGGCTCGGCCAGTAGCCGCGCGCCGCGCCTCAGAACTCGTAGTCGACCGCCATCGACAGATCGCAGTCGGCACGCAGGCCGTGCGCCACCTCCACGTGGTACGGGTGGACGGCGTAGCCCTCCAGCGCGGCCTTGTCGTCGAGGATCACCGAGATGCCGTGCGTGCAGCCGTTGGCCCGATCCGTGAAATTGCGCCCCACGGTCATCGAACGCACGCCCGGCACCCGCGCGGGCAGCAGGCGCAGCGCCGCCTCGTGCGCGGCGATGCGCTCCTCGGGGACGTCGGGGCGGAAGCGGATCCAGACGATGTGATGAACGGCCATCTCAGACTCCTCGGGTGGGATCGATCGCGGGCGCGCCCTTCACGATGAGCGTGCGCGTGGGATAGGCGAACTCGATGCCTGCGGCGCCGAAGCTCGCATGGATGCTGCGGTTGACCTCGTCCTGGATGCGCGGGAACTTGTACTGCGCCGCGGTCGGGTCCGGCACGAAGTAGCACACCTCGAAGCCGAGGGCGGACTCGCCGAAGCCCCGCAGGAAACAGTACTCGAAGCGCGTTCCGGGCACGCCGAGCACCGCTGCCTCCACCAGCGCCGGCACCTGGGCCAGCCGCTCCGGCGGCGTCTCGTAGGCCACGCCCAGCGTGAACAGCGCGCGGCGCTCGGGCATGCGGCCCATGTTGCGCACGCGGCTCCTGAGGAGGTCGGCGTTGGACAGGATGATCTGCTCGCCCGACACGCTGCGCAGCCGGGTGCTCTTCACGCCGATGCTCTCGACCACGCCCTCGATGTCATCGACGCGCAGGCTGTCGCCCGGGCCGAAAGGCTTGTCGAGCGCGATCGACAGCGAGGCGAGCAGGTCGCCGAGGATGGTCTGCACCGCCAGCGCGATCGCGATGCCGCCGACCCCGAGGCCCGCCACCAGCGCGGTGATGTTGACGCCGAGGTTGTCGAGGGCGATCAGCGCGGCGACCGAGAAAATGACGATGCGCGACACGAACAGCACGATGCCGAGCGAGCCGCGCGCGGTCATGTCACCCGCGGCGATCGCCCGTTGCTGCTGGCGCTCCAGGCCGAAGCGCACGGCGCTCACGCCCCAGAT
>CAJACZ010000107.1 GCA_903938365.1 uncultured Pseudomonadota bacterium | reverse complement strand
TATGGAGGCCCAAATGACACATCCCTCGCACCGCGTCCCGGAAGCAGATCTTCTGCGTACGTTCGCCCTGTTCGGCATCGCCGTGGTCAACACCCCGTACATCGCCGCGCCATGGTTCGCGCCCCCTGCCGTGGAGACCTCGGCCGATGTGGTCGCCGCTTACGCCGGCACTTCTTTCTTCTGGGCGAAATTCTTCGTTCTGTTCGCCTTCCTGTTTGGCTGGAGCATGGTCCAGATGGACGCCTCCGCCGAACGGGACGGGCGAGACGCGCAAATCATCTGGCGGCGGCGGATGGCTGCTCTGTTCGCAGTGGGCCTCGCCCACGCGGTGTTTGTGTTCTCCTATGACATTCTCATGCTCTATGCGGCCCTGGGGACTTTCCTCGCCGGTTCGCGCCACCGATCTGACGCACAGCTGGCGCGCCGGGCGGTGATCGGCCTGGGTGTCGGGGTCTTGGCTTATCTGCTGCTCGGATTTGGTTTCGCAGCAGGCGATGGAGGCCCGCCCCCGGGGGTCAGCGTCGCCGGCTACACAGGCTCGTTCCTGGATGCGACCGTCAATCGGCTTTGGGATCTGATCCCGGGTCAGATCGCAAACCTGCTTTACAACGGGCCTTTGAGTTATGCGGCCTTCTGCATGGGCGTCGTCGCTGCGCGGCGAAAGCTGCTTTCGCCCGGGTCAGCGGACTGGACCCGCCTGAAGCGGCTGGCGCCGGGTCTACTGCTGGCCGGGATCGCGCTGAACGCGCCGATCGGGGTCGCGAACGCCCTGGGCGACGCCGCGCCCGACTGGCTGTGGCTGCTGGGCTTTGCGCTGTTGGCCTTCGGCTCGCCCACCTTGGCCGCCGCATATCTGGTTTTTGTCGTCGAAGCCGGCCGCAGACTTCGGTTTCCTGCAGTGCTCGCCGCGGAAGGCAAGATGTCGATGACCGCTTATGTCGTTCACGGCCTGCTTGCCGGAGCGATCTTTCACGGCTGGGGCCTTGGCCTCTATGAGCAGACAGGGGCCGCTGCGACCATGGCGATCGCATTCGGCGTCGCGCTCACCTGCTTCACCCTGTGCGCCGTGTGGACACGGTTTGTGGGCCAAGGGCCGTTGGAAGCTCTGACCCGCCTGATCGCCTATGGTCGAAGCCCCGCCCCGGCGCGCTGACAGCCGTCCCCAGGGATGGTCCGCGCCAGGTCTGACTCCACCCGTCGCGCGCCTCGCGCGACGGGGCGGCGAACGCGCTGTCCTGATCGGTGGCTCACACTAACCAGACTTGCCTGCGGGGAGGGTTTGAAATTCCTGTCCGCTCCGCGCGGCCGTCAGACACACCGCGCCGCCGCACCCCACCCACGCGACATGGTCTTCATCGACTCCAACGTGCCCGTGTACCTCGTCGGCGTTGCGCACCCGAACAAGGTCGACGCGCAGCGCCGCCTCGAGGCGCTCGTCACCGACGCCGCGCTGCACATCGCGACCCTGCAGCGTGATGGCATCGAGGGCGTGCTGAGCTTCGATGCGGCCTTCGACCGCATGCCGGGACTGACGTGCATCCGATAGGCGCATCTCCTCGGGCAAAAGTGTTTTGCAATCCGGACGCGGACAGCCTATTTTCCGTGCAACGCCGATGCGGCCTACGTGCGCTGGAACCGTTGTGAGCACCGGGAAGGACCGCCAATCCGCGTTCAGCAGGATCTACGACACCGCTTACTGGGGTGCCGAGCATCTCTCCGGCATGGGCAGCACCGTCGAGGCCACTGCACCGGTGCGCGCCGTGATCGAACGCGTTGTCGTCGAGCACGACATCCGCTCGGTGACCGACGTCGCCTGCGGCGACATGGTCTGGATGCCGCTCGTGCTCGAGCGCCTGCGCGAGCGCGGCCATCCGGTCGCCTTCACCGGCTGCGACATCGTGCCCTCGCTCATTGAGCAGCACACCGCGAGGTTCCCCGCGCTGCGGTTCCGGCAGCTGGACCTCGTATCGGAGCCGATACCGCCGGCGGACCTCATTATCTGCCGCGAGGTGCTGCAGCACCTGCCGGTCGATGACATCCTCGACGCGCTCGCCAACATCTCGGCGAGCGGCGCGCGCTTCCTGCTCACGACCATCCACCTGCGGCGCCACGGCCTCCGCAACCGCCTCAACATGAAGATCGGGCGCTGCCGCGACCGCAACCTGCTGCTGCCGCCCTTCGACCTGCCGAATCCGCTCGTGATCTACCCGGACACCGACGGGCAGCGCGACAAGTTCATCGGTCTCTGGGCGCTGCCGTTCACTGATTGGCGACGCGGCGGGCGCTAGAAAGGGATCCCCTGGCCGTCCCACGCCCACAGGCGCCCGCTGTCGGTAGAAGCGGCGGGGTGGTCGGTGTGCGCCTGGCTTCCCCGGGCCGGCCTGGGGCAGGGCTGGGTGAAGGCGGACTTGGGCCTTCGGGGCTGCCTGCACAAGGCCGCCTACACGAACCAGACTTGCCTGCGGCCAGGGTGTGAGATTCCTATCCGCCTTCCTTGAGGCCCTCGGCTGCGAGGTGGGTCCTCATGGCCTCAATCTTCTGCTGATGGTTCATGAGCGCCTGACGATTGAGTTGAGCGCGCCGCCCGCTGGCGCCGTGACAGGGCACTTTATCGGTCACGGCTGCGCTCCAACGATTTGTTAGACCCCTGCGGTCTACGCAACCTCGGCCAACGTCGCCGGATTCTTGGCCGCAATGAGAATCAGCGTCCTGGCAGCGCCAGACGGAGCTCTACGACCCTGCTCCCATTCCTGCAGGGTTCTG
>CAJACZ010000106.1 GCA_903938365.1 uncultured Pseudomonadota bacterium | reverse complement strand
GCCTGGCCGACCTTCAACCAGCTGCAGTCCTTCGCCGAGAAGCTCGGCGCACAGGTCGTCAAGGTGCCGCTGGACGCCACGCTGCGACACGACCTGGATGCGCTCGCCGCCGCCACGACACCGAACACCTCTCTGCTCTACGTCTGCAACCCGAACAACCCGACGGGCACCGTGATCGCCGCGGCGCCGCTGCGCGCGTTCTGCGCAGCGATGGCGCAGCGCACGCTGGTGGTGGTGGACGAGGCCTACCTGGAGCTTGCCGAACCCGGGACCACCGCGAGCATGGTCGACCTGGCGCGCGGCGGGGCGAACGTCGTGGTGCTGCGCACCTTCTCGAAGCTGCACGGGCTCGCCGGTCTGCGCATCGGCTACGCCGTGGCGAACCCGGAGGTCGCGCTGCGCCTGCGGCGCCTATCACTGGCCACGCCCAGCATCGTGGGACTGGCGGCTGCGCAGGCGAGCCTGGGCGACACGGCCTTCCTGGCGCGCGCCAGGCAATCGCTGCTCGCCGATCGGCAGCGCATCCACGACGCCTGCCGGGAGCTCGGGCTCGAGCACACCGCCTCGCAGGGCAACTTCGTGTTCATGAAGACGGGCATGACAGCAGAAGCCTTCCGCGAACGCATGCGCGCCGAACAGATGGAAGTCGGCCGCCCGTTCGAGCCCCTGAACGACTATTCGCGGGTCAGCGTCGGCACGACCGACGAGACCACCGCCTTCATCGCGGCGCTGCGCCGCATCGTCCGCAGCTGAGGAGCCCCGCCCGATGCCACGCACCGCATTTACCCTCGCAGCTACGCTCGCGTGTGTGCTGCTGAACCTGGCGGTGCCACCTGCCGTCGCCACCGCCGCCGCCGGCCTGTCCGCCGAGCAGATGTGGGCGCTGGCCCGCCTCGGTGATCCGACCATCGCGCCCGATGGCGGCCTCGCGGTCGTGCCCGTGACGCGCCACGACCTGAAGGACAACAAGTCCTACACCAGCCTGTGGCTGTTCCCGACCGACGGCACCCCGGGTCGGCAGTTGACCAGTGGCAAGACCTCGGACACGAACCCGGCGTTCAGCCCCGACGGCCGGCAGGTCGCCTTCCTCTCGAAGCGCGGCGACGACCGGGAGAATCAGATCTATGTGATCGCCATAGACGGCGGCGAAGCGCGCCGCGTGACCTCGGTGCCCACCGGCGCGGGTGCATTGAAGTGGTTCCCGGACGGCACGAAGCTCGCCTTCGTCACGCCGGTCTGGACGGATCTCGTGAAGTGGGAAGACCAGGAACAGCGCCGCAAGGAACGCGAGGAGTCGAAGATGAGCGCCCGCGTCTGGTCGCGCGCACCCATCGCCTACTGGGACCGCTACCTCGACGATCGCGAACCGCACCTCTTCTCGATCGCGCTCGAGGGCAGCGAGCCCGAGGCCATCTCGCGCCTGACGGGCTTCCACCTGTCGAAGCAGGACTACAGTTCATCGTCCTACGACATCTCGCCCGACGGCCTTGAACTGGCGTTCGTCGCCAACGTCGACCGCAGTGGCATCGAGCCGAACCACGACCTCATCGCCGTGGCCGCCTGCGGCTGCAAGCCCGCGCGCAACCTCACCGCGACGAACCCCGCGGATGACACGGCGCCGCGCTACAGCCCCGACGGGCGCTGGCTGGCGTATGGCGCGCAGCAGACCCGGGGCTTCTACGCGGATCGCGCACGCCTGCTGCTGCTCGATCGCGAGGGCGGCGGGACTCGCGACCTCTCGGGCGACTGGGACCGCTCGGTCGGGACGCTGCTCTGGGCCCGCGATTCGCGCAGCCTCTACAGCGGCATCGACGATGCAGCGACCAACCGCATCTACCGCTTCGAACTGAAAGCCCCGGGCAGGCCGCGCGCAGTGACGACGAACCCCAGCTTCTCGGGGCTCGCGATCGCGACCGGCCCGAAGGCGCGCGGCGCAGCCGTGGCCCTGCGCCAGAGCTTCTCCGAGCCGCCGACCCTGGTGGGGCTGGATCTCGCCACGGGCGCGGCCCGCAGGCTCTCGGACTTCAACGACGCCGCGCTGTCGAACGTGACGCAGGGGCGGGTCGAAAGCGTCAGCTATTCCGGCGCAGGCGGCGCGCCCATCCAGATGTGGGTGATCTACCCGCCGGACTTCGACGCCACGAAGAAATACCCCGTGCTGATGCTGCTGCACGGTGGCCCGCACAACGGCATCCAGGACGCGATGCAGTGGCGCTGGAACGCGCAGGTGTTCGCCAGCTGGGGCTACGTGGTCACGTGGCACAACTTCCACGGC
>CAJACZ010000105.1 GCA_903938365.1 uncultured Pseudomonadota bacterium | reverse complement strand
TTCAGGATCTTCGCAACCACGCCGGCGCCGACCGTTCGGCCGCCCTCGCGGATGGCAAAGCGCAGTCCGTCTTCCATCGCGATCGGTGCAAGCAGTTCCACCGTCATCTTGATGTTGTCACCAGGCATCACCATCTCGGTGTCGCCCGGCAGCTCGATCGTCCCCGTCACGTCCGTCGTCCGGAAGTAGAACTGGGGCCGATAACCCTTGAAGAACGGCGTGTGTCGGCCGCCCTCTTCCTTCGTCAGCACGTACACCTCGCACTCGAACTTCGTGTGCGGGTTGATCGAACCGGGCTTCGCCAGAACCTGGCCACGCTCCACGTCCTCGCGCTTCGTGCCGCGCAGCAGAACGCCCACGTTGTCCCCCGCCTGACCCTGGTCAAGCAGCTTGCGGAACATCTCGACGCCCGTGCAGGTCGACTTCTGCGTGTCCTTCAGACCGATGATCTCGATCTCGTCGTTGATCTTCACGATCCCGCGCTCGATGCGGCCCGTCACCACTGTGCCACGGCCCGAAATCGAGAACACGTCCTCGACCGGCATCAGGAACGGACGGTCGATCTCGCGCACCGGCACGGGAATGTAACGGTCCATCTCCGCCACCAGCCTCACCACCGCAGGAACCCCGATCTCCGACGTGTCGCCCTCCAGCGCCTTCAGCGCCGAACCGACCACAATCGGCGTGTCGTCCCCGGGGAACTTGTACATCGACAGCAGCTCGCGGACTTCCATCTCGACCAGCTCCAGCAGCTCCTTGTCGTCGACCATGTCCGCCTTGTTCATGAACACCACGATGTACGGAACACCCACCTGGCGCGCCAGCAGAATGTGCTCGCGCGTCTGCGGCATCGGGCCATCCGCCGCCGACACCACCAGGATCGCGCCGTCCATCTGCGCCGCTCCCGTGATCATGTTCTTCACGTAGTCCGCGTGCCCGGGGCAGTCCACGTGCGCGTAATGACGCTCCTTCGACTCGTACTCCACGTGCGCAGTCGAAATCGTGATGCCGCGCGCCTTCTCTTCCGGCGCCTTGTCAATCTGGTCGTACGCCATGAACGTGCCGCCGTACGTCTCGGCCATCACCTTCGTAAGCGCCGCCGTCAGCGTCGTCTTGCCATGGTCCACATGACCAATCGTCCCCACGTTCACGTGCGGCTTCGAACGTTCGAATTTTCCTTTGGACACTGCAGGATCTCCTGATGACTGCGCTAGGGCTGCCTGAAAACAGCCCGTTACTTGTTGATGATGGTATCCGCCACGTTCGGCGGGACTTCCAGGTACTTCGAGAATTCCATGGTGAACGTCGCACGGCCCTGGCTCATCGAGCGCACGGACGTGGCGTAACCGAACATTTCGGACAGCGGCACTTCGGCCAGGATCGCCTTGCCCGCGGGCGAGTCGTCCATGCCGGTGATCTGCCCCCGGCGGCGGTTGAGGTCGCCGATGACGTCGCCCGAGTAGTCCTCGGGGGTCACGACCTCGACCTTCATCACCGGCTCCAGGATCACGGGCCTGGCCTTGCGGAAACCTTCCTTGAAGCCGATCGAGGCGGCGATCTTGAAGGCCATCTCGTTCGAGTCGACGTCGTGGAACGAGCCGTCGAAAGCGGTCACCTTGACGTCGACGACCGGGTAACCCGCCATCACGCCCGTATCCACGGCTTCCTTGATGCCCTTGTCGATCGCGGGAATGTACTCGCGCGGGACGGCGCCACCGACGATGCCGTTGATGAACTCGTAGCCCTTGCCCTGCTCGTTCGGTTCGATGCGGAGCCAGACGTGCCCGTACTGGCCACGCCCGCCGGACTGGCGGATGAACTTGCCCTCGGACTCGACCCGGCCGCGGATCGTTTCGCGGTAGGCCACCTGGGGCTTGCCCACATTGGCCTCGACCTTGAACTCGCGCTTCATGCGGTCGACGATGATCTCGAGGTGCAGCTCGCCCATCCCGGAAATGATCGTCTGCCCGGACTCCTGGTCCGTGTGCACGCGGAACGAAGGATCTTCCTTCGCCAGCCGCTGCAGGGCGAAACCCATCTTTTCCTGGTCGACGTTGGTGCGGGGCTCGACAGCGACCGAGATCACGGGGATCGGAAACACCATCTTCTCGAGGGTGATCACGTGGTCCTCGGAACAGAGCGTGTCGCCCGTCGTGACATCCTTCATGCCGACGGCCGCCGCGATGTCGCCGGCGCGGACTTCCTTGATCTCGGACCGCTCGGAGGCGTGCATCTGCAGCAGCCGGCCGATGCGCTCGACCTTGGAGCGGGTCGGCACGTAGACCGAATCACCGGTCTTCAGCACGCCTGAGTAGACGCGCATGAAGGTCAGGTTGCCGACAAAGGGATCGTTGAGGATCTTGAAGGCCAGCGCGGCAAACGGCGCGGAATCGTCCGCCACGCGCGTGGCCGGCTGGCCGCGCTCGTCGATGCCGCGGACCGGCGGCACCTGCATGGGCGAGGGCATGTACTCGACGACGGCGTCGAGCAGCGCCTGGACGCCCTTGTTCTTGAAGGCGGTGCCGCACATGCACAGGACGATCTCGTTGCGGAGCGAGCGTTCGCGCAACCCGGCCTTGACCTCGTCGAGGCTCAGTTCCTGGCCCTCGAGGTATTTGTTCATCAGGGTGTCGTTGGCCTCGGCGGCCGCCTCGATCACCTGGGTGCGGTACTGCTCCGCGTCGGCCAGCAGGGCCGCGGGGATATCCCGGTACTCGAAGTTCATGCCCTGGGTTTCCATGTCCCAGTAGATGGCCTTCATGCGCAGCAGGTCGATGACGCCCTCGAACCGGTCCTCCGCGCCAATGGGCAGCTGGATGGGGACCGGGTTGCCGCGGAGGCGCGTCCTGATCTGCTCGATGCAGCGCATGAAATTCGCGCCGGCGCGATCCATCTTGTTGATGAACGCGATGCGCGGCACGGCGTAGCGGTTCATCTGCCGCCAGACCGTCTCGGACTGCGGCTGCACGCCCGAGACCGCGCAGAACAGCGCCACGGCGGAGTCGAGCACGCGCAGGGAACGCTCGACTTCGATGGTGAAGTCGACGTGCCCCGGAGTATCGATGACGTTGATCCGATGCTCGGGGAAGGACTTGTCCATCCCCTTCCAGAAACAGGTGGTGGCCGCGGAGGTGATCGTGATGCCGCGTTCCTGCTCCTGTTCCATGTAGTCCATGACGGCAGCACCGTCATGGACTTCACCGATCTTGTGCGAGACACCGGTGTAGAAAAGGATGCGCTCGGTCGTCGTGGTCTTGCCCGCGTCGATGTGCGCAGAGATACCGATGTTCCGGTATCGCTCCAAAGGAGTATTGCGCGACATGGGCGGGTTCAGGCGTCGGGATGGGAAACAGGGGTTTCGCGCTTACCAGCGGTAATGCGCGAAAGCCTTGTTGGCCTCGGCCATGCGATGCGTGTCTTCACGCTTGCGCACGGCGGCGCCGCGGTTTTCCGCAGCCTCGAGCAGCTCGTGGGCCAGGCGGAAGGACATGGACTTCTCGCTGCGGGCGCGCGCGGCCTCGATGACCCAGCGCATGGCCAGGGTCTGGCGGCGCGTTGAACGCACTTCCACCGGGACCTGGTAGGTGGCGCCACCGACCCGGCGGGACTTGACCTCGACGACCGGCTTGACGTTCTCGAGTGCCTGCGAGAGCAGCGCGATGGCGTCGCCACCCTGCTTTCCGGTCTTCTCGGAGATGCGGTCGATCGCACCATAGATAATGTGTTCGGCAGCCGACTTCTTGCCGCTCTTCATGACGACGTTCATGAACTTGGCAAGCATGTCACTGTTGAATTTCGGGTCCGGCAGGATATGGCGGACCGGAGCCTGTGCACGGCGGGACATCGTTCGCTCTCCTAAACCTTACTTCTTCGGGCGCTTGGCGCCGTACTTGGAACGGCTCTGCTTGCGGTTGTTGACACCGGCGCAGTCGAGGGTGCCGCGGACCGTGTGGTAACGCACGCCAGGGAGGTCCTTGACGCGGCCTCCGCGGATCAGGACCACCGAGTGCTCCTGAAGGTTGTGGCCTTCGCCGCCAATGTACGAGGTGACCTCGTAACCATTGACCAGGCGCACGCGGCAAACCTTGCGCAGAGCCGAGTTCGGCTTCTTGGGGGTGGTGGTGTACACGCGCGTGCAGACTCCGCGCTTCTGCGGAGCGGCACCCAGCGCGGGGACCTTCGTCTTTTCAGCCTTGGTCCGGCGCGGTGCGCGAATCAGCTGACCTGTGGTGGCCATGCAGTCTCCAAGTTCTCAGCGTTGATCGTTCTACAAATCCGCCGGACAGGAGACGTCGCTCGCAGGGCCCGCCAAAACATCCCTTGCGGGAGAACTCGGGCCTACGACCGACAGCCCTACGACCGGCTGCGGCGGGCGGTGCTGCAGGGTCCGGACCGCCCCGTGCCTCGGGTGAGGACGGGTCGAACCAGTTTGCAGACCGCTGTTTAACGGGCAGGCTCGTTTAAGGGCCCACCCGAGAAAGGTCGCGGATTCTAGGAAGACCCCGACGGCATGTCAATGTCGATTGCGGGCTCGAGGGTCAGAACCAGCCGAAATTGAACGAGATGCTGACCCGCTCGGCGTCCACGGGGTTCGGCGGGACCTCGTGGCGCAGCCAGCTCTCGAAGAGCACGATCTGCCCGGCAGCGACCGGCAGCGTGACCCAGGGACGGGCGGCGGGCGGGCTGTCGGCGCGTCGCGGCGGGGCGGCCATGAACCGGTCCAGCCGCGGATCCTCGAGCTTGAGGCCCGGCGAGCCTTTGGGCGTCCGGACGTAGTAAGTGCCGCTGATCGTGGCCAGCGGGTGCAGGTGCAGGCCATGCACCACCTGGCGGGGCATGATGTTGACCCAGCAGTCCGTCATCGACAGCGGGCGGCCCTCGAGGTCGAAGCACAGGGTCTGCGCATACGCCCGGACGTGCCGCGCCAGGCGCTTTTCGAGGGTCGCGAAGGTGGGCGACACCCGGTGCATCCGGCACTGTGTGCCGTAGGAGGTGTAGCCCCCCGGGTAGTTGCGGGTCGACCAGCGGCGACCGGCGGCATCATCGTGCCGCAGCTGCAGGCACTCCTGCAGCAGGCGGCGATTGAGCGCAGCCGCGCCCGAACGCAGCAGCGGGGCGGTGTAGACGAGGGTCGGAAACAGCGACTGGACGGCCATGGCGGCAGACTAGCGGCTGCACGAGGCGCCCACCACTCCCCGCCCCCCGGGAGACCCCGCGGAGGGCGCAAACAGCTAGACTCGGTCCTCGTCAAACACTGGAGCGGAACATGTCGAGCAGACCCCTGGCGATCATCACCCTGATTCTGGCTGCCTGCGCCACCATGGCAGCGGCACCGGCTGCCGAAAAAGCGGCCGCCAAGCCCGCCACCGCCGCCGCTGCGGTCGCCGCCGCGCCTGCGCTGGACAGCGACGGCGACAAGACTTTCTACACCCTGGGGCAGCTGCTCAGCCGCTCGCTCGAGGGCTTCGCCCTCACCCCGGAGGAATTCGCGCTGGTGCGCGTCGGGCTGGAGGACGGCGTACGGGGCCGCGGGTCGCGCGTCGACCTGGCCGCCTATGCGCCGAAGATCCAGGAGCTCCAGAACAGCCGCCAGGCCGAGATGGCTGCGCGGGAAAAGCAGGCCGGGACGGCGTTCATCGAGACGGCAGCCAAGGCGCAGGGCGCAACCCGCAGCGCGAGCGGCATCGTCAGCACCACGCTGGAGGCCGGGAGCGGCGCCTCGCCGACCGCCACCAGCCAGGTGAAGGTCCATTACGAGGGCAAGCTCATCGACGGCACCGTGTTCGACAGCTCGCTGCAGCGCGGCGAGCCCGCCAGCTTCCCGCTCAACGAAGTCATCCCGTGCTGGACCGAGGCCGTGCAGTCGATGAAAGTCGGCGGGCGCAGCCGGATCGTGTGTCCGTCGGAGCTCGCCTACGGCGACCGCGGCGCCCCGCCGGTGATCCGCCCCGGCGCCACCCTGGTCTTCGAAGTCCAGCTCCTTGAAATCCTGCCCGAGTCCACCCCCGAGTCCACCCCCGCGGAGACCCGCCCATGAACATCACGACCGCACCCCGCACCGCCCTTGCGGCACTCCTGACCGGCAGCGCGCTCCTGTGCGCGGCCCTGCCCGCCGCCGCGCAGATGGCGCCCGCCGCCCCGAAGAGCGAGACCGTCCAGCTCATCGAAAAGGCCCTGGCCAGCGAGATTCGCACGCCTGAGGAACGCGCCCGCGACGCCCGGGAGCGCAAGCCGGTGCAGACGCTCGAGTTCTTCGGCCTGAAGCCGGACATGACCGTCGTTGAACTGATGCCTGGCGCAGGTTGGTACACCAAGATCCTGGGCCAGGTGCTGGCCGAGAAGGGCAAGCTCTACATCGCGATGGGAGCGGCCCGTCTCGCGCCCCGCCTCGCCGAATGGAAGCTCGACAAGGTGGTCGTCGCGGATGGCAAGACGGAGCTCAAGCCTTCCGGCCAGTTCGGAGTATTCGACGCGCCCGTGATCGACCTGCCGATCAAGGACGTCGACATGGTGCTCACGTTCCGCAACCTGCACAACATGACGCCGGAGACACGCGCCAAGCTCAATCGAGCCGTGTTCACTGCGCTGCGTCCGGGCGGCATCTACGGGATCATCGATCACACCCGCCGCCACAACGAGCCGGGCACGGTGGAAACCTGGCGTCGCATCGATCCGGTGCTGGTCATCAAGGAACTCCTCGATGCCGGCTTCGAGCTCGTGGACTACAGCAACCTGCATTACCGTCCCGACGACGAGCTGCGCTACGACACGGCCCGGCCCTCGGTGGCGAACTACAGCGACCGTTTCACGCTCAAGTTCCGCAAGCCCGCGATGCGCTGAGCACGGGCCACGGCATGTACACGCTGCACATTGCGAACCGGAACTATTCCTCGTGGTCGCTGCGTCCGTGGGTGCTGATGCGCGAGCTCGGCATCGACTTCGCGGAGCAGCTGACGCCCTTTGATCCTGAGGGCCGACACGAGGCGTTCCACGGCTTCTCGCCCACCGGCAAGGTGCCCTGCCTGCACGACGGTTCGACCGTCGTGTGGGACTCTCTGGCGATCGTCGAGTACCTTGCGGAGCGGCATGCCGGTGTCTGGCCTGCGGACCCGGCGGCACGCGCCTGGGCGCGCTGCGCCAGCGCCGAGATGCACTCGGGTTTCAGCGCGCTGCGCAGCCACTGCAGCATGAACTGCGGCCTGCGGGTCCGGCTGCATGGGCTGCCGCCGGAGCTGCGTTCCGAGCTGGGCCGACTGGAAGCCCTGTGGGGCGAAGGCCTGGAGCGGTTCGGCGGGCCTTTCCTTGCGGGACGCGCATTCAGCGCAGTGGACGCGTTCTACGCGCCCGTGGCGTTCCGCATCCAGACCTATGCGCTGCCGCTGGGGCAGCCGGCCATGGCCTATGCACGGCGCCTGCTGGAGCTCGCGCCGATGCGCTCCTGGTACGAGTCGGCGCTCAGCGAGCCCTGGCGCGACCCCGCGCACGAAGCCGAGACCGGACACGTCGGCGTCGTGCTGCAGGATCTGCGAACGCAGCCAGCAGCGCGAGGCTGAGCACCGCCAGGGTACCCAGCCCCAGCGAACCGCCGCCCCCGCCCGAGGGCGGCGGGTTGCTGACCTCAAGCGCTACCTGCCCAGAGTTGTTGCCGGTCACCGGATCGCCCAGCGTGGCCGCCACGGACGCTGTCAGGCTGCGTGAGCCGGGCTGGGCGGAGGAGACCGTCAACACCACGTCCTGCGTCGCGCCGGCGACCAGCGGCGTCGCCGCGCAGTTCACGGCGCCTGCGGCGAGCGCACAGCCCAGGGCGTTCGTCCCCACCGCCGTCACCGCAAGGCCCGCAGGCACGTTGAAACTGAGCCGTGCATCGCTCACGGCGTCGCCGCCCAGGTGCTGGACCCGGGCGGTCACCTGCGACGATCCGGCGGTCGTGAACGCGCCCGGCGCCGCCGACAGCGCCACCGACAGGTCGGCGCTCGGATCGATGCCGAAGGACAGCTGCGCCGTGTTGTTGGCCGATACGGCATCGCCCGGGGCACTGAGCCGGATCGACACCGCAGCGGAACCAGCCTGGGTTCCCGTGAGGTTGAGCGTGATGGCGCGCGACGCCTGCAGGCCCAGCGAGCCCACCGGGCAGGACAGCACGCCGTCGCCCCCACGCGTGCAGGAGCCCCCGCCAGCCACCTGCGAGGCGTTCAGCGTCAGCGTCGCGGGCAGCGTCACGGCAACCGTGACCGCGTCGATCGGCACGGCACCGATCGAACGCACGTTGAAGCTGTAGTCGAAGGCCACCGCGCGCAGCCGCCGCGCCGGCGCGGGGGCATCGAGGTCGGCGTCGGGCACGCTGATCGGCGTCAGGCAGCTGGCGGCCGAGATCCGCGGCGCAATCGTGCTCAGCGTGCACTGCGAGAAGGTCTGGCTGCCGTTCAGGCGCGCCGCCATGAGGAAGGTCGCAGGCGCGGACTCGCACACCGAGCCGGTCTCGCCGTCGTGCGCGGCGCCGAAGTTGTGGCCCATCTCGTGGGCGATCACGAGCGCAGAATTGGTGACCGAAAGGTTGCCCTGCGACAGCCCGACGCCGAAGCGCGCGCTGCACAGGCCACCCACGTACGCGACGCCGACCGTGGTGGTGTTGAGATCCCGCCCGGTGATGAGGTGGGTCAGGCCCCGTGCGGACTGCCCGGGCGTGGACTGGCGCCAGACGCCGGCCTCGCCGAGCAGCACGCCCGCCTCGAGCGTGTCCGAGAACGGATCGTTGGCGCTGCGGAAGACGATGACCTCGGCCACCTCGACCTTGACGGCGGCCTGCGCGGCGTAGATCCCGTCGACGATGTTCATGCGCGCCGCAATGGTCTGCTCGGCCGTGGTGGTGCCGCCGAAGGACAGCCCGCTGAGCTCGAAATCGCCCACGACCGTCATGCGCAGCAGCTTGTTGGGCAGCGTCACCGCCAGCGCCTCGAGTTCCCCGGCCACCTGTTCCAGCACCTGCTGGCCGGTGACCGACACGACGCCGGCCGGCTCGCCGATACGGGTCACCGTGCCGCAGCTCGCTTCTCCCGCGGGCATGAGGGTGTCGGCAAGGCGGTAGATGACCGGCTCGTTGCCCGAGGCACCGACCGGGCCCACGGTATGCGCTGCGGCCTCGCGCGCGGGCTCGATGGCGTAGTAGTCCGAGCCGTCGAAAATCATCCCGAAATAGCCGGAGGGCGTGCGCGTGAGGCGCACCCAGGAGCCGGGGACGCCATCCAGCGCTCCGCGCAGCACGTCCACGCCAGGCAGCCGGGCGGGCGTCGCGAAGCGGATGCGCTCGTTGCGCTCGAGCCGGAGATCGAAGCGCCTGCCGAAAGCCTCGAACTGGAGCGCGCGACCGTCCGCCTCGGCCCGCAGGGACTGCAGCGCCTGCTGGTAGAGGATGCGGAAGCCGCGCGACGACTGCGGTGCCTGCCCCTGCCCGGCCGCAAAGGCCGTCTGCGCCAGGCCCGCGAAAACGAGCATCAGGCAGCCCAGCACCGCGACCCAGCGCCCCGAGGCTGCGCCGACGGCAGCGGATGATCGACTCTGCGACATGTTCAATCGACCACCCGCTCTTGAGGCTCAGCGTCGCCGCCAGAACGCAGCCTAGTACCGCACCGGTTGCCGGGCAAGACCACAGGTCACACCCCGTAGTACTCTGCGGTCGCCCCGAGGCAACGCCACCGAGGACTGCGGTACATGGTCAATCGCCGGAACTTCATCGCTGCAGCAGGCCTCGCTGCCGGAGCCACCGCCGCCTCGGGCGCAGCGCCCGCGCAGCCAGCCGCACGCAAAGGACGCGGCGCACTGGGCAGGTCCAGGGTCTGGCGGATCGGCAGCCCGCCTTCGATCGCAAACCTGCAGCTCGTTACGCGCGACACGCCCGAACCCGGCCGGGGTCAGGTACTGGTGCGGGTCGTCGCTTCGTCCATCAACGCCCGGGACCGGGGCATCGTCGGCGGATTTTTCCCGATCGGAGAGCGGAAGGCCTCGATTCCGCTGAGCGAAGGCGCCGGCGAGGTCATCGCACTCGGCGAGGGCGTCACCGAAGTGAAGCTGGGCGACCGCGTGGCCTGCTGCCACTTCCCCACCTGGCGGGAGGGACGATGGAGCCCGTCCGTCTACGACAACGACGTCGGCAACACCGTCGACGGCTGGCTCGGCGAGCAGGTGCTGCTGCCCGCGTCGGGCCTGGTGGTCCTGCCGGAGGCGATCTCCTTCGAGTCCGCCGCCACACTGGCCTCCTCGGGCGTCACGGCCTGGCATGCCCTGTTCGAAATCGCCCGCCTCCGGCCCGGGCAGACCGTGCTCACGCTCGGCACCGGCGGCGTGTCCACGATCGGCCTGCAGCTGGCCAGGGCGACCGGCGCGCGGGTGGTGGTGACTTCGTCAAGCGATGCGAAGCTCGAGCGCGTGCGGCAACTCGGGGCGGACATCACGGTGAACTACCGCAACACGCCCGACTGGGGACAGCGGGTCTACGAACTCACCGGCGGCGGCGTCGACGTGGTGCTGGAGAACGTCGGCCGCGCAACGCTGGATGAATCGATGCAGGCCAGCGCGCCGGGCGCGACGATCGTCATGATCGGCACGGGCCCGCTGCCGAAGGAGCTGCCGAAGATGCCGGGCTTCTACACCCGGAACCTGATGCTCAAGGCGATCAGCAACGGCAGCCGGCAGATGTTCGCGGACCTGCTCGCCGGCATGGCCGCCGCGGGCATCCAGCCGGTGATCGAGAAGCGCTTCGCCTTCGAGGATGCGATCGCCGCATTCCGCGAGATGGAGACTTCCGACCATGTAGGCAAAGTGCTGATCCAGCACCCCTGAAGCCGGCACCGCTCCCCGATGTGGCGCCTGATTCGCATCACCGTCCTGTCGCTGACGCTGTTCGCGGTGGCCGCCCTCACCTGGGTCGACCGGGAGCGGACCACCGACTGGGACAACACTTTGTGGATCGGCATATTCCCGATCAACGCCGACGGACGTCCCGAGACCGCGCGCTACATCGCCGGCCTCGAGCGCAGCAGACTGGGCGCCATCGAAGGCTTCTTCGCGCGCGAGGCGCGTCGCCATGGCATCGCACTCGAGCGTCCGGTGCATGTGGAGCTCTTCCCGGAGGTCCGGCAGCTGCCACCACGCCTGCCTGCGGATGCCGGGCCGCTGCAGAGCATCGCCTGGAGCCTGGCCATGCGTTACTACACGTGGAAGCACGCGGGCGGCACGCTGGCCGACATCCGGGTCTTCGTGCTTTACCACGATCCCGGCCGCACGCTCGCCGTGCCGCATTCGCTGGGCCTGCAGAAAGGCCTGATGGGCGTGGTGTACGCCTATGCCGAGCGGCGCATGGACGGCATGAACAGCATCGTCATCGCGCACGAGGTGATGCACACCCTGGGCGCCACCGACAAATACGATCCCGAGACCAACCTGCCGCAGTTCCCGGACGGCTATGCGCGTCCCGATGCCCCGCGCCGCCATCCGCAGGCGGCCGCCGAGCTGATGGCCGGGCGCCGGCCCCTGTCGGAAACAGAGGCCGAGATGCCGGACAGCCTGCGCGACGTGGTGGTGGGCGACCGCACCGCAGCCGAGATCCGCTGGCTTACGCCGCCCCGCTGAACGACCGGCTCAGCGCCAGCCCTGCTGCCAGCGGGACACATCCGTCAGTTCGCGCCAGTCGATGGTTCGCGAGCGTCGCGAATGCACGGCCTCGATCTCGACCTGTTCGACCGGCCCGCCGGGAACCAGCGGCTCGATCACCCGCGTGACGAGGAAATGTTTTTCCCTGCGCTGCGGAACCGTGGCGGTCCACTTCGACAGCAGCAGCTTCTTTGGACTGAGCGGAATGGGCATTGTTATGCTGGCCGGATGAGCAGCATGGACTCTACCGCATCCCAGCAGGAGCCCGTCGAGGTGCCCGTGTCCGCGCTGGCGCCCGAGATGCTGGTCGCGCTCGTGGAATCCTTCGTGCTGCGCGAGGGCACCGACTACGGACCGCAGGAATTCACCCTGGAGCAGAAAGTGCGCGAGGTGATCCGGCAGCTCGAGCGACGCGAGGCACGCATCGTCTTCGACCCCGAGACCGAAAGCATCACGATCCTGCCGGGTCGGGGCCCGGTCATCTGAACTTCGGCACGGGACCGACATTCTGTTAACCTGCGCGGTTTCCGGCACCCACGGACACGGGCCATCCGATGACCATCCGCTCTGACTGGCGCGCCCTGACGATACCGGCCCTGATGCTGCTGGCCGCGACCTGGGTTGCGCCTCCCGCAACGGCCAAGGCGGGCTCCAGGCCGGACGTCCGCTCCGCAGCGGCACTGGTCGTCGACGAGGCGAGCTCCGAGGTCCTCTATGCCCGGCGCGCCACACAACCGGTGCCGGTGGCCTCGATCACCAAGCTGATGAGCGCGCTGGTGGTGCTGGAGTCCGGGCAGTCCCGCAGCGAAAAACTCGCGATCACCCGGGACGACATCAAGCGCACCCGCGGCTCCCAGTCGCGGCTACCCGTGGGCGCCCGTCTGAGTCGCGGCGACCTGCTGCACCTGTCCCTGATGTCCTCCGAAAACCGCGCTGCGCAGGCGCTGGGGCGCAGCTATCCGGGCGGCCTGGCCGCTGCAATAGTCGCAATGAATGCCAAGGCACGCGCGCTGGGCATGACGCAGACCCGCTTCGTCGATCCCACCGGACTGTCGAGCCGCAATGTGTCCAGCCCCGCCGACCTCGCCAAGCTGGTCATCGCCACCTCGCGCAATCCGCACATCAGGGAATACTCGACCGACGAGGTGCATACAGTGCGCATCGGCCGCCAGGCCGTCGAATACCGCAACACCAACCTGCTGGTGAAGAACGCCGGCTGGGCGATCTCGGTGCAGAAGACCGGCTATATCTCGGAAGCCGGCAAGTGTCTGGTGATGCGCACCTCGATCGACGGGCGCAACGTCGTGATCGTGCTGCTCAACTCCCAGGGCAAGTACACCCGGGTGGCGGACGCCCGCCGCATCCGCAAGTGGGTCGAGGCCGGCGGCCCCGCACGGACGACCGTCGCGGGGCGCTGACCCCGGAAACTCAGCCCGCCAGCGCCTTCGAGGACAGGTTGGCCGAAGCGTAGCGCCGCTCGACCTCCAGCGCCGGGAGTGCCTTGGCGATCAGGAACCCCTGGATCTCGTCGCAGCCATGCTCGCGCAGCCAGCGCAACTGGTCCTCGAGCTCCACGCCCTCTGCGGTGACGCCGAGTCCGAGGCTGCGCGCCAGGGTCAGCACCGCCATGCAGATCGCGGCGTCCACCGGATCGCTATGCACCCGCTGCACGAAGACCCTGTCCACCTTGAGCATGTCCACCGGGAAACCGCGCAGGTAGGCGAGCGAGGAGTAGCCGGTGCCGAAGTCGTCGACGGCCACCCGGCACCCGAGTTCACGCACGGCATTGAGCCCGCGACGAACGCGGGCGGCATCCCGCAGCAGCACGCTTTCGGTGATCTCGACGATCAGCTTCCCGGGCTGCACCCGGCTTGACGCAATTTCCCGCTCCACCACCTGCGCGGGATCGCCGTAAAGGAAATGCTTGCCCGACACGTTCACGGCCATCGTCGTCGTGAAGCCGCCGCGCTCCCAGTTACTCAGCTGCCGGCAGGCCGTGCGCATGGTCCAGGCGTCGATATCCAGGATCAGGCCGGATTCCTCCGCGATCGGAATGAACCGCCCCGGCGAAATCTCGCCCAGATCCGGGTGGAACCAGCGCAGCAGAGCCTCGACGCCCGCCAGGCTGCCGTCCGAGGCCCGCACCTTGGGCTGGAAGTACAGCATCAGCTGCTCGTCACGGATGGCACGCCGCAGTTCGACGTCGAGGCGCATGCGCTCGCGCGCACGATTGCTCATGCTCTCGGCATAGACCACCTGTTCGGTCGCCCCACCCGTCTGCGCGTGGTAGCGGGCCATCGCGGCATGCATCAGCAGCGTCTCGGCATCCGCGCCGTGCTCCGGGTAAATCGCCACGCCAATGGTTGGGCGCAGGAAGAACTCGTTCTCGGTGACCCGGATCGGATCCTCGAACCAGCGCAGCAGCCACTCGGAAATCTCGCTGGCGAGCTGCGCCACCTCGGGGCCGACCACCAGCACGGTGAACTCCTCGGCCGCCGTGCGTGCGACCTCGAGCTGGAAGGCCGAATGCACCTGCGACGTCAGTTTGGCCGGAAGATGGCGCGCAATCGCCAGCATCACCTGGTCACCCATCTCGTTGCCGAAGGTCTCGGCCACGCGACGCACGCCGGCGACCTCGATCTGCAGCAGAGCCACGCCGCTGCGCGCCGGGGACTCAGGGGCGCGCCGCAGCGCCTCGGCCGCGGCATCGATGCAGGCCTGCCGGTTCGGCAGGCCGGTGCCCGGGTCGAAGTACGCCAGTTCGCGCATGCGCCGGTCCCGGTCGGCATTGCGCAGGATGTAGATCAGCCGATGCGGGATCAGCGTCCAGTTCACCGGCTTCGCGATGAAATCCGTGGCGCCCGCCTCGTAGGTCTTCTCGATCGACGCCGGGTCGTCACGCCCGGTGATCATGACGATCGGCAGGTGCCGCGTCGCCTCGGCGGCACGCAGCCTCCGACACACTTCGTGACCGTCCACGTTGGGCATCTGCACGTCCAGCAACGCGGCGTCGAAGCGGTCCAGCGCCGCCAGGTTCAGCGCCTCGGCACCATCACTGGCCGCGACGACCTCGAAGCCCGCGCCCTCCAGCGTCTCGCGCAGCAGCAGCAGGTTGATCTCGTCGTCATCGGCGATCAGCACGCGCGACCTGCAGATGCTTTCCGTGCTCATGCGCTGCGCCTCTCGACTTCGAGCGCCAGGGCATCGACGGCCTCGGACTGCGCGGAGCGCAGTGCCGCGCAGAGCGCCAGGCAGTCGGCGGCCGCGCCGCGCTGGCTGGCCGCTTCGAGTTCCCGCGACAACCGCGCCAGTTGCGTGGCTCCCACGTGCGCCGCCGTCGACTTCAGCGAATGGCACTGGGCGGCAACGGTCGTGAAATCATTGCGCTGCACGGCGGCCTCGATGATCTCGGCCTGCTTGGTGGAACTGGTGATGAAGGCGCGCGAAACGCGCTTGAGCAGCCCGCGATTCTGCGGTCGCTCGAGCGCCGCAATCCGCGACAGCGCATCGACGTCGATCGTCAGTCCCTCTTCACGGGCGTCCGCCCCTTGTGGCGCGCTGGCCGGCGCGGGCGGCGCGACCGGCGTGACTGGCGCGTGCACGGGCATCCAGCGGCCGATTTCCGCCCGCAGATCCGCCATCGAAACCGGCTTGGTCAGGAAGCCGTCCATGCCGGCGCTGAGGCAGGCCTGCCGGTGTTCGTCGCCCGTATGCGCAGTGAGTGCGATGATGGGTGTGCGGCGTCCCAGGCCCTCGGCGCGGCGGATGCGCGCTGCGGCCGCCACGCCATCGAGGTCGGGCATGTTCATGTCCATCAGCACCAGGCTGAAGGTTTCGCTGGTGGCACGCGCCACGGCGTCGCGTCCGCCGTTGACGGTGACGTAGGGGCAGCCGATGTCATCGAGCATGCCCTCGAGCACGGCGCAGTTCACCGGATGGTCGTCTGCAATCAGGATCCGCCCGAGCAGGGTCGCCTGATCCTGCTCGTGGGTCGCCGGCGCCGACTCGGACGCCGACTCCGGCGCCGCAGCCTCCGGGGCCCGCTCGGCCTGCAGGGACGCCATCACCGCCGAGCGCAGTGCGCCCGCGCGCAGCGGCTTCTCCAGCACCTGGAACACACCGGTCGCCGCCGTCAGCTGCAGACTGTCGAGCGTCGCCGTGGCACCCGTCACCACGAGTGGCAGCGGGACCCCGGCGGGGCGCAGATGCCGGCTGAACTCCAGGAACTCGGCGCGGCAGCTCTCGAGGTCCAGCACGAAGACCTTGTCGCCCCACCCCTGGGCTACAAGGCGTTCCAGGCTGAGTTGCTCCGGCCTCTGCCACTCGCTGGCCGCACCATAGACCGCGACCAGCCTGTGCACCATGTCAGCA
>CAJACZ010000104.1 GCA_903938365.1 uncultured Pseudomonadota bacterium | reverse complement strand
GCTGACACACGCGATCCAGCATCACAGCGGCGGCGAGGTGAGCACCGACGCCACGATCCAGTGCTGCTGGGACGCCGACCGCCTGGACCTGGGACGCGTCGGCATACGACCCCACGCACGGTTCCTCTCGACGCACGGGGCCGAGCGCATCGCCAACGCCTACGAGTGGAGCCTCGAGGCACCCGCCGGGCGCGCCCCGGGCCGATCGCGCAGGCGACCAGCGTGGAATACCACAGGGCGCCGCGTGCCCGGGGAAGGCTAGAATAATTTCTCCATAACCTCGCGCCATTTACGGGAGATGCCGATGACACGCCTGACCCCCGCCTCATGGATCGCCACCGCAGCGCTCGGCCTCGCCTGCGCCGCCGCCCTCGCCCAGAGCCCGCCGCGGCTCAAACCCGGCCTGTGGGAACACCGCATACAGATGAGCAGCCAGAGCGGCGAGATGGAAGCCGCAATGAAGGAAGCGCTGGCGGCCATGGCGAACATGCCGCCCGAGCAGCGCAAGATGATGGAGCAGATGATGGCTCAGCAGGGGGTCGCGTTCGACGCCAGCGGCCAGTCAGTACGGATGTGCATGACGCCCGAGGACGTGGCCCGCGACGAAATCCCCGCCGCGCAGGAAGGCTGCACGCAGACCGCGACGCGCAGCGGCAACACCTGGACGGTGAGCTTCCGCTGCCCGGCGCGCGACGGCCAGCCGGCCTCCAGCGGGCGCGGCACCGTGACCCTGCAGAGCCCCACCGCCTACAACGGCGACTTCACGGTCAATATGCAGACGAACAACAAGGCCGACCAGATGAACATGAAAACGCAGGGACGCTGGGTCGCTGCGGACTGCGGGAAGATCAAACCCGCGGGGCGCTGACCAGAGCACCGGACAACGCGTGAAGGCTCGGCATCCACGCTACCCCGGCACCTGGCCCGCCGCGGGAACCCTGGGGCTCAGGACCGGGTAGCCTCGGGCCGAGGTCCACCCGCATGTCCGGCGGGAATAGAGATTCGCTTAGCGCAAGCCGTGACCCCGCTCACTGTCGCGCCGCGGCCCGCAGGCTATCGTGCGCAGCAATGCATGACGCCACCGGCCCCGGCAAGCCGGGGCGCAGCCAGCTCGCGAGGTGCGGACAATGACGGTAAAGACCTGGGCCCTGATGACGGTGTGCCTGCTCCCCTGCGTCGCCACCGGCGCCGTCAGCACGAGCTTCGGCGACTGGCAGGTGGGTATCACGGACGATAATGCGTCGGTGTTCGCCGGGACGGTGAACGACAGCGGCTCCGTGCTCGCCGAGACCTGCGCAACCGACAAGGACTCATGCTTCTGGATCCTCACCACCGATTCCGCGTGCCGTGAAGATGCCGAGTATCCGGTCCTGGTCAACAGCGACCAGAGCGCGGCGGCAGCGGTCGTGACCTGCCTCGGCGCCGTCGAGTCCAAAGGCGCCTACCGCTACCGCTTCAACGACTGGAAAGGGCTCGAAGCGGTGATCCTCAACGCCAGCAAGGTGGGCTTCGCGTTCCCGCTGCAGCAGGATCAGTTCACCGTGGTACGGTTCTCGCTCGACGGCGTGGCGAAGGCGTCGCAGCTCGCCGAGCGGCTCGCGCTCGAAGCGCGCAAGTCGAATTCCGGGGGCACGCGTAACGTCACGCTGTAACAGTGCCGTGATGCCGATCAGCCGCGACGAGAGCGTCTTGGTGAAGGACCGGAGCGGCAGCGACTGACCTGGCGAAACGACATTGATCTGGCGCCTCGGTTGGGATGCCGGCGCTCGGCCGGTCTGGCATTCTAGCGGTGGAGGAAAGCCATGGCCGCCGCACCCGACACCCTACCGACCGACGCCCTGCTCGCCGCGCTGCAGGCGCGACTGCCCGCTGAGGCGATCCGCACGGACGCCGCCACGCGCGAGGCGCTGTCCGCCGACCTGAGCTACCTGCCGCACCACGTTGCCAGCGCCGTGGTGGCGCCGCGCTCCCGCGATCAGCTGGTGGCGGCGGTCGCCGCGGCGCACTCCGCCCACCGCGCCGTCTACGTGCGGGGCGGCGGCGTGTCCTACACCGCGGGCTACACGCCGCAGTCCGAAGGCGCACTGCTGCTCGACCTGCGCGGTCTCGACCAGATCGAGATCAACGAACACGACATGTATGTGGTCGCGGGGGCGGGTGTGACCTGGATGGCGCTCGACGCCGCGCTCGCTGCGAAAGGCCTGCGCACGCCGTACTGGGGCCCGCTCTCCGGCCGTTTTGCGACCGTGGGCGGCGCGCTGTCGCAGAACAGCGTGTTCCACGGTGCGGCGATGCACCGCACTGCCGCCGACTCCGTCGTCGGCCTCGAGGTCGTGCTGGCCGACGGCAGCCTCGTGCGAACCGGGTCCTGGGCGCAGGCCCACAGCCTGCCGTTCTCGCGGGTCTTCGGGCCGGACCTGACCGGCCTGTTCCTCGGCGACACCGGAGCCTTCGGTGTGAAGGCCGCGGCGGCCCTGCGGCTGATCGAGCGGCCCGCCCACACCACCTACCTCTCCTACCGCTGCGAGTCACTCGAGACGATGGTCCGCTGCAAGACCCGCCTCTCGCGACTGATGATCGCGTCCGAGATCTTCGGCTTCGACCGCCGCTACAACGCCGCGCTCAGCGCCGCCGCCAGCAGTTCGCTGCGCGAAGGCGTCGCCGCGGTGGCCGCGGCTGCGGCCCAGGGCGGCCTCAAGGGCATCGCCTCGGCGGCGCGCATCGCGGCGGCCGGCACCGGCGTGCTCGACGACGTGCCTTATTCACTGCACGTGATCCTCGACGGCCACGCGCGCGCCAGCGTCGACGCGCATGAGGCCATCGTCGAGCGGATCTGCCGCGAGGAGGGCGCCACGCGCCTGCCGGGCACGATCCCGGCCGCGGTGCGCGGCTCGCCGTACAAACTGCCCCGCCCCGGCATCGTCAACGCCGCAGGCGAGGTGTTCCTGGCGGTGCACGCGCTGCTGCCACCCTCGCGCGCGCTCGAGGCCGCGCGGGCCACGGAGCAGATCCTCGCCGCCCGCGACGACGAACTCTCGGCGGCGAAAGTCTCGACGCGTTTTCTCTGCGCGATGTCGGGCACCGAAGTGCTGATCGAGGCGCTGTTCGACTGGCGCGACGAAATCGGGCCGTTCCGTGCATCGCTGCTGGAGCGTGCCGACCGCGAGGAACTCCAGGGATTGCCGCCGGCGCCCGCGGCGCGTGAGCTCGTCGCGAAGGTTCGCGCCGAGATCCGCGACTGCTACGACCGCCTCGGCGGCGTGCACCTGCAGGTCGGCAAGTACTATCCGTTGCAGGAACTGATGCACGCACCCACGCGTGACCTGCTCGGCGCGATCAAGCAAGCCGTCGACGGCGCGGGGCGGATGAGCCCGGGCAACCTCGGGTTCTGAGCGCGCTCAGCCGCCCTCGACGCCGCGGACGACGTCCTCGTACTTCGGCGCGGGCTCGCGCGCGAGGCGCTCGCGCTCCTCGTGCAGCACGCGGAAGACGATCGACAGGAACTGCTGGCGCCAGGCGTCGCGCTCCGTGCGCACGTCCTCGCCGGGCGAGAAACGCGCGATGGCCTCGCGCGTGACGGGCTCGCCCGCGTCGAGCAGCCGCTCGACGGTGTCGAAGCGGTCGCGCATCACGGCCATCTCGCCGGCGAGCGCGACCACCATGGCCAGCACCTTGCCGACCTCCGGATCGTCGAAATAGGCCGGCGCATCGCCCTTCGCCCCGCGGGGCAGTTGTGGTCCGTTCATCAGGTTCCCCGCTGCATCAGCCCGGCTTGCGCGCGCCCCAGACGTACCAGCGCCAGCCGCCGCCGACCTCGCCGCCCTTGAAGACGCGCTTCGGCTTCGACTGAGTGGTGCTGTAGTGGCTGAGCGGCGACGCCTCGAACACCGCGTCGCGCGGAAACCCTGCGGCCTCGCACTCGGCGCGAGGATCGAGCTCGTGGCTCGCCGCCCAGAACGGCTCGTTGTTGTTGCGGGTGTCCCAGTCGAACATGAAAGCGTCGAACGGCGGCAGCGCGCCGTAGGGCGGCGTCTCGGTGTGCAGCATCACGCCGCCCGGCGCCAGCAGGCGCCAGGCCTCGCGCAGGATGCGCGACAGCGCCTTGCGCGAGGTCTCGTGGACGAAGAGGCAGCTCATCACGACGTCGAAGTGGCCGTCGGGGAAGTTCGTGCGCTCGGCGTTCTGCTGCGCGTAGTGCACCCGCTGACCCAGCGATTCGGCACGCGCGTGCGCATAGCGCAGCACCGGTGCGCAGGTGTCGATGCCGTGGACCTCTGCGTCCGGAAAGGCGTCGACCCAGGCCAGCGTGGAGTTGCCGACCGTGCAACCGAGGTCAAGCACACGCCGTGGCGCAAGATCAGGAAACCGCTGCCTGAAGAACGCAGCAGCCGTGTCACCCGGATCGGCGTTGCGCGGACCCATGCGCCCGTTGGCGTAGACGTAGACGCCGCGGTCATAGAGCGCACCGGCGGCGACATCGCCCGGGCAGACTTCGGTGTAATAGCCGCCGGGCATCAGGTGGATGTCCACGGCGCTGACGTATCCCGGTGTCGCCACCGAGGGATCCAGCGTCAGTGAGCCGAGCTGTTGAGCAGCGGGACTCTCCGCCGCGGCTTGCGCGGCCGCGACCAGATCCGGCAGCTGCCGCTCGATCGAGACCTGGACACTGTTCCAGAGCATTTCCTGGCTGCCACGCTCGAGCGCGCTCCACATCCGGAAATACGGATCGGCGGACATTGCCTCGCGTACTTCACGGCGGTTCTGCGGCAGCCGGCCGGCGCGGGACTGGAACTCCGGGGCACGACGTTTCTCGTAGCTGTCGCGGATGCCCGGCGCCACCCGCGTCGAGAGGTGGTACTTGAGGCTCTTGACGAACTCCTGCCGCGCGAACTCGTCACCGGTCGGCACCGGCAGCACCGCGTGCTTCTCCTGCTCCCCCGCCGCTACGCTCTGGTTCACTCGAGTTCCCTCAGGTACCGACCCACGCGGTGCCGACCGAGAATAGACGAAACTTCGAAGGACTGGAAACCCGGCCACCACATCGACGCGATCACTGCGCGCCCACCGAGCGTACGCCCTCGTCGAACGCCCGGATCCCCGCCCACTGGACCACCGCCGCAAGCGCGGCGGCAACGGCACCCACGATCGCCAGCGACATCCCAACCGACTCCGGAGCGCCAAACACGCGATCGGTGAGCAGCGCAACGGCCACCGGCCCAGCGCCGATGCCGACCAGATTGTTGACGAACAGGAACAGCGCCGACACCTGCGCGCGCATGGCGGGCGGCGTCAGCCACTGCAGGCCCGCCGCAGCCGCACCGAACGCAAACGCGGAGAAGAACAGCAGCGGGCCAAGCAGCGCCACGGCCATCCAGGGCGAGGCCGCCGCGGGCACCGCAGCGGCAAAAGGCAACACACCGAGCGCGCTCGTGAGCCCGACGCGCATGCTGCCGTCGGGTTTTCCGCGGCGTCGCCAGGCGTCGGCCGCGAAGCCTCCTGCAACGATGCCGGTCGTGCCGCAGACGAGCAGCAAGGATCCGATCCAGAAGGCGGCCTGGCCGGAGCTCCAGCCGTGCACGCGTACGAACACGCTCGGCAGCCAGGCAATCGTCGCGTTGAATACCAGCGCGAGCAGCGCAAAGCCCGCGAAGTGGCAACCGTAGGCGCGCGCGTGGCGCCGCATCCAGCCAAACACTGCGGCGAGCGGCTCCTGCCGGGCCGCGATGGCGACGCCGCGGCGTGGTGGCTCGCGCAGCGACAATACCCAGAGCGCCACCAGCAATCCCGGTGCGCCGACCACGATGAAGGTCAGCTGCCAGGGCTGGACGGCACCCACGAGAGGCAGATGCACGGCAGCGGCGCTCGCTGCCGCAGCGGCCACGCCGCCGCCGACCAGCAGCGCGATGCCGGCGCCGGCGAAGATTGCCGACGAGTAGACGCCGAGCGCGCGGCCGAGCCGGTCCGCCGGGAAGGCATCGGCGAGCATCGAGAACGCCGCGGGCGAGAGCGACGCCTCGCCGACACCCACGCCGATGCGAGCGAGGAAGAGCTCCCAGAATCCGCGCGCGAGCCCGCACAGCGCCGTCATCACGCTCCAGAACGCAATGCCTGCGGCAATGAGGCGACGCCGGTCGGTGCGGTCCGCCAGCCGCGCGATCGGCACGCCGAGCGTGGTGTAGAAGATAGCGAACGCGAAACCGTGCAGCAGGCCGACCTGCGTGTCGCTGATGCCGAGGTCGCGCTTGATCGGCTCGACCAGCAACGCCAGGATCATCCGGT
>CAJACZ010000103.1 GCA_903938365.1 uncultured Pseudomonadota bacterium | reverse complement strand
GCAGCTCGCGGCGGGCTGCGACCGTCGCGCGGTGCGGGGCGGCGGCTGGCGCACGGACGTGCAGCGCCAGCGGCCTTCGTTCCGCGGCCGCGACCCGGACGTGCTGCTGAGCCAGATCTTCGGCTTCCGCGTGGCGCGGGACCTGGCCGTGACCGCGGTGGCACGCTGAGCGCACATACTTTGCCCATGACCGACAAGCTGTACATCACCGCCGAGTCGCTGCTGCAGGATTCCTTTGCGCTGGGGGCGAAGGTAGTGGCCAGCGGCTTCCGTCCTTCCTTCCTGGTGGCGCTGTGGCGTGGCGGCGCGCCCATCGGCATCGCCGTCCAGGAGCTGCTCGAGTACCAGGGGATCCCGACCGACCACATCGCGATCCGCACGTCCTCCTACAGCGGCATCGACCAGCAGGAGAAGACGGTGCGGGTGCACGGGCTCGACTACCTGGTGTCGCGCATCGGCTCCGACGATCGCCTGCTGATCATCGACGACGTGTTCGATTCGGGCCGCAGCCTCGAGGCGGTGCTTGACGAACTGAGCCGGCGCTGCCGGCGCAACTTCCCCAGCGAACTGCGGATTGCGACCGTTTATTACAAACCTGAGCGTAATCGCAGTCGATTACGCCCCGATTTCTTCATCCACGAAACAAACCGCTGGCTCGTCTTCCCCCACGAGCTGCAGGGCCTGAGCCCGGAGGAGATCCGCGCGAACAAACCCGAGGTCGCGCGGCTCCTGTCCCTTACTGCCGCCAGTTGATCGACAGCGCCCGGGTCCCAGTGGCCATCCTGGGTGCCCACGCCGATGAGCGCGTCGCTGCCTACGGTTGCCCGCTGGCCCGGGAGGATCCGGCACCCGTGTCGAACCGTGGGGCGAGCCCGAAGTCCGTGTTCCTGAACGGCTGCTCGTTGAACATGTAGGGGTAATAGAACTCACGAAGGCGCGCGTGGAACTCCCGGACGCGCTGCTGGTAGGCCAGCTGAGCCGTTCCGTCGGTTCCCGCCAGTCGGTGCAGTGCCTGCTGCAGTCCCAGGGGCGGCAGCACCCAGCCGGCGGTCCGGGCGAGCGCCTCGCGGCGCGCGATCCCGTCCCGGTATTCCTGTGACTGTCGCGCCACGTGCTCGTCCCCCAGCTGCTGGAAGGCGAAATACCATTTCCAGTGGAACGGCTGGCGCAGAGCCGGCGTGTCCGACCACTCCGGGTGCGTGACGAAGAACCGCTGCATCGTGGCGTCCTGCGGCAGATCCCAACCGGCGTGCACTGCCTCGCGGTTCGCGCGCAGCAGTTCCGCGCCCTGGGGCATCGGCACGATGGCATTGACGACCAGGTGTGCAGCACTCGGTGCCACCAGGGTGAGCCCGAACCAGATCGCGGCAAGGCTGGTCGCGTTCACGGCCGAGCGCCAGCCGCTGCGCGCCACCGCCAGGCTGACGGCCGTCCAGAAAACGACGGTCAACGCCACGACGCCCAGGGCGGCGAGCACCCCGGTCGGCGCAGCTCCGCTGAGCATGGCGCCCGCGCAAAGCGGAACCCCCAGTGCCGCGAACACGATCAGCGCCCGCACCAGGACGCGGGCGCCCCAGAGCCCGCGGGACCGTGGCGCCGACTGCAGCAGCGTCCAGCGTCCGGCTTCGCGCTCGCCCGAGACCAGGTCGTGCAGCAGGGCAATCAGTAGGAGTGGTGCGAGGTAGAACAGCACGAAGGCGAAGTCGAAGCGTCCGGGTAGCGCCACCTCGGGGTTGGTCGACTCGTTCTCGTACAACTGTCCTTCGAGCGCCAGCGCCCGGATGCGCATGATGAACGGTGCGAGGTCACGCTGTCCGAGCGCCGCGAAGGCCAGGTTCGATGGCGCATCCGCCGCGACATGGAAGCTGTAGTACGCGGCCGAGCCACCGTCTTCGACGAAGCGTGCCACGGCCGCTTCGTCGATGGCCTGCAACGCGACGGCGCGCGCGATGCTGTCCTGCTGGCGCGCGACCTCGGCGAGGCCGAGTCCCGTGGCCAGCGTGGCCAGCAGCGTCAGGATCAGCACACCGACGATGGCCGAGCGCTGGCGCAGCAGGAAGGCCGCCTCGCGCAGCAGCGTGCTCATGGGCCCTCGGCCCGCATCCGCCGTGCGGCGAGTCCGCCGAGCGCCAGCGCCAGACACAGCCAGGCCAGCAGCATTCCGAACGAGTTGCCCGCTGCAGCCAGACGCCCGGCGGGGGTGTCGGGCACGAAGCGGAAATCGGGAATGGCCGCCCAGTTCCCGGCGCCGACCCGCGAGCGGCGCTCGCTCGCGGCGTCACGGCTGCGTGCGGAATCGTCCGCGAAGTCGACGGCCTCGGCGTGCAGGCGGTTCAGCCGCTGCACCATGTCGAAGCGAAACGCTTCGGCCTGTTGCAGGAAGCGCCAGTGGTTTTCCAGGTCCGTGCCCGCGGCGGCCATCGACACGCGCCGCGCCGCGAGGGCGGGGCTGAGAACCGCGAAGCGATCCATGAGCGTGACCTGCCTGCGCTGGATGCCCATCGTCTTCAGGGCGTATTGCACGAACAGCCGCGACGTGAGCGCCTCACCCTCCAGCGACACCAGGCCGCGATAGTTCAGCGGCAGATCCTCGATCCGCGCCACGCCGAACTGCTGCAGGGTACGGCGACGGAAATCCGCGAAGAACGGGTCGTTCGGGTCATGGCTGTCGCCGATGCGGCGCAGGTCGGTCTGCAGCGCGAGATCGTTCTCGATGCGCGAGGGCTGCGGCGCGGTGCGCGAGGCAATGTCCGCAGCGAGCCGTGGCACGACGATGGTCATGCCGGCCCAGACGGCGACCAGCGTGACCAGCGCGGTACGGCTGCGGTGGCACAGTCCCGAGACCGCCACGATCAGCACCACCCACACCAGCAGGTACAGTGCATAGGCCAGGGCGATCATGCCGGCGCCGATGGCTTCCGTCGGCGCCAGCAGGCTGGCGGCCGCCAGTGCCGCGACGGTGGGCAGCATGGCCAGGGCGGCGAGCGCAGCGAGCGCCAGCGCCTTGCCGAGCAGCAGTTCGCCCGGCTGGACGCCCAGCGCACGCAATGGCACCAGGCTGCCGTTCTCGCGTTCCCGGGCCACCATCGGGAACCCCATGAACACCAGCAGCAGCGGCGTCAGGACCTGCAGCACGAACGCGGGCGTCAGTTCGCCGAAGCGGATGAGCCCCGAGGATTCGCGGGCGGCGCCGAAAGCGGCGGCGTTCTGGCGATGGCCCTCTAGATACAGCGTGGTGCCCGTGTAGCGATCCACGCCCGGGTCGAAGGCTGCCAGCACGCCGAGCGGCCGGTGGGCGAAACTGCCGTAATGCACGACGCGGTGCGGATGACGCGCTGGCTGCGCCGCAAACAGGTCGTCGGTGGCCTGCTGCTGGGCTGAACGAACGCTCCGTTCGCCGGCCATGTGGGCGTATGACGTCGCGGCCGCGATGGCCGACAGCGCCAGCAGGGTCCCGAGGCCCAGCGCGGCCACGCGCGAGCGCAGCAGCAGGGTGAGCTCTCCCCGCGCGACGAGGATCGCGCGCTTCACTGCGCCGATTCCCCGGTGAAGGCCTGGTACAGCGGCGCCAGTGCGAAGCGTTCCGGCCCGGGGCTGGCCGTCCATTCCCGCACCACGCGGCCGCCGCGCAGCATGCTGATGCGATCCGCGACCTGTGCCGCGCCGAGCAGGTCGTGGGTGACCATCAGCACGGCGACGCCCCGGTCGCGCTGCGCACCCAGCAGACGGTTGAATTCGTGCGTGGCCGCGGGATCCAGTCCCGTGGTCGGCTCATCGAGCAGCAGGATCGGCGTCCGCCGCAGCAGGGCCAGGGCGATGGCTGTCTTCTGCCGCATGCCCTTGGAGAAACCTCCTGCACGGGTATTCCACGCCTGCGCGTGCAGTTGCACGGCGTTGAGCGCCTGCTCCATCGCCGCAGGTTCGCGGGTTTCGCCGGCGAGACTGAGGAAGTAGCTGAGGTTCTCCCACGCGGACAGGTGTTCGTACAACGCGACGTTTTCCGGCAGGAAGGCGATTGCGCGCCGAACCTCGTCCGGTTCCCGCGAGGGGCAGTGACCGCCCACGTGAATGCTGCCGGAGCCTGGTTTCAGGAATCCCAGGATCGCGGCCAGCGTGGTGGACTTGCCGGCTCCGTTGCCGCCGAGCAGTGCATGCACCTCGCCGGCCCGGACCTCCAGGTCCAGTCCATCGAGGACCGCGCGCCCACCGCGGTCCAGCTTCAGTGACCGTATGGCAATCACGGGTTCGTGCATCACTGCCCGACTCAGAACACGTAACGTGCCGACACCGTGGCGCGCCGCGGCGCACCCGGCGCGACCCAGAGCTGCGCGAACGAGTTGGTGTAGTAGGTTTCGTCGAACAGGTTGTCCACGGTGGCCGTGAACTGGAGCTGGTCGGTGGCCTGCCACGCTGCGAACAGCCGCGCCGTGGTGTAGGACGGCAGCTTGAAGCTCGTGGCGGTCTCGCCCAGGCGTTCGCCCACGTGCAGCAACCCGGCGCCTGCCTTCAGCCGTGCCGTGCCCAGCGAGAAGGGCCGGTCGAGTTGCAGGCTGAGAGTCTGTCTGGGCACGTTGATCAGCGGGTCGCCCGCGCGGATCAGCAGCGCGAAGTTCGGATCCAGCGCGTCCTTGGCGGCTTCGGCCTCGATATAGGCATAGGAGAGCCAGAGCCCGAAGTTGCCGGGCAGCGTGCCCTGCAGGTCGAGTTCCAGGCCGCGGCTCTCCGCCTCGCCGACGGCGATCGAGAAACCCGGGTTGCCCGGGTCGGCCGTCAGGACGTTGGTCTTCTTCATCGAGAACAGCGACACCGTGCCGGCGAGGTTGCCGTCCAGCAGGCTCAGCTTGGCGCCGATCTCCATGGACTCGGATGCCTCGGGTTCGAAGGCACGGCCCAGGGCGTCGGCGCCGGAATTGGGACGGAAACCCTCGCCGTACGCCGCGTAAAGCGAGATCGCGTCGCTGGCTTCGAAGACGATGCCTGCCTGCGGGCTGAACTGGGTGTCCGAGAAGCTGCTGCGGGCGCTGGTGCTGCGATTCACGGCATCAAGCGTGAAATCATCGTAACGGCCACCGAGCCGGAACTGCAGTCGCTCGGTCAACTCCATGTGGTCCTGCACATAGACGCCCCAGGCGCGCTGCTCATCCAGGCGGTTCGTCAGCGGTGCCGGCGCGGGAGGCGTGAACTGCCCATAGACCGGCGACTGGATGTCGATGACATAGCCTTGAGCAGGCGTCGGATTGCCCGCGAGCGCGGGCGGGCGGAAACGCAGGAACAGCTGCGAATTGTCGAAGGCATCATGGTCCGCACCGACCAGCAGGTTGTGCGTGACGGATCCGGTGGCGAGGCGCGTGCTCAACTCGGCCCGCCATACGGTGTGTTCGGTGTCGTAATCCCTGAAGCGTCGCTGGCGCGACAGCGTCCGGCCGTCCCGCGTGAGCCGCTGTCGGCTGCCTGCCAGCTCGGCTTCGCTGGAGAATCCCGACAGTTCGGTTTCGCGGTGGCCGAAACCGAGCAGCAGGCTCGAGTCGGCGTTCAGTTGATGCTGCAACTGCAGCTGGTGCCCGGTCGCCCGTGCCGCGAGCGGGCCATCGCCGGGTTCGCCGAGGAAGCGGCTTTCGGGGATCAGTCCCAGCTGGCCGTTCACGGCCACCACGCCGCGATCGAAGGGAATTTCCTGCCGGGTCAGTTCGAGTTCATAGCTCAGGCTGGTCCGGTCGGAAAACCTGATGAGCAGGCTCGGCGTCGCACCGTAACGCTGCGTCTGGATTGTGTCGCGGAAGCTCTCGGCGTCCTCGTGGAAGCCGGTGAGGCGGATCGCGACGGACTTGCCGAGCGGGCCGGTCCAGTCCGCGTCGATGCGTCGGGTGTGGAAGCTGCCCAGCGAAAGCCCGATCCGGCCACTGGACTCGAAGTCAGGCTGCCGGGTCACGATGTTCACGCTGCCGCCGGGCTCGCCGCGGCCATACAGCGCGGCGCTCGGCCCTTTCAGGATCTCGATGCGTTCGATTCCCGACGCATCACGCGGACCGCCGAAGCCGCGTCCTGCATTGAAGCCGTTCACCAGGTATCCGCTGGGGAGGTTCTCGTCGCCCGCGAAGCCGCGGACCGCGAAGTTGTCCCAGAGGCCGCCGAAATTGTTCTGGCGGCCCATGGACGCCGAGAGATCGAGTGCGTCGGAAAGACGCGTGATCGCCAGGGATTCCAGCCGCTGCGCGTCGAGCACGGTGATGGCCTGGGGGGTCTCGTCCAGCGGAATACTGCCGCGATAGGCCTGCCGCTGGCCGGTGACGATGACTTCCTGAAGATCATCCTGCGGCGACGCCGCGCTTGTTGTGGCCGCGGCGCCGAGTGCGGCGGTGCCGATGAGTGCCAGTCGTCCGATCGAGATCATGGTTCGGTCTGCCCGGTGGGATGCGTAGGTTAGTGATGTAATAAGATAACATCACATCATCCGGGATGGGAGAGCGACAGTCTGGGTACGGAACCCGGATCAGCCTCCCGGGACGGAACGGAGCGCGACGCGGATTTCCTCGATCACGGCCGGATCCTCGATCGTGGCCGGCGTCTCGAAGGCCCGCCCGTCGGCGAGCGCACGCATGGTGGCGCGCAGCACCTTGCCCGAGCGGGTCTTGGGCAGCCGTGCCACCACCAGGCAGCGCTGGAAGCTCGCCACCGGGCCGACTTCCTCGCGCACGCGCGCGATGATCTCGCGGGCGATGAGCGCCGGGTCCGCCGCGATCCCTGCCTTGAGCACCGCGAGCCCGACCGGCACGGTGCCCTTGAGTTCGTCGGCGACGCCGATCACCGCGCACTCGGCGACCGCGGGGTGTCCCGCCACGGCCTGCTCGAGCTCGCCCGTGGAGAGCCGGTGTCCCGCGATGTTGATGACGTCGTCGATGCGGCCCATCACGTAGACGTAGCCGTCCGCGTCGACGTAGCCGCCGTCACCGGTCGTGTAGTAGCCCGGGTGCGCGCTCAGGTAGCTGGCGCGGAACCCCGCGTCGTTGTTCCACAGTGTCGGCAGGCAGCCCGGCGGCAGCGGCAGCTTCAGCACCAGCGCGCCCTGGGTGCCCGCGGGCACCGGATGACCGTCGCTGTCCAGCACCTCGAGCCCGAAGCCCGGCACGGGGCGGGTCGGGCTGCCGGGCTTGATCGGCAGCAGGCCGAGGCCCAGGCAGTTCGCCACCACGGGCCAGCCGGTCTCGGTCTGCCACCAGTGGTCGATGACCGGCACGCCGAGTCGGTCCGCGGCCCAGCGCACCGTGTCGGGATCCGCGCGCTCGCCGGCGAGGAACAGCGCGCGCAGGCCGCCGAGGTCCTGCTCCCGCATCAGGCGCCCCTCCGGGTCGTCGCGCTTGATGGCGCGGATGGCGGTGGGCGCGGTGAACAGCGTGCGCACCCGGTGCCGCGCCACGATGCGCCAGTAGGTGCCCGCGTCGGGCGTGCCGACCGGCTTGCCCTCGAACAGGATGGTGGTGCAGCCGCGCAGCAGCGGTCCGTAGACGATGTACGAGTGGCCGACCACCCAGCCGATGTCGGAGGCAGCCCAGAAGGCCTCGCCCGGCTGCGCGCCGTAGACGTTCGCCATCGACCACTCGAGCCCGACCAGGTAACCGCCGGTGTCGCGCACCACGCCCTTGGGCCGGCCGGTGGTGCCGGAGGTGTAGAGCACATAGAGCGGATCGGTGGCGGCGACCGTCACCGGCGCCGCTTCGGGCGCATCGCGCAGCACGTCCTGCCAGTCGAGGTCGCGGCCCGGCGTCAGCGGGGCGGTCGACTGCGGCCGCTGCAGCACGACGCAGTGCGCGGGCTGGTGGACGGCGAGCGCGAGCGCCTTGTCGAGCAGCGTGTGGTAGTCGACCACGCGGCCGGGTTCGAGTCCGCAGGAAGCCGACAGCACGAGCCGGGGCGTCGCATCGTCGATGCGCACCGCGAGCTCGCGCGCGGCGAACCCGCCGAACACCACCGAGTGCACCGCGCCGAGCCGCGCGCAGGCCAGCATCGCGAACACGGCCTCCGGCACCATCGGCATGTAGATCACGACGCGATCGCCCTGGACCACGCCCAGACGGCGCATTGCCCCGGCGAGTCGGGCCACCTCGGTGCGCAGTTCAGCGTAGCTGTAGCTGCGCTCGGTCCCGGTCATGGCGCTGACGTGGACCAGCGCGGCCTGCGCGCCGCGCCCCGCCTCGACATGGCGGTCCACGGCGTTGTGGCAGGCGTTCAGGCGGCCATCCGGGAACCAGCGCGCTGCGGGCTCCGCGGCTGCGTCGCAGGCCTGCCGTGGTGCCTGCTCCCAGTCGATCGCCCCGGCGGCGCGCAGCCAGAACGCCGCCGGATCGCTCAGCCAGTCGGCGTACTGCTCCGCCTGGCTCAAGCCGGGCCACGCATCGTGCGCAGTCCGCCGAAGCCGGACCACACCAGTGCGGCGCCGATCAGCAGCAGCGCCGAAGGCGCCACCGCCAGCGAATACCGCACGAG
>CAJACZ010000102.1 GCA_903938365.1 uncultured Pseudomonadota bacterium | reverse complement strand
CTGCTCGCGGCGCTGCTGACGGCCTTCAAGGCTGCGCTGTCGCTGCCGGGCATCGCCGGCATGGTGCTGACCGTCGGCATGGCGGTTGACGCCAACGTGCTGATCTACGAGCGCATCCGCGAGGAACTGCGCAACGGCGTCACGCCGCAGATGGCCATTGCCAAGGGCTTCGACAAGGCCTTCTCCGCCATCGCCGACTCGAACATCACCACCCTGATCGCGGGCATCGTGCTCTGGGTCTTCGGCACCGGGCCGATCCGCGGCTTCGCCGTGGTGCTGTCACTCGGCATCGTCACCTCCATGTTCACGTCGCTGCTGGGCAGCCGCGCCCTGCTGACCCTGATGTACGGCGGTGGCCGGCGTCCGGCGAAGCTTTCGATCTGAGCGTCACTCCCAAGGGGTCCCCGCAGTCATGGAATTCTTCAACAGCGACAGTCGTGTCCCGTTCGTCGGTCGGCGCAAGGTCTTCTACGCGCTGTCCGCACTGATGTTCCTGGTCTCCATCGGGGCGATCCTGACCCGCGGACTGAACCTCGGCATCGATTTCACCGGCGGCGTCACCGTCGAGGCCGCCTTCAAGGGAGAAGCCCAGCTCGAGGCGGTGCGCAAGGGTCTGGAGGCTGCGGGCTTCGAAGACCCGCAGGTCCAGAGCTTCGGCTCCTCGCGCGACGTCGCGATCCGCCTCCCGCCGCTCGACGGCCAGACCAGCGCGCAGGTCCGGAGCAAGGTAGAAGGCGTGTTGCGCACCCTCGACGCCAACGTCGAACTGCGGCGCGTCGAGATCGTCGGGCCGCAGGTCGGCAAGGACCTGCGGACCAGCGCCATCTGGTCGCTGTGCTTCACGCTGCTGCTGATCGGCATCTACGTGTTCGTGCGCTTCCATGCCTGGCAGCTGTCCGCGGGGGCGATCATCGCCGCGATCCACGACCCGATCATCGTGGTCGGCTTCTTCGCGCTCACAGGCATCGTGTTCGACCTGTCCGTGGTGGCCGCGCTGCTGGCCGTCATCGGCTATTCCCTTAACGATACGGTCGTCGTGTTCGACCGCATCCGCGAACGCTTCGAGACCAACAAGCGGCTGGCGCCCGCCCAGGTCATCGACCTGTCCGTCAACCAGACGCTGTCGCGCACCATCATGACCAGCCTGACCACCCTGCTGGTGGTGGTGGTGCTGCTGCTGCTGGGCGGCCCGGTGCTGCATGGCTTCTCGGTCGCGCTGATCGTCGGCATCCTGATCGGCACTTATTCCTCTATCTACATCGCCAGCGCCTCGGCCCTGGACACCGGCCTGACCGCCGAGAGCCTGTTCCCCACCCGGCAGAAGCTCGCCCTCGACGACATGCCCTGAGCCCCGGGGGGGTACCCCCACAGCTGTGCGCCGGCGCCACGTTCCAGTGGCGGCCGGGCGCAGAGCCCCCCTACAATCGGGCGCAACGCTCAGGGGGATAACAACAATGAACTGGCGCATCAAGCCGCTCGACGAAATTCTCGCCACGGCCGAAAAAAAGAGCCTGCACCGCTCTCTGAGCGCGTTCCAGCTGATGATGATGGGCGTCGGCGCCATCATCGGCACCGGGATTTTCGTGCTGACCGCCGAGGCGGCGCAGAAGGCCGGCCCGGGCATGATGGTGTCCTTCGTCATCGCCGGCTTCGTCTGCGCGGTCGCTGCGCTCTGCTACGCCGAGCTGGCCTCGATGGTGCCGGTCTCCGGTTCCGCCTATACCTACTCGTACGCCGTGCTCGGTGAGCTCGTCGCCTGGGTGGTCGGCTGGGCGTTGATCCTCGAGTACGCCGTGGCGGCGAGTGCCGTCTCGGTCGGCTGGTCCAACTACTTCGTGGGACTCGTCGAACGCAGCCTGGGTCTCGACATTCCCGACGCCCTGAGCAAGGGGCCCTTCGCCGGCGGCATCATGAACGTGCCGGCTGCGGTAATCGCGCTGCTCGTGACCACCCTGCTGGTCCTGGGCACCCGCGAGAGTGCGCGGATCAACGCGGTGCTGGTGCTGATCAAGGTGGCTGCGCTCACGGTCTTCGTGATCCTCGCCATTCCCGTGGTCAACGGCGACAACTTCGAACCTTTCTCGCCCAACGGTTTCTGGGATGCGAGCGGCCTGGGCATCGCCGGCGCGGCGGCCTCGATCTTCTTCGCTTACGTCGGCTTCGATGCGGTGTCGACCGCCGCCGAGGAAACCAAGAACCCGCAGCGCAACGTGCCGCTGGGGCTCATCGGCAGCCTCGCCATCTGCACGGTGTTCTACCTGCTGGTGGCCACCGGGGTGGTGGGTTCGGTGGGCGCGCAGCCGGTGGTCGATCCGACTGGCCAGGCGATCGCGCCGGGAAGTCCGGCCATGGCCGAGGCCTGCGCCCTGCCCGCGAATGCAGACCAGCTGGTCTGCAGCGGCGAGCCGCTCGCGCAGGTGCTGGACCAGCTGGGCTGGAAGACCATGTCGCAGCTGATCGGGCTGGCGGCCTTCCTGGCGCTGCCCTCCGTCATCCTCATGATGCTGTTCGGCCAGACGCGCATCTTCTTCGTCATGGCGCGCGACCGCCTGCTGCCGTTCAGCGATTCCCTGAGCAAGGTGCATCCACGCTACGGCACGCCCTACGTGGTGACCATCATCACGGGCCTCGCGGTCACGGTGTTCTCCGCGTTCTTCCCCGTGGGCGTGCTGGCCGATATTTCCAACAGCGGCACGCTGTTCGCGTTCCTCGCGGTGTCCATCGGCGTGATGGTGCTGCGCGTGCGCGATCCCGGACGGCATCGTCCCTTCCACACGCCGGCGATCTGGCTCGTGGGCCCCCTGGCGTTGCTCGGCTGCGGCTTCCTGTTCTTCTCGCTGCCGCCGGCGACCCAGCTGACCTTCGTGTACTGGACCCTGGCGGGGCTCGTGGTCTACCTGCTGTACGGCTTCCGCAACAGCCCGCTTGCCGGCCGTAATGGCGGAGTCTGACCCGAAGCTGGCGAACCGCATCCTCACCGGCCTTGCGGTCGGTGCGCTGGCCGGCATCGCGGTGCTGCTGATCGGCGCGCGGGCGCCGGCGCTGCTCGAAGGGGCGAGGGCCCTGTCCACGGCGGTCTTTGACCCGCTCGGGCAGGTGTTCCTGCGGATGCTGTTCTTCGTGGTGATGCCGCTCGTGTTCGCGTCGCTCGCCGCCGGCGTCGCGCAGCTCGGCCAGCTGTCCCGGCTCGGTCCGCTGGCAGGGCGCACCTTCACGCTGTTCTTCCTCAACATGTCCGTGGCGGTGCTGCTGGGCATGGTGATGATGAACGTGGTGCAGCCCGGCGCCGCGGTGGACGCCGACACCAAGGCGCGGCTGGTCGCCGAGTACGGCGGCGCCTCGGCGAAGTACATCGAGCGCCAGGCCCAGCAGCCGGACATGAACGCCCAGACTCTGGTCGACATGTTCATGCCGCGCAACCTGTTCGGTGCCTTCGTCGGCAACGACCGCGGGACGCTCGGCGAGGTGCTGCCGCTGATCCTCTTCGCCATCCTCGTGGGCGCGGCGGCGACGCGGCTGGCCGAGCGGCAGCGACTGCAGCTGCAGTCCGGCCTCGAGCTGGTCACCGAACTGATGACCGGCATCGTGCAGTTCGCGCTGCGCCTCGCGCCCTATGCGGTGCCGGCGATGATCTTCAGCGTCATCGTCAAGATCGGCTGGGACATCCTCATCGCGCTGGGCGTGTTCGTCATCGGCTGCGTCGTCGTGATGCTGCTGCACCTGTTCGGCACCATGTCCTTATGGCTGCGATTCCTGTCGCGCTATAAGCCCGCGGAGTTCTGGCGCATGGCGCGGCCGGTGCTGGTCACGGCGTTTTCGACCAGTTCGAGCAACGCGACCCTGCCCGCTGCGCTGGCCGTGGCCCGCGACCAGCTGCACATCCGCCCGACGACCGCCGGCTTCGTGCTGCCGCTCGGCACCACCATGAACATGGCCGGCACCGCGCTCTACGAGGGCTGCGTGGTGCTGTTCGTGGCGCAGGTGTTCGGTGTGCCGCTGGATCTCGGGCAGCAGGTCACGCTGCTGCTGCTCGCCGTGCTGGGTGCGGTGGCGGTGGCCGGCATTCCCGGCGGCTCGCTGCCGATCATCGCCGGGCTGCTGATCACCTTCGGCATCCCGCCTGAAGGAATCGGCATCGTGCTGGGCGCCGACCGCCTGCTCGACATGACCCGCACCATGGTCAACGTAGGCGCTGACCTCGTGACGACCGCCGTGGTGGATTCCTTCGACGACCCCAAACCGGCCTGAACGCGGGCTGCGAGCCATGAGCGCCTCCACGGACACTGCCAGCGCACCGGGTCTGAGCCGCCTGCCGTGGCCGGCGATCGCGCCTTTGGCCGCCTGGCTGGTCTTCCTGCTTACGTTCTGGCTCGAAGGACCCGTGGCGACCACGCTGGTCGCCGTGGCGCTGGTGTGCGTGGTGCTGGCCGCCGTGCACCATGCCGAGGTCGTCGCCCACCGGGTCGGGGAGCCGTTCGGCACCCTCGTGCTGGCGGTCTCGGTCACCGTCATCGAAGTCTCGCTGATCGTCGCGCTGATGTTCAGCGCCGGCGAGGCCGCGCCCGGGCTCGCGCGCGACACCGTGTTTGCCGCCGTGATGCTGATCCTCACCGGCATGGTGGGGCTGTCGCTGCTCGCGGGCTCGGTGCTGCATGGCGAACAGGCCTTCGAGCAGCGCGGGGTCAGCGCCGCGCTCGCGACGCTCGCGGCGCTGTCCGTGCTCACGCTGGTGCTGCCCAACTTCACGATCAGCGTGCCCGGACCGTACTACTCGGCCGGGCAGCTCGCCTTCGTGGCCGCCGTGTCGCTGGTGCTCTACGGCGCGTTCGTGCTGGTGCAGAACTTCCGGCACCGCGACCACTTCCTGGCGCCGGACGCGGACGCGGACGCGGGATCGGGCGCCGCCGGCGACGAAGCCCACGCGCCACGGCCCTCCAACCGCGTCGCGATCCGCAGCGTTCTGCTTTTGCTGGCCAGCCTCGGTGCCGTGGTACTCCTGGCCGAGGACCTCGAGCCCGCGGCTGAGGCCGCGCTCGAGCGGCTGAACGCGCCCAAGGCGGCGGTCGGGGTGTTCATCGCGCTGCTGGTGCTGCTGCCCGAGGGTCTGGCGGCCTTCCGCGCGGCGCGCGCGAACCGGCTGCAGACGAGTCTCAATCTCGCGCTCGGCTCGGCGCTGGCCTCGATCGGGCTGACGATCCCGACGGTGGCGATCATCTCCCTGGCCAACGGCTGGACACTCGCGCTGGGGCTCGACGACAAGTCCACAGTGCTGCTGGGACTGTCGCTGCTGGTGACGACGCTGTCGCTGGGGACCGGGCGCACCACCGTCCTGCAGGGGACGGTGCATCTCGTGATCTGCGCCGTCTACCTGTTCACGACCATCGTGCCCTGAACGGGCTCAGGCTTCGCGCAGGCTCTCGGGCACGTGGGGCGCGAGCGCCTCGACCAGCGCCGCGTACACCCTGGGGTTGCCGGCAATGATGTTGCCGTTCTGCAGGTACTCGCTGCCCGTGAGCGTGCCGACGTGGCCGCCGGCTTCCTGGACGATCAGCGTGCCGGCCGCCGTGTCCCACTCGCTGAGACCGATCTCCCAGAAGCCGTCGGTGCGTCCCGCCGCGAGGTAGGCGAGGTCGAGCGCCGCGGAGCCCGGGCGTCGCACGCCGGCGGTCGCCTGCATCACGACCTTGAGCATCGCCAGATAATCGTCGATGTATTTCGTGTTTGCGCGGTAGGGGAAGCCGGTGCCGATCAGCGCGCCCTCCAGGGTCCGCTGGGCGCTGACGCGGATGCGGCGGTTCTCGAGGTGGGCGCCGCCGCCGCGCGAGGCGGTGAAGACTTCCTGCCGCATGGGGTCATAGATCACGGCATGTTCGAGCCGGTCGCGGACGCGGCAGGCGATCGAGATGCAGAAGGTCGGGAACCCGTGCAGGAAGTTGGTGGTGCCATCGAGCGGGTCGACGATCCACTGCACCGGGCCGCTGCCCGAGGCGCCACTTTCCTCGCACAGGAACGCATGGTCCGGGTAGGACTTGCGGATGGTCGCGACGATCTCGGCCTCGGCGGCCCGGTCGACGTCGGTGACGAAGTCGTTCCGGCCCTTGCTGGAGACGTCCAGCGAGTCGAGGCGGTTCAGGCTGCGGACGATCAAATCCGCGGCGCGGCGCGCTGCGCGCACGCCGATGTTGAGTAGTGGCTGCATTCTGGCAAAGAGCAAAAGCGGAATGATCGTTAGAATACCACGCGCCCGGCCAAGCGCCGTCCCGTGCCCGCATGAACCCGCAAACACCCGCCAATATCCGCGTCGTCCTGCTCGAGACTTCCCACCCCGGGAACATCGGGGCCGTTGCCCGCGCCATGAAGAACATGGGCCTCACCGAACTGTACCTGGTCCGGCCCCGGGCCTTTCCGGATCCCGAGGCGACCGCACGGGCCGCGGGGGCCATCGACGTGCTCGAGAACGCCCGCGTCACGGAGCACCTGCTCGAGGCGATCGGCGACTGCGGGCTGATCGCCGCCACCACCGCGCGCGAACGGGACCAGAACTTCCGCGTGCTCGACGTGCGCGATGCGGCCGTCCGTGTGGTCGAGGAGGCCGTACGCGGTCCCGTGGCGCTGCTGTTCGGCAATGAGCGCACGGGGCTGACCAACGACGAACTGGCGCTCGCCAAGCTGCTGATGCGCATCCCGACCGACCCGGTCTACCCCTCGCTCAACCTCGCCATGGCGGTGCAGCTGGTGTGCTACGAGGTGCATCGCGCGCGCGGCGGCCAGCACGTGCCCGCGCCCGCGCTCGTGCCACTGGCGCCGGCGGCCGACATGGAGCGCCTGTTCGAACACCTGCAGGAGGTGCTCGACGAGATCGACTTCCGCGACCGTACCGCCAGCGGCCGCAACCTCATGGACCGCATCCGGCGCTTCCTCAATCGCGCCGAACTCGACCAGAACGAAGCCAACATCATGCGCGGCATCCTGACCGCCGTGCAGCGGCGACGCAGGGTCGCTGGCAGCGCTCCGCCGCCGTGATCCCGCCGGTCTACCTCGACTACGCAGCGACCACGCCGGTCGACCCGCGCGTTGCCCAGGTCATGGCGCAGTACCTGACCGGCGAGGGGATCTTCGGCAACCCGTCCTCCGCGAGCCACGCCTACGGCCGCGAGGCCGCGCAGCACCTCGAAGCCGCCCGCGCCGATGTGGCGGCGCTGATCGGCGCGGCCCCCGAGTGCATGGTGTTCACCTCCGGCGCCACCGAAGCCGACAACCTGGCGATCCTCGGGGTGGCGCGGGGGCGGGCGGGCTTCGGACGGCACCTGGTGAGCATGCGTACCGAGCACAAGGCCGTGCTCGACGCCTGCCGGCGCCTCGAAAAGGAAGGGTTCGAGCTGAGCTGGGTCGCGCCCTCGGCCGACGGCCTGGTGGACCCGGCGGCCGTGGCCGCGGCCCTGCGGCCGGACACCCAGCTGGTGTCGATCATGCACGCCAACAACGAACTCGGCGTCATCCAGGACATCCCCGCCATCGCTGCCGCCTGCCGGGAACGCGGCGTGCTCCTGCACACCGATGCCGCCCAGTCGGCCGGGCGGCTGCCGATGGACGTGGCGGCGCTGGGCGCGGACCTCGTCTCCCTGTCTGCGCACAAGCTCTACGGTCCCAAGGGCGTGGGCGCGTTGTACGTGGCCGCGCGGGCCCGCCCGTGGGTGCAGCCGCTGCTGCTCGGTGGGGGGCAGGAGCGGGGGCTGCGCCCAGGCACGGTCCCGCTGCACCAGGTTGCCGGTTTTGCCGCCGCGGCGCGCCTGGTGCGCGACGAGGGCAGCGCCGACGCGCAACGCTGCGCCGCGCTCGCCGGCCGCCTCTGGGCGCAACTCGAGTCCCTGCCCGGGCTGCGCTTCAACGGCCATCCCGGGCGATGCCTGCCGGGCTTCCTGTCCGTGAGTGTCGAGGGGGTCGAGGGTGAGAGCCTGCTGGCGGGTTTGGGCGAACTCGCGCTCTCCAGCGGGTCGGCCTGTGATTCCGCGGTGGCCGAGCCGTCCTATGTGCTGCGCGCCATCGGGCTGTCCGCCGGGCTCGCGCAGGCGACCTTGCGCATCAGCCTGGGGCGCTTCAGCACCGAGGCGGACGTGGACCTCGCCGCCGCCGCCATCCGCCGCGAAGTGGTCCGCCTGCGCGCGGTGGCCCCGTGAGAGCGCCCCGGGATCCCGCGCCGCCGCTCCCGCCGCCGCTGGACGCCCTGTTCCGCGCCCTGGCCCATGCAGGCAGGCCCGTGGCGCTGCCCGCTGCCGCTGCTGAACCCGCCGCCGCCTGCTGGGTCCAAGGGGAGGCGGGGCGTCGCCGGGACGGCGCGCAGATCCGTTTCCACCTGCTCGTCGGGGGCGACGGGCAGATCCTCCAGGTGCGGTTCGAGGCCTTTGCCGGCCCCCAGTTGCTGGCCGTCATCGAGGGCTTGTCCGGGCAGCTGGAGGGCCGCAACCTGCGCGACGGCCTCCCCGGGTCGCCGCAGGACTGGCTCGATGGGTTCCAGTTGCCGGCAGAAAGGCTCGGGCCGCTGCTGGTCGTCGAGGACGCGCTGTGCGTCGCAGTCGGGCAGGCGCTGCGTGTTTTAGGTTTACAGGGCGTCGCGCCCGCATAGACTAGGCGCGTATCCGGAGGAAGCATCGATGAGCATTTCCCTGACTCCCGCCGCGGCCGACCGCGTGCGCAGTTTCCTGGTATCCCGGGGCCAGGGGATCGGTCTGCGCCTGGGCGTCCGCAAGACCGGCTGCTCGGGCTTTGCCTACGTCGTCAATTACGCCGACGACTCCCAGGCCGACGACATCGTCTTCGAGGAACACGGCGTCAAGGTGTTCGTGGACCGCGGCAGCCTCCCGCTGATCGACGGCACCGAGATCGACTTCGTCAAACAGGGCCTCAACGAGGCCTTCAAGTTCCGCAACCCCAACGTCAAGGGCGAGTGCGGCTGCGGCGAAAGCTTCAACGTCTGAGGTTGCGGCCCGATCGGCGCCGGAAATCCTTTAAACGCCGGGCACTTGCGTGCCCATCCTCATTGCCGCCGGGCCTGCCCAGCAGGTAGACTCCGCGGTTCGATCCGCCAGCGGCGGAACCGTGGGCGTCCCTGCCGGACCCGCGCCGTCCTGGTTTCATTCACCTCAGTTTCACAAGGAACATCGCATGGCGCTGGAGCGCACCCTTTCGATCGTCAAGCCCGACGGCGTGACCCGCAACCTCATCGGCGAAGTCTATCGCCGCTTCGAGCAGGCTGGTCTGCGCATCGTCGCCGCCCGCATGGTCCACCTCTCGCAGCGTGAAGCCGAAGGCTTCTACGGCGTGCACCGCGCGCGTCCGTTCTTCAACGACCTGGTGAAGTCCATGACTTCCGCCCCGGTCATGATCCAGGTGCTCGAGGGCGAGGACGCCATCGCCAAGAACCGCGAGATCATGGGCGCCACCGACCCCAAGAAGGCGGCCCCGGGCACCATCCGTGCCGATCTCGCGCAGAGCATCGAGGCCAACACGGTCCATGGTTCCGACGCCCCGGAGACGGCGGCCAAGGAAATCGCGTACTTCTTCCGCGAGACGGAACTCTGCCCGCGGGGCTGAGCCATCCATGACCGAGGCTGCCCTCGACGCGCGAACCAACCTGCTCGGCCTCACGCGGCCCGAGCTGGAGGCGTTCGTCGCGTCGCTGGGCAGCAAGCCCTTCCGCGCGCGCCAGCTCATGAGCTGGCTCTACAAGCGCGGCGAGGGCAGCTTTGAATCGATGAGCGACCTGGCGCGCGACTTCCGCGCCCAGCTCGCGCTGCACGCCGAGGTGAAGGTGCCCGAGATCGTCTCGGCGCATTCCTCGTCGGACGGCACCCGCAAATGGCTGCTGCGCGCCGATGCCTCGCAGGCCTTCGAGACCGTGTTCATCCCCGAGACCGATCGCGGCACGCTCTGCATCTCCTCGCAGGTGGGCTGCGTGCTCGACTGCTCGTTCTGCTCCACGGCGCAGCAGGGCTTCAACCGCAACCTCACCGCCGCCGAGATCGTCGGCCAGGTCTGGCTCGCCAACCGTGAACTCGGTTTCGAGCCGGGCGGCCAGCGCCGCATCACCAACGTGGTGCTGATGGGCATGGGCGAGCCGCTCGCCAATTTCCGCAATGTCGTCCCCGCCATCCGCGTGCTGATGGACGACTTCGGCTTCGATATCTCGCGTCGCCGCGTGACGCTGTCCACGTCCGGTCTCGTGCCGCAGATCTACAAGCTCGCCGAAGAGGTGAACTGCGCGCTGGCCGTGTCGCTGCATGCGCCGGACGACGCGCTGCGCGACGAACTGGTGCCGATCAACCGCAAGCATCCCATCGCCGAACTGCTCGAGGCCTGCTGGCACTACCTCGACGAGCAGAACGGGCGCAGCGTCACCTTCGAATACGTGATGCTCGACGGAGTGAACGACCACCTCGAGCACGCGCGCCAGCTGGTGCGGCTGCTCAAGGGCAAGCCCGCCAAGCTCAACCTGATTCCCTTCAACCCGTTCCCGGGCACGACGTACCGCCGCTCGCCGATGCCGGTGATCACGCGCTTCCGCGACGAACTCATCCAGCGCGGCGTGCTGGCGACGATCCGGCGGACGCGCGGGGACGACATCGACGCGGCCTGCGGCCAGCTCGCCGGCAAGGTCAACGACCGGACCCGGGTCCGGCTGGGCAGCAAGTTCTTCGGAGTCGCCGTGCAATGAACCTGCTCGCCGCAAAGACCTGCTCCGTCGCGTTGCTGTGCCTGCTGGTCGTCGCCTGCGGTGGCTCCGGCAGCATCCAGCGTACCGACTCGACGCCCGCCGAATCCGCCGCGTCGTACAACCTGCAGCTCGGCGTGGCCTACATGCAGCAGGGCAACCTCGCGCTCGCCCAGGAAAAGCTCGAGCGCAGCCTGCAGCAGAACCCGCGCGACCCTGGCGTTCACAGCGCGCTGGCGCTGCTGTCCGAAAAGCTGGGCCGCTCTGCGGAAGCCGACCGCTATTTCCGTTCAGCGCGCCGGCTCGCGCCGGCCGATCCGGACATCGGCAACAACTACGCCGTCTACCTCTGCCGCACCCGGCGCGTGGATGAGGGCGTGGAGCGCTTCATCGAGGTGGCGCGCAATCCGCTCTACCGCTCGCCCGAGGCCGCGTACACGAACGCCGGTGTCTGCCTGCGCGGCGATGGCCGCATCGACGACGCCGCCGGTTATTTCGCGCGCGCGCTCGCCATCCGGCCCGATCACGCCGAGGCCACCTTTCAGCTCGGCGACCTGGACCTCGAGCGTGGCCTGCTGGTCGAGGGGCGGCTCCTCGTCGATCGATTCCTGGCCGCGAACAACGCGACGCCCGACCTGCTGCTGCTGGGCGCGCGGCTGGCGCGTGCGCAGGGCGATCGGCTCGCCGAGGAACGCTACGGACGGCGCCT
>CAJACZ010000101.1 GCA_903938365.1 uncultured Pseudomonadota bacterium | reverse complement strand
CGCGTCTTGGGCAGGTTGTCGGCGAACCGGATGTCGTCGGGCCGTGCGATCGCGCCGAGCTGTTCAGTCACCCACTCGCGCAGTTCGCGCGTCAGCGCAGTGGCTTCGGCGCCCGCCGGCCGTGCGCCGCGGCACACCACGAAAGCGAACACCGACTCGCCCTTGATCTCGTGCTGGCGCCCGACCACGGCGGCCTCGGCGACCCGCGGGTGCGCGACCAGGGCGGACTCGATCTCCATGGTGCCGAGGCGATGGCCCGCAACGTTGAGCACATCGTCGATGCGGCCCATGATCCAGAAATAGCCGTCGCTGTCGCGCTGCGCGCTGTCGCCGGCGACGTAGTAGCGGTTGTGGAATTTCTCCCAGTAGGTCTTGAGGTAACGCTCGTTGTCGCCCCAGATGGTGCGGAGCATCGAGGGCCAGGGCCGGCGGATGACGAGGTAGCCGCCCGCGCCGGGCTGCGTGACCGAGTGGCCCTCGTCGTCGACGATGTCGGCGAAGATGCCGGGCAGCGGCACCGTGCACGAACCGGGCTTGGTCGCGGTGACGCCGGGGATGGGCGAGATCATGATCGCGCCGGTCTCGGTCTGCCACCAGGTGTCGACGATCGGGCAGCGCTCGCGGCCGATCACCCGGTGGTACCACATCCAGGCCTCGGGATTGATCGGCTCGCCGACGCTGCCGAGCAGGCGGATGCGCGACAGGTCATAGCGCGCCGGGATCTCATCGCCAAGCTTCATCAGCGCGCGGATGGCGGTCGGCGCCGTGTAGAAGATGGTGACGCCGTGGTCCTGGCAGGTCTTCCAGAAACGGCCGCCGTCGGGAAAGGTGGGCGCGCCTTCGTACATCACCAGCGTCGCGCCCGCCGCCAGCGGCCCGTAGGCGACGTAGCTGTGCCCAGTGATCCAGCCCACATCCGCGGTGCACCAGAACACATCGTCGTGCTGCAGGTCGAACACCCAGCGGCTGCTGAGCTTCGCGCCCAGCAGGTAGCCGGCGCTCGAATGCTGGATGCCCTTGGGACGCCCGGTCGAACCGGAGGTGTAGAGCAGGAACAGCGGGTGCTCGGCGTCGACCCATTCGGGCTCGCAGGCGGCCGGCTGGTTCGCCACCGCGTCGTGCCACCAGACGTCGCGGCCCGGCACCATGGGCACCGCCTGGCCCGTGCGCCGGAGCACCAGCACCGTGTCGACCGACGGGCAGCCCTCGGCCAGCGCCTTGTCGGTCGCGGCCTTGAGTTCGACGACATGGCCGCCGCGCCAGCCGCCGTCGGCGGTGACGACGCAGCGCGCGCCGGCATCCTCGATGCGATCCTTCAGCGACAGCGCCGAGAAGCCGCCGAACACCACCGAGTGGATCGCGCCGATGCGCGCGCAGGCGTGCATCGCCACGATCGCCTCCGGGACAAGCGGCATGTAGATCACCACCCGGTCGCCACGGCCCACGCCGCGCGCCTTCAGCGCGTTGGCGAAGCGGCAGACCTCGGCGTGCAGCTCGCGGTAGCTGAGCCGCCGCACGTCGCCGGGCTCGCCCTCGAAGACGATCGCAGTCTTGTGCCCCGACTCGGCCAGGTGCAGGTCGAGGCAGTTCCACGAGACGTTGAGTTCGCCGTCGCTGAACCAGCGGTAGTTCGGGGCCTGCGAATCGTCGAGCACGGTGGTGAAGAGCCGGCGCCAGGAAATCTCCGCGCGCGCCAGCTCCGCCCAGTAGCCGACCGGATCCGCGTCGGCGCGCCGCTGCAGCGCCTCGAGGTCCGCAGGCTTGATGCGCGCCCGCGCCGCGAAACCTGCCGGCGGCGGGAACAGGCGCTGTTCGACGAGGGCTGACTCGATGTTGTTCCGGGACACTCGGGTGCTCCTTCAACGATAGTGGTTGGGGTGCTCGGCGGTCAGGGCCTTCATGCGCTTGTGGACCCACAGGTACTGCTCGGGCATGCGCCGCACCTGCGCCTCGATCAGGTGGTGGAAGCGCAGCGTGTCGGCGACGCTGTCGCCGCTCGGGAAATCCTCGAGCGGCGCGCCGATGCTGACGCGGTATCCGGTGGTGCCGGGCAGCCGCTCGACGAAGTACGGCAGCACCGCCGCGCCGGTCATGCGCGCGAGCCGCGAGGTCGCGGTATTGGTCGCGGCAGGTACGCCGAACAGCGGCACCATCTCGGCGCCCTTGCCGCGGAACGCCTGGTCCGGCGCATACCAGACGATGCCGCCGGCACGCAGCACGCGCACCATGCCGCGGATGTCGTCGCTGGCGATCATGCCCGCGGACACGGCGCCGCGGTAGCGCCGGAAGAACTCCGTGAGCAGCAGGTTCTTGGACGGTTTGTACACGGCATGGGCGTGCCGCGCGGCCGTCAGGAAGCGCGCGCCGATCTCGAGCGTCGTGAAGTGCGCGGCGAGCAGGATCACGCCCCGGCCCGCGGCAGTGAGGCGATCCACGTGCTCCAGGCCCTCGAAGCGCACCAGCGTCGCGAGCTGCGCCGGCGGCGCGAACCAGGCGAGCGCGGTCTCGCCGATCGTGATGCCGGTGCTGCGGAAATTGGCATCGAGGATGCGCTCGCGCTCGGCCTTGGGGAGCTCCGGCAGGCAGAGCTCGAGGTTGCGGCGGGCCACCCGGACCTGCGGCAGCGGCAGGTGCCGGGCGAACGTACCGAGCGCGCTGCCGAACCGGAGCAGGGACGGGTAAGGCCGCGCCGCCAGCAGCTTGAGCAGGCCGAGGACGGCCCAGAACGGCCAGTAGTGGGGCAGCAGGAACCGGGGCTTGATCACGAGGGCACCTGCGCGCCGCGGGGACCCGACTGCAGCTGCGCGAGGCGATCGGCCTGGCGGCGCAGCATCGGGCCGAAGTTGTGGTGGTCGAAGAATTCGCCGAGCGCGGCGAGGTCGGGTGGCCGACGCCGCAGCTGCTCGCGCCCTGCCGTCAGCGGCATGTCGCGCGCGATCCCGGTCAGCTGCCGGGCGAGGAACGCCGCATCGCGGTGCTCTTCGAGCTTGCGCGCCAGCGTGCCGGCGCCGCGGATCGGCAGTTCCGCCAGCGATTCGAGGTTGTCGTAGAGCTCTTCCAGGGACACGAAGTCGCGCAGCAGCACCGCGGCGGTCTTGGGTCCGATTCCCGGCACGCCGCGGATGTTGTCGACGGCATCCCCGGTGAGTGCCAGGTAGTCCGCATAGCGTTCGGGCGGCACGCCGAAATGCCCGGCGATCTCGTGGTGCTGCAGCCGCAGGTTGTCGGTGTAGCTCCAGTACACGTCGCCGAGGCAGATCAGCTGCGCCAGATCCTTGTCGCGGGTCACCACGGTGGCGGGCACGCCTTCGGCGCGCAGCCGGGCGTGCAGGGTGCCGATGATGTCGTCCGCCTCGTACTCGCCGTCGGCGAACTCGGCGATGCCCAGGTGCCGGCAGAACTCACGGCAGCGGCCGAACTGCTGCTTGAGGTCTTCGGGGGCCGGTTCGCGGTTGGCCTTGTAGGGCGGGTAGATGCGGTTGCGGAACGAGCCCTGGAGGCTCTCGTCGAAGGCCACCGCGATGTACTCCGGGCGCGCCCGCTCGATCAGGTCGCCCAGGAAACGCGCAAAACCGAACAGCGCGTGGGCGGGGCGGCCGTCCCGATCCTGCATGTCGGGCGGCATCGAGTAATAGGCGCGGAAAATGTAGACCGAGGCGTCGATGAGGTAGACCACGGGCCGATTGTAGCGTCGGGAAACGCCGCGGATCGCGCCACGACCGCGAGTTGGCCTCAACTCGGCCTGCAAGGCCCGCCCGCTCGCGATATCGTGGGCCGTCGGACGAACCTCGATCCAGGATCCAGATGCCATGACAGACAAGATTCGCGTGCCGGCCACCGGCGCCGCCGAAGCCGCCCCGGAGGCCATTCCCTTCAGGGTCCGTGTCAGCTGGGGCCTGGGCTCCTTCGGGACGATCACCTACCTGAACGTCGTGACCGCCCTGGTCATGGTCTACCTGACCACGGTGATGAAGATCGACCCCGGCACCGCCGGAGCCCTCGTGTTCTACGCGCGGATCATCGACGCCTTCAGCGACCCCCTGATGGGCTGGCTCACGGACCGGACGCGCAGCCGCTGGGGGCGCCGGCGGCCCTGGCTGCTGGTCGGCGCCGTCGTCTGCGGCCTGGGACTGCCGCTGGTCTATTCGCAGCACGCCATCTTTCCGGGCGCCATGCCGCTCACGCTGTGCCTGGCCGTGCTGGTGTTCTATTCGCTCGGCTTCTCGATCTTCAACGTGCCGTACCTGACCATGCCGGTCGAGATGACGAACGACCGCATGCAGCGCCTCGGCATCATGAGCTACCGCTCGATGTTCATGATGCTCGGTTCGGTGGCGGGCAGCGCCGGCGCACCGCTGCTGCTCGAGAAGCTCGGCCGCGACGCCGATGCCTACCAGAACCTGGGCTTCGTCGCGGGCGGCGTGGTCTTCGTGATCATGCTGGCCACCTTCCTGGGCACCAGCGGTGCGCGGGGCGGCGACGTCGACGCGGTGCAGCCGCGCTACACGTTCCGCGAGCAGGTCAACGCGGTGCTCGGCAACCGTCCCTTCATGATGATGGTCGGCATCAAGGTG
>CAJACZ010000100.1 GCA_903938365.1 uncultured Pseudomonadota bacterium | reverse complement strand
GCTGCGGAAGTCCCCCGTGAGCTCGGCGATGACGACTTTGCGGTAACGATCGGGAAATCGGTTCATGGTGCCGTGCCGGTGGTGGCCCGTGGGCCCTTGCCTGTAGATTGGCGCAGGATCATAGCGACATTGGTGGAGGGGCGGACATGCCGACGGTTCTGGTGACAGGGGCGGGCCGCGGGCTCGGGCTCGAGTTCGTCCGGCAGTATTCCAGCGCCGGCTGGGACATCGTCGCCTGCGCGCGCGATCCCCTGCGATCGCCGGAACTGGCGGCGCTGGCGGCGGGCGGCAGGATCCGGATCGAGACGCTGGATGTCGGCGACGAGGCGTCCATCCGCGCGCTCACGGCACGCCTGGGCGAGCGTCCCCTCGACGTGCTGCTCGGGTGCGCCGGAACCATGGGTCAGGGCAGCTTTGCGACCGAGGGGCTGGACTTTGGCCGCTTCGGGAACTGCGAGCCCGGGGACTGGGCGGAGGTCTATCGCGTCAACGTCATCGGCCCGATGCTGATGGCCGAAGCCCTGGTCGACAACGTCGCCCGCTCGGCACAGAAGAAGATCGTGACGCTCACCAGCGTGGTCGGCTCCATCGCCGGCAACACGATCGGCAGCCTGTACAAATATCGCGCCAGCAAGGCCGCCCTGAACGCTGTCATGCGTTCGCTGTCGATCGATCTCGCCAGGAGCCACGGCATCATCGCCTCGCCGCTGCATCCGGGCTGGGTGCGCACCGAGATGGGGGGGCCGCACGCCCACCTGGACGCCGTCACCAGCGTCACCGGCATGCGGGCCGTGATCGACGGACTGACTCCGGAGCGGGCCGGTCGGTTCTGGATGTACGACGGCAGCGAGCTGCCCTGGTGATGCCCGGCTGGGCGCGCGATCAGCGGTAGCGGCCCTCGCGGAACAACTCGTAGGCTGTCTGGTAGTAGGCGATCGCCAGAGCCTCGGAGGCCGGATCCGCGGACGTCGCCGTGTAGCTGTCCGTCGCCTTGTCATAGTGCGCCTGCGAGACGCTTTTCCTCAGCCCGAGTGTGGTCAACTGGCTGTCCCTGAGCAGCGCGACGTTGTGGTTGTGGCTGAAGAATGCGATGCGGCCCGTGGCTGGCGTGTTGAGGGCATCCTGCCCGAACCAGGGTGCCGAATAGGGCAGGCCGAGCAGGCCCATCAGCGTCGGCGCGATGTCGATCTGGGTCATCAGTGAATCGACGCGGCGCGGCTTGATGTGCTTCGGTGAATAGAACAGCAGCGGGATCTCGTAAGTCTTCAGCGGAATGTCCTGTTTCCCGTAGACCCGCGCGCCGTGGTCGGCGACGATGATGAACACGGTGTTGTCGAACCACGGGTGCCCGGCCGCCTCGCGCAGGAAGTAGCCCTGCGCGTAGTCGGCGTAACGCACGCCGGATTCGCGGCCACCGTGCTCGGGCTTGATGCCGATCGATTCGAGGCCGCTGCGGAAGGTGTAGGGCTTGTGGTTCGACGTCGTCATGACGTGCAGGAAGAACGGCTTGCCGGACTTCGCGGCCCGGTCGGCCTGCTCCAGGGTCATGTCGAACAGATCCTCGTCGGCGACACCCCAGATGTTCTCGAAGCGCGGCGCTCGCGTCAGCGCGGTACGGTCGACGATGTCGTAGCCGTTGCCTGCGTAGAACGCGTTCATGTTGTCGAAGTAACCATATCCGCCGTACAGGAACGCGGTGTGGTAACCGTGGCCCCGCAGCACCTTGCCGAGGGTCGAGATGTCCTCGTTGCCCGGCCTGCGCACGACCGACTCGGTCGGGATCGGCGGGATCGAGGCCGAGATTGCCTCCAGTCCGCGCACGGTGCGGGTGCCCGAGGAATACGTGTTGCTGAACCAGAGCCCTTGTTGCGCGTACTGGTCGAATCGCGGCGTCCAGTCGTGGTCGGAGCCGTGGAGTCGGCTGAACTCCGCGCCAAAGGACTCGCTGGAGATCAGCACTACATTGAGTCTGCCCAGACCTTCCGGGCGCGAGGCAAAGGCGCGGTCCAGCCGTCCTTCCGCCAGATGGGTGAAGCGTCCGTCGCCGCGCGCCAGGCTGGCAGCCAGCGTCTCGAGGTTGGCCTGCGGGTTCCGCGTCGCGTAATAGGCGTGATAGTTGATCTCGCTGGTGCGCAGGGCGTTGAAGAAACTCGAGGGACCATTGGCGGCCAGTTCGTTGGCCACGCGGTTGCTCGACAGGCCGAGCGAGTGGGTCTCGAAGGCGGCGCCTGCCAGTCCGATCACGGCGAACAGGCCGAGCAGCACCTGCGCCCGTCCGGTGGCCCGCGACGAGCTGCGGGTGCCGCCGGTCAGCGGCTTCCGGACCAGCCACGCGCTGGCGCCTGCAAGCACCGCCGCGGCCAGCAGCAGGGCCAGCACCGGATACTCGCTCCAGATGTCGCCCGCGACCTCGGTCGGATACATCAGGTAGTTGACCGACACCAGGTTGAAGCGCGCGTCGAACTCTTCGAAGAAGAAGTATTCGCAGGCTTCCACGAACAGCATGCCGAACATCCACAGGGCGCTGCCGCCGAGCAGCAGGCCACGGAACCGGCGGGTTCCGTGCCAGCGGTCCGGCAGCACGCCCAGCAGCAGCGCCAGCGGGGCCAGGATGTACAGGCTCTCTATGGCGTCGGCCACGAGGCCCGCCGGCAGGATCCAGGCGAGCGCGGCTGGATCGACCTGTGCGGCGGGCCCGAACCCCGCCCACAGGACCAGACGGACCACCAGCCCCACGCACAGGTACCACAGGGCCAGGGTCAGGACGGGCAGGAAGCGTCGCAGGGTGGAGTGGTCGGTATCCATATGAATGGTTAGACGGCGCGCGCCGTCGGAGTCCATCGCGGCGACCCCAGGTGATCGTCCCGTCGGGCCTTGGCCGGGTCCGGAGATTGATTTCGCGTCTCCCCCCCGTCTAACCTGCCGTCGATCATGAAAGATGACGATCGACAACTCATCGAGCGGCTGCGGGCCGGCGACGAGTCGGGTTTCAAGGCCTTCTTCGACGAGTACTTCGATCGGCTCTACCGCTTTGCGATGTCGCGCACCCGGGGTGACGCAGACCTGTCGCAGGAAGCGGCGCAGCGCACGCTGTGCCGCGCGGTCCGCCGGCTCGAGTCCTTTCGGGGCGAGGCGGCCTTGTTTACCTGGCTGGCGCAGATCTGCCGCAACGAACTCGCCGACATGGCCGAAATCGCCCGACGCGATGCCGGCCGTACGGTGAGCCTGGACGCCGACGAGCGGGTGCGGGAGCGCATCGAGAGCGAGGTGGCGGATCCGTCCGCGGATCCGTCCGCGGCGCCGGAGGCCGAGGACACCTCGAGGCTGATCCGCGAAGTGCTGGATTCCCTGCCGGGTCGATATGGAGAGGTTCTGGAGTGGAAATACCTGGACGAACTGAGTGTGGAGCAGATCGCGACGCGGTTGCGCTCCAGCTTCGAGTCGGCGCAGTCCACCCTGCAGCGTGCCCGCGTCTCGCTGCGCTCCGCGCTGCTGTCGCGCGGTGTCGATGCCTCCTGGATCAGGCAGGAATGACTATGTCCGGGGGAGGCTGACCATGAACCGGGAAACCCGCGAACCGCAGGACGATGCCGTGTCGGACGACGCCGCGCTGTCGGCCTTCCTGAAGTCCGCCCGACGCCATCCCGCTCCGGACACGGCTGCGCGCGACCGGGCCTTTGCGGCCGTGCGCGCCGAATGGCGTGCCGGCCTCGAAGAACATACGGGCGTCGGTTCCGCCACCGCCGCCGCTGCGCCGCGGCAGGCCCCGGCCCGCCGGCGCAACTTCGCACTGGCGGCCAGTGTGGCGCTGCTGGCGCTGACCGCCGGCCTCGTGTGGCGTACCCAGCAGATCGAGTCGCCCCTGTTCGCTACGGCAGGCGTGGTTCGCGGGACAGTGACCGTCCAGCGCGGCGCGTGGCGGGGCGGCGATACGGCGCTGCTCGAATCCGCGCGCCTGGGCATCGGCGAGAGCGTTGCCACCGCGGCGCAGTCCACGGCCCTTCTGCGGGTCTCCGCGGGTCTCTCGGTCCGGCTCGCACCCGACAGCCGCTTGCGTCTCGATGCGCCGGGGCGGGCCACGCTCGAGGCCGGTACTGTGTTCATCGACTCCGACCCGGCGCTGGGCGAGACGCCTTTGAGCCTCTCGACCCCCTACGCCGAGATCCGGCACCTCGGCACGCAGTACGCCGTCACCCTGCAGTCCGCGGGCGTCGAGGTCGCGGTGCGCGAGGGCGCAGTCGCCGTGACCCCACCGACGGGGCGCGAGGCGCGGGCGGTCGCGGGCGAGCTGCTGCGCCTCTCGGGCGCTGCGGAGCCACAGCGCGAGTCCGTGCCGGCCCACGGGGCGCGCTGGTCCTGGCTCGCCAGCGTGCCGGCACCGATCGACATCGACGGCGCCGCGCTCGGTGACTTCCTGCGCTGGTACGGACGTGAGACGGGGATCGAGCCGCGGTTTGCCGAGCCGGCGATGCAGGCCCGCAGTGCCCGGGTGCTGCTGCGCGGCTCAGTCGCCGGCCTTGCGCCTGATGAAGCCCTGGACGTGATCGCCGCCTCCACGGGCCTGGAGCTGCGGCGCGGTCCCGAAGGAGAGGTCGCGATCGCGTTTCGCTGAGCCGGACAGGCTTTAAACTGGGCGGATGACCCGCCCCCTCCGTCAGGCCTGCCTGGCTTCCCTGCTGCTGTGTGCGGCGCTCGCCGCGTCGGCGGCCGCCCCCGCGGGCGTGCGTGCGGGCGAATCGCTGGCCGGCGCGCTCGAGGCCCTGCGTGGCGAGGGGCTGGGGCTGGTCTACAGCGATGCGCTGGTCACCCCCGAACTGCGCGTGCTGCAGGCGCCCGGCGAGGGCACGCCCGAGCAGGTGGCCCGCCGCATCCTCGCGCCGCACGGGCTGGCGCTCAAGCGGGTCCGGACCGGGCTGTACGCGGTGGTGCCCGACCCTGCAGTCCGGGCTGCCGCACTGTCGCGCCCCGGTGGCGCGCCCGCCGATGTGGCCGCCACGGACCGGCTCCAGGAGGTCGCGATCCATGCGAGCCGTTACCGGGTCGATCCCGCCGCGGGTTTCCTGCCGGCCGACCTGACGCGCGAGCAGATCGAGGCGCTGCCGGGCCTCGACGAGGACGTGCTGCGCGTCATGCGCTACCTGCCGGGTACCGCCACCAACGGCGTGTCGGCGCGCGCCAACGTGCGCGGGGGGCGCGACAACGAGCTCGCGGTCTACTTCGATGGCGCGCCGCTGTTCGAGCCGTTCCATTTCAAGGACTACCAGGGACTGTTCGGCGTGCTCGATCCCGGCGCGATCGCGACGCTCGACTTCTTCAGCGGGGTCTTCCCGGTGCGCTACGGCGATCGCCTCTCGGGCGTGCTCGACATCGCGCCGCGTGCCGCGACTGATGCCGATCACCACGAGATCGGACTGTCCATGCTCTATGCGCACGGCCTGACGGTCGGCGAAACCGAATGGCGTGAGCGTCCCGCACGCTGGCTGGTGTCGCTGCGCCAGAGCACCGTCGAGTTTTCCATCAAGGCGGCGAACCGCAACAGCCTGGATCCGCACTTCCTCGACGCGCTCGCGCGGGTCGAATACGAGCCCGATGCGCGCACCCGCATCGCCGCCGGGTTCCTGCTTCTGAACGACAGCCTGGATGCCGAGATCTCGGGCGATGAAGGCAGCACGCAGTCCAGCTATGGCGATGGCACGGCCTGGCTGCGCGCGAGCCGTGAGTGGCGACCTGGGTCCACGCTCACGGCAGTGGTGTCGGGGACCGAGCGCCACACGGACCGCGCGGGCGAAGTGCAGCGCGAGGGCAGCGTGGCAGGCCAGCTGGTCGACGAGCGGGAGTTCCGCGCCATCACGCTGCGTATCGAGGCAGAACAGGCCTCCGCCGCGGACGACGCAGGCGCGGACGGCGCTGCAGGTTTCGGCTGGCTGGCCGGCGTCGAGGCCCAGGTGCTCGATGCCACCTATGAGTACAGCGCGGCTGCGCGCTTCGACCCGGCGCTGGCCGCGGCGTTCGGACGGCCGTCCGCTTTTGCGCGCGTGGCCGACCTGGATGCCGAAGGGCGGACCTGGGCGGTATACGGCTCGGCCCGCATCGCGCCCGCGGAGCGCTGGCGCTTCGATCTCGGTCTGCGCTACGACGCGCAGCGCCACGAGGCGCGCAATCCCCCGGCGCGCGAGCGTTTTGCGGCCGGGCAATGGTCGCCGCGCCTGGCGGCGCAGTTCCAGTGGGACGAGGACACCCTGCTCCGGGCCAGCGTCGGGCGTGCGTTCCAGAGTGAACGACCCGATGAACTGCAGGTGAGCGACGGCGAGCCGACGTTCCATGGCGTCCAGCGCGCCACGCAGGCCGTGCTGTCACTGGAGCGGCGCCTGACGCCGCGCGCGAGCCTGCGCGTGGAGGCCTATCGGAAGGACGTCGACGATCCCGCGCCGCGCTACGAGAACCTGCTGAATCCGGTCGTGCTGCTGCCCGAGATCGAGGTCGACCGGCTGCGCGTCGCGCCGCTCGCCTCGCGCATGTACGGGGCCGAAATGAGCCTGCGATGGCAGGCCAGCCGCGCCTGGAATGGCTGGTTCACCTACAGCTGGAGCGAAGCCAAGGACGACTTCGGCGGCCTGAGCGCGCCCCGCAGCTGGAACCAGCTCCATGCAGCGGCAACGGGCCTGGCGTGGACTCGCGGGCCCTGGCAGCTATCCGCCACCACCACCTGGCACAGCGGCTGGCGCAGTACCCCGATTGTCGCGGCGGCCGACCCGACGGCGCCCGGAGGGCTCGACATCGAACTGGGTGAACGCAATTCGCGCGCCTGGGCGCCGTTCTTTTCGCTGGATCTGCGCGGCACCTGGCGGCGTGCGCTGCCGGTGGGCCAGTTGCGGCTCTATGCCGAGCTGAACAACGTGACCGACAACGCCAGCCCCTGTTGCCTCGCCGTCAGCGTGCTGCCCGGGGCCGCCGGCACCCCGAGTCTCGATGCGGAAGTGCGCAACTGGTTGCCGCGCTACGTGCTGGTCGGCGCCGCCTGGGAACTGCCCTGAGTCCGGATGGCGGCATCCAGTGCAAGCAGTCGGTCCGCCTCTGCCAGATGCAGCCGCTCGACCATCGCGCCATCCACGGTCAAGGCGCCACGCGCTGCGTTTTCCGGCAGGTCGAACGCGCTCCTGACGCGACGCGCCCAGGCGATCGAGGCCTCGGACGGTGAGAACACCGCGTTGCAGGGCTCCACCTGCCGCGGGTGGATCAGGGTCTTGCCGTCGAAACCGTAGGCGAGCCCCTGTCGGCACTGCGCCTCGAAACCCTCGGTGTCCGCGAAGGCGTTGAACACGCCGTCGAGCAGCGCAAGCTCGTGGGAGCGTGCGGCGACGACCGCGAGGCCGAGCACCGCCGCGAGCGGCGCACGCAACGGGTCGAGCTGCATCCGCAGTTCCTTCGCGAGATCGTTGGTGCCCATCACCAGGCAGGCGAGCCGCGTGGACGCAGCCGTCGCAGCGATCCCGTCGAGCCGGAACACACAGGCCGCCGTCTCGACCATGGCCCAGAGGCGCAGGGCCGCGGGCGCATGGGCCAGGGCCGCGTCATAGTGGAGGATGTCGTCGGCGGAGCGGATCTTCGGCACCAGCACGGCGTCGGCCGGGCAGTCGCCCATGGCCCTGAGGTCCGGGACTCCCCAGGCCGTATCGAGCGCGTTGACCCGGACGATCACCTCGCGAGCGCCGAAGCCACCGGCGCGGACCGCCGCGAGCACGGCCGCGCGCGCTGTGTCCTTCATCTCCGGCGCGACGGCGTCCTCGAGGTCGAGGATCACCGCGTCGCAGGGCAGCTGGCGCGCCTTGTCGATGGCCCGCGCGTTCGAGCCGGGGACATACAGCACGCTGCGGCGCGGGCGTATCGCAGCGGATGGGCGGGCGTTCATGGGTCGCCTAATCGTTGAACATCTTCCACAGCGTCTTGCGCGACGGATCGTAGGCGGCGTAGACCTTGCCGATCGTCGCCGGATCGCCGAGCGCATCCAGCGCGAGTGTCGCGAGGTCCTTGCGCGAGATGTAGCTGAAGGCCTGCGGATCCTCGGCGAGGAACGCCGTGCCCGTGGCACCGCCGTCGCTAAGGCCGCCCGGCCGGAGGATGGTGTAGTCGAGGCCGCTGGCCTTGAGGTGGTCCTCCGCCTGCGTCTTGAGCCTGATCACCTCGGCAAGGGCGCGTCGGGCCGGCAGCGGTGCCGTCTCTGCCGAGTCGCCCGCGCCGATCACCGTGATGAACACGAAGCGCATGGCGCCCACGGCCTTCGCCGCGTCGATGATGTTGCGGTTGCCGACGAAGTCGGGGCGGTTCGCCTGGTCGCCGCGGCTCGTGCCGATCGTCGAGATCACCGCCTTGAAGGGCGCGCTGGCCAATGCCGCGTTGACCTCCTGTGCGTCCAGCACGTTCGCCAGTACGGTCTTCACGCCCAGCGCCTTGAGCGCCGCGGTGTCCGACGAGGGCCGCACCGCGACGGTGACGTCCTCGCCGCGTTCGCGCAGCATCCGGACGATTTCGAGTCCCGTGGCGCGGGTCCCGCCGAACACGATCACGGGGCCACCGGGGGAGGCATAGGGGGCCGGGGCGAGCACGTTCACCGGCACGTGCGAGGAGCCGCTGAGCCAGAACACGTAAGAGGCGGCCAGCGCGACCAGCGCCAGCAGGATATAGCCGATGATGCGCAGCATGGAGTTCCCCCTGAGGATGCGTGGATGCGAATGGCCCGATGGTGCCACACGCCCCCGCAGGCTGCTTCGGCTGCGCGCGGTCGGCGCTATCATGTGGACAGTTCCGGAGTCGACGGAGGCACCCCATCATGGACCTGCGAATCTTTGTCGGCGCGTGGCTCGTCGGCACGCTCGCCGTTGCCGTTGCCGCTGCCGCGCCCCCGCAGCAGGCAGCGCCTTCCGCCGCTGCTGCCGGCCCCACCGCCGCCGCGGTGCGCGCCGGCCGCTGCGACACGGGCGGGCTCGTGCTGCGCACGGCCGACGACCGTGCCACGCTCGTGCAGCGCCACGAGCAGAACCTGCGCAACCGCAGCGTCGGACGCATCGGTGCCGAGGGCGGGGCGCTGCTGCTGTCGACGGCCGGCGCATCCCGCATCGGTGCGCGGGTCGACGAGCGCGACCGGGCCTGTCTGGGCGGCGTGCTTCAGTTCGGCACGGTCGGCACGGAGGTCTCCTGGAGCAATCCGGCGACCGGCGTCGCTTACCTCGCGACGGTCAGGGAAGATCGCCCTGCGGCCGTCGGCAGCGGGACGCGCTGCCGGGTGCTCGTGGTGCTCTCCGGTCCCATCGGCGCAGGGCGTCCCAGGGGGCAGCCAGGCCTCAGGCCCGAACCGCTCATCGCCTGCGAATCCGACTCCGGCGCCTGGCAGATTCCGTAACGGCCTGCCGGGCGTCCTGGCTCAGCGCGCGCCCGGGGGCGCGTACTGCTCGATCCACTCGCGCACGCTGCTGTACCAGAACAGTGAATTGCGCGGTTTCAGGATCCAGTGATTCTCGTCCGGGAAATAGATCATCTTCGAAGGCACGCCCCGCTTCTGCAGCGTGTTGAAGAGCTCGATGCCGTGGTTCACCGGGACGCGCAGGTCCTGCTGCCCGTGGATCACCAGCGTCGGGGTGTCGAAGCTGCCTGCGCCGACATGCGGCGAATAGCGCGCGAATTCCGCGGGGTTCTCCCAGAACTCGAAGAACCGGTCTTTCTCGGCGCCGTAGTCCGCCGCGATCTGCGTGTAGCTGTTGTACACGGCGGCGTGCGCGACCAGGGCCTTGAAAGGGTGAGGGCGCCCGAGCAGCGTGCTGGCCAGGAACCCGCCGTAGCTGCCCCCGGCTGCGACCATGCGCCCGGCATCCGCCCAGGGTTTCCCGGCCAGCCATTCGGCCGCCTTGATCGTGTCTTCGTAGGGCTTGCTGATGCGATCCGGATTGATCGAATCGCCGAAGGACTGCCCGAAGCCGCTCGAGCCGTGGAAGTTGTGCCACGTGACCACGTAGCCCCAGCTGGCGAACACCTGCGCGTTCCAGCGCCACTGCATCGCGTCCTGAATGCCGTTGTGCGGGCCACCGTGCAGCAGCATCAGCACGGGGTATTTTTTCGTGGCGTCGAAGTCCGGCGGGTAGATCACCCACATCTGGATGGGCGCGCCGCCTGCGCCGGAATAGCTGACGCTTTCGACCCGCCCCTGCGTGACGTTCGACAGCGCCGCGTCGTTGAAGTCCGACAGCCTGCGGGCCGCGCCCGTGGCGAGATCCAGCCCCACCAGGGTCGGCGGCTCGGAGAAGCTCTGGCGCAGGGCCACGGCTGCGCCGCGCGCCTTCGGG
>CAJACZ010000099.1 GCA_903938365.1 uncultured Pseudomonadota bacterium | reverse complement strand
GCGTCGCCGTCCGTAGGGCTTTTGAAAGTACTATCCGCGGTTCAACTTCCTGCGCCAGACCGACGTCAACTTCGCCGGTCTCGAGGTCTCGGGTGTCGACTTCGACCTCGACTACCGCTTCGACACGGACTCGGCGGGCCGCTTCTCCTTCAGCGTGAGCGGCAGTTACCTCGAGAAGCGCAACAACTTCGAGTTCTTCGGTGAGCCGAACCGCGCCAACCCGGAGAAGCTCGAACTCAACAACCCTGAGCTGGTGATCAACTATGGCATCGGTTGGGAGAAGGGTCCGCTCGGTATCCGACTCGACTCGACCTGGTGGGACCGTCAGCTGTACCGCGTCGTCGAGTTCGAGTCGCAGCGGGATACGGTCGATCCGCTGGCGCCCGCCGTCTGGTCGCACAGCATCTCAGCGCGCTATGAGCTGAACGACTCGACGACCATCCTCGCGGGCATCGACAATCTCGCGGATGAGAAGCCGTTCCGTACGGAGTACTCGATCCCTGTCTCCGCGGTCGGACGCTCGATGTTCGTGCGTGCGAGCATGAGGTTCTGATCTCTTGGATGTCCCGTCCTGGAGCGCACGCGCTCCAGGACGGGGCGACCTGGCCCCCTGCGCAGCCGTCGCCTCGTTGTCGTCGCGAGGAAGGGTTCGCGGTGCTGGCGCTCGCTTAGCGCGGTCGGCTCGCTCAACCCGTCGTGGGGCGCGACAACAGCCAGGTGCCGTCGGGCTTCGAAGTCGCGGTGACGCCGAGGTTGACCTGCAGCGCTGCGATGAAGCCTTGCAGATCGTCGACGCGGAACACGCCCGCGACCCGCATTCCGCCGATCGTCGGATCGTCGAACTCGAAACGCACATCGGTATAGCGAGAGATCTCGTCCAACGCTTCCGTGAGCGGTTCGCCCTGGAACACGATCATGCCGTTCTGCCAAGCGAGTGCATCGGCGATCCCCTGCGAGGAGATGCGTGTCGTCTGTATCGTCGCCCGGCTGGCGTCGTACCGCTCGCCGGCACTGAGCAGGCGCGCACTCGCTCCCGTCCCCCGGGTTGCGGCGATGTCGGAGCGCTTCGGCGGAGACGCAGCGGTCACGGCGACGCGACCTTCGGACACGATCACCGATACGGCGTCCTTTGACCGCGGCCGGACAGTGAACACGGTGCCGACAGCGCGGATATCCGTCTCCGCGGCACGGACGATGAACGGATGGCCTGGATCGTGCGCTACCTCGAACGTCGCCTCGCCCGTGAGCAGTTCGACCCGGCGTGATGAACCGTCCTGACGTGCAGTGAGCCGTGTCTGCGTGTTCATCGAGACGCGCGAGCCGTCGGGCAGGTCGAGCACGCGCCGCTCACCGGTGCGGGTCGATGCCGACACCCTCCACAAGGTGGCCTCGTCCGTCGTCGTGACGAAGTCCGCTGATCGGTGCGGCGTATCGACGACGTATGCACGCCAGCCAGCGAGCGCGGCGAGGCCGATCGTGAGGCCTACGGTGACGAGGGCTGCGGTCCGTCGGCGCCTGCGCGCGGTCAACGCCTCGCGATCCGGCAGTTCGACGAGTCCAGACAGCGCACCGAGAGACTCGAGGGAATCCCATGCCTTGGCGATCTCCATGAGCGCGGCGGGATGACGGGGGTCGGTCGCAAGCCAGATGTCGATCCCGCTGCGTTCGCTCTCGGACAGGCCGCGATCGAGGCGGATCAGCCAGGCGGCTGCCTCGGCGTCCACCTCGGATTTCGGCCTCAAGCGTACGACCTTCGCGACCGATCTCTCAGCCATGAGACTGACGCTCCCCGGGCTGGTGAGACCGATCGCCTGTCGCTTCGAGTTCGCGCATGCGCGTGGCACAGACGAGCAGACCTTTCGCGACATGCTTCTCGACGGTGTTCTCGCTGATGCCGAGGTACGCCGCGATCTCGCGCTGGCTCAGTCCATAGACTTTCTTCAACAGGAACGCACGACGACATTGCAGCGGGAGTTCCGCGACCATGCGACAGTAAAGCGCCAATCGCTCGCGCGCGACGGCCTCGCGCTCGATGTCGACATCGCTCGCCGGCTCGTCTTCGGCGAGCAGTGCATCGAGCGATGATGACGCACGTCTGTCGGTGCGCGACCAATGGTTGCGGGCGAGGTTCAGCGCCGTCTGATAAAGATAGCTCTGAGGCCGACGGATGGGCGTCGCCGCGTCCGCTTCGTAACAGCGCAGGAAAGCTTCTTGCAGGATGTCCTCGACATCGGCCGGACCGACGAACCGCCGCAGCAAGGCGGAGAGCCGTCTCCGGACGGACTCGTAAGCGGCTTCGAGCGGGGATGCGGCATCCATCAGACGGATAACATCGCGCGCCTTCCGCAACCGGTCAAGCGCATCTGAGGAGAGACGACAAGAATCTCGGGGCGCATGGCGGAAACGCTTTGCTGGATTGTCACTACATAGATGGGGGTCAAAGTGTCGCTCCGGAGCTCCGCGCATTGGCTATCGCTTGCCGCCTGCTGCATCGTATCGGTCCAAGGGGTCGCGCAGTCCTCTGCGCCGCCTCCGCCGGCCATCGCGACGTCCCGCGATCTCATCCAGTTCGACATCCCTGCGCAGCGCGCGGATCGCGCGCTGACGGCCTTCGCCCGTCAGGCGGGCGTCACCTTGGTGTTCCGCTACGAGGATGCCTCGCGCCGACGGGCCAATGCGCTCGTCGGGCGACATTCGCTGGCCGAGGGTCTCGGGATCCTGCTCCGGGACACGGGCCTTCAAGGGACGGTCGAGACCTCCCCCCATCTGGTCATCCGCGCCGGCGCTGCGTCGGCTTCCACTACGACACCTCCACAGGAGACGACGATGAATGACGGAACGAGAAAGCCCGCGATGCGGATTGGATTCCTGAGCGGCTTCATAGCGCTGGTCGCCGGCAACGGCACCGCGCTCGCGCAGGATGCGGCGCGGACCGCCGGCGGTCAGGCCGTCGCACCGACGACGCTGGAGGAGGTCGTGGTGACGGCGCGCAAGCGCAGCGAGCGGCAGATCGATGTACCGATCGCCTTGACCTCGATCTCCGGTGATGCGTTGGATCAGCGCGGGGTGTCGAGCGTCGGCGCTGCGCTCAGCGAAGTGCCGGGCGTGAACATCTACGATCGCGGCGGCAGCTACAAACTCTCCATCCGCGGCATCTCCACCTCGCTGGGGTCGAACGAGAACGGCTACTACCTCGATGACCTGCCGTTCACGGGCGTCACGGTGCCGCTCAACCCCGACGTACGCGCGTGGGATATCGACCGTATCGAGGTCCTGCGCGGCTCCCAGGGCACGCTGTTCGGTGAGGGCTCGATGGGTGGTACGGTGCGCATCCTGACCCGCGATCCCGAGTTCAACGATTGGGACGCGAAGCTGTCGCTGTCCGGCTCGAGCACCAGCGACGGCGGCACGAACCGCGGCGCCAAGGCGATGGTCAACATCCCCCTCGTGGATGACCGGCTCGCGCTCCGCTTGGCCGGCACCAAGGAGAAGTTCCCCGGCTGGATCGACAATGTGGTCACCGGTGCGCAAAACGTCAATCTCTTCGAATACACGAGCTATCGGGCCAAGCTGCGGTTCCAGCCCACGGATGCGTTGTCGGTCGGTGCATCGTACTGGCATTACAAGGTGGACGGACCTGGCGGGACCAGCACGGCCGATGACCGCGGGGATGCCGATCAGGGAGTAAGCCTCGCCGCGGCCATCGAGTACTCATTGGTCGGCTTGACGGCGGCCTACGACTTCGGTCCGGTGGAGTTGGCGTACTCGTTCGCAGACAACTCCTTTGAACTTCCACAGCGCGGCGCGCTGTTCGGCGGTACGCTCGAGGCGACGATCGGCATAGATGTCCGCTCCAACGAACTGCGGCTCGCCTCGCAGGGTGACGGTCCGCTGCAGTGGACTCTCGGTGCCTACAAGCGCGAAGCGATCCGTCGTGACGCCTTCGTGTTCGCGCTGTTCGGTCTCAACAACACGAGCCGAACCGATGCCACCTCAGAAGCGCTGTTCGGCGAGGCGACCTGGTCGTTGTCGTCGGCGCCCATCGACCTCACGCTCGGGCTGCGCTCGGTGCGGGAAGACCTGAAGGGTCAGGAAGCGAATTCCGGCGTGCCCACGCCGCCGGCCGGGGGCAAGTACAACAGCACGAACCCGCGGTTCATCGTCGCTTGGCGTCCCAACGAGGCCTGGCGCGTCTACGCCAGCGCCGCGAAGGGTTATCGCTCCGGGCAGCTGCAGCCCTCGGTCTCGAAGGGTATCGGCGGCGCGCTCGGCATCCCCTTGCCGGATGCGTTGTCGGACGACTCGATCTGGACGTATGAACTCGGCACCAAAGCCAGCCTCGCCGATAACCGTGCCACCTTCGAGGCCGCGATCTACCAGAGCGACTGGAAGGACGTGACCGTCCGTATCCCGCTCGGTGCTACCGGCTTCAACGGTCTGATCAATTCGAAGGGCATCGATGTGCAGGGCCTCGAGGCCTCGTTGACGACGCTGCTGGGCGAAGCTTGGCGCTTGAACCTCAACGCCAGCTATTCGGATGCCGTTTTCGCGGGCACCGTCCCCGGTACGGGCATCAAGGACGGCAGCCCGGTCGACGACCACGCGAAGACGACCGCGTCGATGTCGCTCGACTACACCACCACGGTGTTCGGTGATCTCACGGGTACCGGTCGCTTCGGCGTGCAGTACGCTTCGGAGCGCGACTTCCCGTCCTTCGGGCCGCCGCAGTATCTGCCGGGCGATACGACGACGACGATGGAGTTGCGCTTCGGGCTTGAGAGCCGTCACTGGGGCGTGCAGCTCTTCGTCGACAACCTGACCGACGAAGACGGCGCCATCTCGCCGCGCGCGGCGCAGCAGGTCCCTGGCGCACTGCCGACCGCGACGCGGTTCCGCCCGCGGACCATCGGTCTGCAAGTGGATCTGAAGCTGTGACGCGCAGGGCCGGTGTCGCGCCGCTCGCGTGGAGCGGCGCGCTCCTCGCGTGCGCACTCGGTGCCGCGGCCGGTGCGGACGCCCTCGCGGCGCCCGTACCGACACCGGCCCGGCCGGTCACGGATCCGCGTTCGATCGTCTCGCCGACGATGTCGCAGGCCGCTCCAGCCTCGGTCGCGACGCTGTTCTCGATCCCGAACAGTTGGGATGCGGATGCGACTCCGGATGGGCGCGGACTCGTCTACGCCTCCGATGTCACCGGCCGACTCAATCTTTGGTATGTGGATACCGCGGGCGGCACGCCGCGGCGGCTGACCACCTCGGAGGAGCGCCATTGGGGCATCACCGTCGCGCCGGACAGCCGGACGGCGGTCTACATGGAGGACCTCGGTGGCGCCGAGATGTTCGACCTGCATGCGGTGCCCGTGGCGGGCGGTCCGTCGCGCAACCTCACCCGTACGCCCGACGCCTCCGAGACCGGCGCTGTGTTCGCGCGCGATGGCAAGCAGCTGGCGTTCTCGCGCCGCGCCAAGACCGCGGCCTCGGCAGAGATCGTGGTGATGGACCTCATGACCGGCATGGAGCGCACGCTGACCGCGGAGAAGCTACCGGATCGGCAATGGGCCGCGGTGGCGTTCTCTGCGGACGGGCGTGCCGTCTATGCCCGACGCTCGGACATCACCGGCAGCGTCGAGGACACGCTGTACCGTATACGCATCGCGGATGGCAGGGCGGAGCCGGTGATCCGCAAGCCGTCGTCGTCCATCAACCCGGTGTCGGACATCAGTCCCGACGAGCGCTGGTTGGCGCTCTCGACTGAGACCGCGGATGGCCGCAAACAGGCGGCGCTGTTCGACATCCGCGCGCAGAAACTGCGGATGCTCGCGCCGGGACCTTGGGAGCAGCGCAGCCTGCGGTTCTCCCCCGACGGTAAGACGCTGCTGTTCCTCGATAACATCGACGGTCGCAGCGTCGTGAAGCGCCACGACATCGCCTCGGCACGCACCGAGACGCTGCCGCTCCCGGCCGGAATGAACACCGACTATTTCGGCAAGCTGCCCGCCGAGACGCCGGACGGTCGGATCGTCTTCCCGCATCAGTCCGGTACCGAGCCGCTCGCCTACTGGAGCCACGACCCGAAGAGCGGTCGTAACACCGCGATCCTGCGCATGGCGGAGTCCGAGGTCGCCAAGCTCCCGCCGACGCAGGTCGTGACCTATCCCGCGAAGGACGGCACGCTCATCAGCGCGATCCTCTGGACGCCGGCCAACGCCCCGCGGGACGGCAGTGCCGCCGCGGTCGTGATCGCGCATGGTGGACCGACCGGCCAGACCGAGGACCGCTACGACGCGACGGCCGTTGCGCTCGCTGCCCGCGGCTACTTCGTGATCGCGCCGAACCCGCGCGGCTCGACGGGCTACGGCCGCGACTTCATGCGCGCCAACATCCGCGACCTCGGGGGCGGCGATCTCGAAGACTATGTCGCAGGCGTCAAGTTCCTGGTCGACACCGGTTATGTGGATGCTCGGCGCGTCGGCATCACCGGCGTGTCGTATGGCGGCTACATGACGATGATCGCGCTCGGTCGCGCGCCCGATGTCTTCGCGGCCGGCGTCGAGGTCTGCGGCATCACCAACTGGACCTCCATGCATGAGCGCGGATCGCCCGCGCTGCGGGCCTATCAGGAAGGGCTGATCGGTCACCCTGTCAAGGACCGTGAGGTCTACGAGCGCGTGAGTCCGTTGACCTATCTCGACCGCTACAAGGCGCCGTTGCTCGTGCTGCAAGGCGACAACGACATCCGGGTGCCGAAGTTCGAGGCCGAGCAGGTGGTGGCGACGCTGCGGCGCTTGGGCAAGCCGGTCGACGCCCGTTACTACCCCGACGAGGGCCATGGCTTCTTCAAGCGCGAGAACCAGGTCGATGCCGCGTTGCGCACCATCGGTTGGTTCGACCGTCATCTGCGCGGTATGGACGCCTCCGAGCGCATGACCTGGCTCGAGCCGCCACGGGACGCTGCGGCGCTCGGATGGGCCCGTGCCGAGACGCAAACGACTCGGACCGCTCTGGAGTCACGCTCGACGTATCCGCAGGTGCTCGCGGAGCTGAAGACCGCCCTCGTCGCCAGCGCGCCGGCACCGGCTGTCTCCTTGGCCGGTTCGCGTGCGGTACGGTTGTTGCAAGATGCTTCGCATCCGCAGGGGTTGCTGCAGGTAGCTCCGCGTGCGCGCGACGGTTCGTTGGGCGCTTGGCGTACGGTGCTCGACATCGCCGCGCTGCGCGAGCGGGAAGGCAAGCCATACGTCCTGCAGTGGTATGCGCCGCGCGAGACCTGTCTGCCGCCTGATTTTGACCGCTGTCTGCTGCGGTTATCGCCGGCCGGCGCCGATGACGCGGAACTCCGAGAGTTCGATCTCGTCCGCGGCGAGTTCGTGGCCGACGGGTTCCGGGTCCCTGCTTCACGCGTGATGGCAGCGTGGCTCGACAGGGATACCGTGGTCCTCGCGCATACGGTGGGCGAGCAGCCGTTGACCGCAGCGGGTTGGGCCGCGGCGGCGCGCCTGTGGCGTCGTGGTGAGCCGCTGTCGGCTGCTCGCGAAGTGTTTCGCGCCGAGCCGACCGATGCGATCCTCCAGGTTTCGGCCGTCGGTACCGGCGCGCAGCGGCGCGCCGTGCTGCTTCGGGCGATCGACTATTCCACCTTCGACCTCAAGCTCGTCGATGTGACGGGGCGCGTAGAGCAGGTCGACCTGCCGCGACGGCTGAAGCCTTTCGGTGTGCTGACCATGACCGGTCGGCATCTGGTCGTGCAGTTGGCGGAGGATGCCGAGGTCGAGGGACGTCGCTACGCCGCCGAGACCCTGTTGTCCTACGACGCGGCAGCGCGGCGCGGCGTCGCTCGCGTCCAGTCGGTCGCCGCTCCAGGGGTCGACGGCATCCTGAGCGATCAGTACTTCGGTATCGCCGGCACACGCGATGCGGTGCACTACGTGCTGTGGCGTGATCTCGTGCCCCGCTTGTACGAGGCGCGGCTCGGGCCCGATGGCGGTTGGCGGACGCGGCAGACCCGCATCGCGGCGGCCGGCGAGTCGCTGCGCATCAGCGATGCGGACCGTGACGGATCCGACATCGTCCTCACCACCACCGGCTATCTCACTCCGACACGCAGCGATGTTCGGCGTGCCGACGGTGGGTCGATCAACATCTCCGCCGAGACGGCGGTGGTCGATGCCTCGAAGTATGTCGTCGAGATCCGCGAGGCGCGGGCCAAAGACGGTGTCATCGTTCCGTATTATCTGCTGCGCCCGAAGACCTTGCGCAAGGACGGGCCGACGCCGACGCTGATGACCGGCTATGGTGCGTTCGGCGTCAGCGTCACGCCGGGGTACTTCGACTTCGCCGTCGGCGGACGCGCCCTGAAGCTGTGGCTCGAGCGCGGTGGTGCGCTGGTCCTGCCAGCCATCCGTGGCGGCGGTGAAAAGGGCGCTGAGTGGCACCGCGCAGCGATGCGCGAGAAGCGCCTCGTCTCCTACGACGACTTCGCGGCGGTCACCGAGTCCTTGATCGCCTCAG
>CAJACZ010000098.1 GCA_903938365.1 uncultured Pseudomonadota bacterium | reverse complement strand
GTCGAATTCCGCCGTGGCACGCACGACGGGGTCGGGCGACACCTGGGCGACGGCAAGAAATGCGGCCACCGCGCCGGCGGCATCGCCGCTCGCGCGCCGGGTCTCGCCCTGCCGGTAAACCGAGGCCGCAAGCCTGCCGGAGAGATCGGCGTACAGCGGATCGCCCCGCGGTACCTGTTCCAGCGCGCGCGTGTAGGCGGCCTCGGCCTTGTCGAACGCTCCGAGGTCGAAGTTGGACTGACCGATGATGGTCCAGGCGATGCGCTGCTTCGCCGCATCCACCTGCGGCTGGTGCGCCAGCACGCGCTCAGCCAGCGTGATCGCACGCGGCAGATCGCCCAGCGCGAAGACGTCCTGCGCCGCGCGCACCCGTACGCCACCCGCGTCCGGATGGGCCGGGAAACTGTCCGCGAAGCGCGTCGAAGCCTCGATCTGCCGCAGGTGCCACTGGGCCTGGGCGCCGCCGGAGAGTCGCTCGCGCTCCTTCTGGGACGCCACCAGCGCGGCATAGCCTGCCGCGGCCGCCCGCGGAGAGCCCGGGTATTCATAGGCCGCGCGCTCGAACTCGGTGGTCGCCGCGGCGTAATCCTCGCCAGCCAGCAGGGTCTCGGCCAGCAGGTACCGGGTCTCTGCGACGGCGGGGTCCGCGGGGAATGCGCCGAGGTAGTCGCGGTACCACTGCGAGGCGAGCCTGAAGTCAGCCGGCCGGGCGGACTTCTGCGCCAGCATGTGGAAATGTGTCGCAAGCTCCCGGTAGCTGCTGCGCAGCTCGTCGACTACCTGGGGATAGTCGGCCCGGGCACGTCCCGTCCAGAACGGGCCGTCGAAGCGATATCGTTCGACGTAGGCGCGCTCGCCCTCGACCACCAGCTCGCCGAAGCCACCCTTGCGGTAGGCCTCGATGGACTGCTGCGCGAGCGGGATGGCGTCCTCGTCCAGCGGGTCGAGCGTCACGAATGCGCGGTACGCATCTGCGGCGTCCTGGTACCGCTGCTTCTCGAGGTAGAGGTCACCCAACCGCGCGTACAGCAGGTGCGCGTAGGCAGGCCTGCCGTTCGCCTCGACGAATGTGCCGAGGCTTGCCGGACCGTCCATGTAGGAAAAGGTCAGGCTCATGACGCGCAGCGTGTCCTCGACGAGTTCGCGATCGGGACGCGACAGGCCCTCGAGCGGGCGCACGCCCGAGCCCTGGCCCGGCGCGAGCAGTTTCGCATCCAGCACGCGGCCGAAAGAGCCCAGGCATTCCTCGTTGAGGCCCTGCTTGAATCGGGACCAGCCGTGCTTGTACAGGCTCTGGAGCAGGAACGGCCGGGCACTGCCCTGGTCGATCACCCGCTGATAGGCCGCCTCGGCATCCGCGTAGCGCTGGAGCGAGAAGAGGATCTCTCCGCGGCGGAACTCGATCTCGTCGAGCTGCGCCACCGCCGGGTAGCGCTTCAGCACCTGGTCCAGGGTCTCGAGGGCCTTCTCAGGCTGGGCCACCGTCTCGTAAGCGCGCGCCAGCTGGTAGAGCACCTGGTCGTTGCGCGGATACTCGGGGTAAGCCGACAGCAGCGTCGTGTAGAGCTCGATCGCCTCCCTGGCTGCTGCGTCCGGATCCGTGGACTCGCGATCCACGCGCGCCGACTCGCCCGTCTCGAGGTTCAGATCCGCAAGGCGACGCAGCGCCTCGGCTTTGAGTTCCGAGTCGATCTTTTCGACTTCGATATAGCGGCGATAGCTCTCCATCGCGCGCGCCGCACTCGCGTCGAAACTGCGCTGCGGCCGCAGGTCGGGCTGCACAGGCGCAAGGTCACCCAGCGTACGCGGGCTGCCTTGCGCCAGGCTCAGGCCGACACCGTTAGCGGCAAGCACGACCGCCAGCAGCGCGTATCGGGCGCGCGGACGCAGCGTCACGGGCGCTCTCCGCGCGGAGTCGAGGCCCTGTCATACAGGGCGGCCAGCGCGTAGCGCAGCTGCCGCTCGTAGGCGTCGAGCCGACCTCGCTGACGCTCCATGTCCTGCAGGGCGATCGCGACGAGATGCCTGCGTTCGAGATCGCGCGCCGCGGACAGCCGTTCGGTGAGCACGGCGTGGCGCGCGCGCGCTGCCTCGAGGTCGACCGCCGGCGCACCCACGCTGCTGGCGGCACCTCGCACGCCCTCGAGCCGCTGCATGCGATCACCCGCCTCGGCGACGGCCGCGCTCGCAGCAGCCAGTTCGTCCCGGCGCGCCTGCAGTGATGCGGGTTGCGCCTCCGCGGCATTCCAGTAAGCAGCGCCCCTGAGCAGGCGCAGCCGCTCCCGCTGCGCCGCAGCCGTGGCATCGCCCGCCGCGGCTCCGTCGAGCTGCTGTCCGAGACTGCCGATCCGTTGCCATTGTGCCTGGCCCGACTCGGGCAGGACCGCCACGACGTCACCGGAGGCCGCTGCAGCCTCGAGCCGCGCCGCTAACGCGACGCGCCGCGCCTCCAGGCCGGCCGCGGGGTTGCCGGCCAGCAGCCCGTCGGCCTGCGCGAGCTGGCTGGCAAGCTGGGCCTCGCGGGTCCGGATCAGGTCGTTGAAAGCCTCGATGTCGCCGGGCCAGCGCTGCAGCCGACTCTCCAGATACACGAGGTCACGATAGTTCTTGAGCCCTTCCTGGAACTCCTGGCCCGCCAGCAGTCCGTACAGGTAGCGAGACTCGACGGACTGCGGCAGCTGCTCGAGCTGCCAGGCCCAGCCTCGCCCGCCATCCTCGACCGCGAGCGCCAGGATCGTATCGAGCCAGGCACCTCCGCGGATCCGCTCGATGACGGCATCGACCCGCTGCCGCTCGCCCGCCAGGCTGAGCAGCCCGGCCTCGTACTGTTCCGCCGCCTGCGCCGGCGCGTCGAGCTGGACATAGGCAAACGGAATGGCCAGCAGCGATTCCTGCACGGCAGGATCCGCGAGGTTGCGACTCTTGAGTTCCAGCCAGGGCGTCAGCGCCGCGCGGTGGTCACCGAGGGCAGCCTCCGCCCAACCCGCACCGAGCAACGCGCGGTTCGAGTACGGGCCATCGAGGCGTACCCGGCTCAGCAGGGGTTTCGCGCTCGCCGGTTCGCCGCTCTGCAGGTAGGCGAACGCCAGCGTGACGTTGGCGCGGTCACGCAGCGCGAGCAGTTCAGGATCCACGGTCGGCATCAGCCCGACGGCACCCAGGTACCGCGCCGCGACATCGAGCTGGTTGTCACGGATCAACGCCACGCCGAGGTTCACGCGTGCGTAGGCCGCCCAGTCCTCGGGACCCTGCCAGCCATCGAGCAGGTCGGCCGCCTCGTCGAAGCGCCCCTGGCGCATCAGCACGTTGGCGAGGATGTGCAGCCGTTCGGATTCGAGTTCGGGGGACAGCAGCCCGCCGAGGCGCCGCGCGGCGTCTTCGGCGCGGGCGTCGTCGCCCAGCATGTACCAGGCTTTCGCGAGATGAAACCACGCCCGGTTGCGCACTCCGGCAGGCACGTCCTCGGTCAGGAGCTTGCCGAGCCGGACCGAGGCTTCCTCATGCAGACCCATCTCGAGGTAAAGGCCCCCGAGCAGCAGTTCGGTCTCGGCACGATGGCTCTCCGCCACCCCGCGATCCGCGACGGCCGACAGGCGCGCCAGGCCCTCGAAACCCTCGCCCTGCAGGATCTGGAACAGCGCGTCCCCGTAGGCGAGGTCCGACACGACCGGAATCTGCAGCCGGTCGGACTGCCCGCCGGGCTGCTGCGCAAACACGAACGGCACTGCCAGGGCTGCCGCAAGCGACAACCCGATCCTGGACAAAGATTTCACGGAACTCCTTTTCACTCCCAGTCCTTGATCTCGAATTCGGGCTGGCCACTGCGCTGGCGGTCGTTGATGCGCAGTTCCAGATACTTCGCGCCCACTTTCTTGACGAACTGGATGGATCCACCCCGCCGGTACTCGCGCCCGTTCGGCCCCTTGCCGTTGAAGATGGCCAGCAGTTCATGCTCGCCGGTCTTCACGTTTCCGAGGTACAGGCGCTGCACTCCACCCTTGAGGAGCGCCTCGGCCTCGCGCGCCGAATAGATGTGGTTGGCGACCTCGACGTCATCGACCTTGAGCTGCACGGAGTCGAGCGAGAAGAACGCGCCCACATTCATGGACAGAAAGACCGCCACCTGGGTGTTGGCCGGGAACAGCAGTTCTTCCTCGAGCTTCGCCAGCTCGCGGTTCAGGTCGATGGCTTCCTTCTTGACCTGCTGGATCTCTGCATCAATCGACTGGCGAGTTTCGGCGGCAGGCAGGTCCTGCGCACTTGCCGGACCGGGCCACCACGGGCCGGCCGCGAGCGCCAGCACACCCAGCGCCATGGCGAGGGCGCGACGGGGCTCATGGATCAGGGGGTTGTTGATCGGCATCGGGGCACGCTCGCTGGTCGGGCTGACTGCGCACGGGCCCTAAGGTACCCGCCCGCGGCTGCCTGTTTGTCCAATTGCATCACGAAGCGGACAGCGGAGACCCGCCGAGGCCACGCGAAGCTCCCATGGGGTGCTCGGGGAGTCAATCGAGCCACGGTGCTGCGGCTGGCAGAGTGTTAGCTGCGTCACACAAAGGCCCGGGGACACGATCGGGTTCACCCGCCCCCTCGGGAAAGTTAACATGCAGGGCATGCGGATCGTCAGGGGTTCGCCCCGTGTCGTTGAGTCAACCGTCGCCCTACCCCGGAAAACCCGACTTGCGTCTGCCTCGCCCCAAAGTTCCCCGCGCCACCGCCCACGCGTCCGTCGCGCCGCGGGCGCTGCTGCTGGCGATCCTGTCAACGATCCTGTCGGCATTCCTGCCGCCATTCCTGCCGCCCGCGCTCGCAGCACCGGCGGCACCCCTGCAGTTGTTCGTCGCAGAACCCTTCCTGGAACTGCGCACCGGTCCCGGCCGGGGTTTCCCGGTCACACAGATCGTGGCGCGCGGCGAATCGGTCGATGCGATGTTCAGGCGCGGGGATTTCCTCAAGGTCAGGACCGAACGCGGCGTCGAAGGCTGGGCCTACGCCGCAGACCTCGACAAGGCCAGACTCGCGGACGGGCGCTTCCCGTCGTTCCACCGTGGCGGCCTCCAGGGTTTCAAGGCGCACACGGGCGAAGTCGGGGTGCAGGGCGGGGAGTTCGGCGGGTCGAAACTCGTCTCCGTGTTCGCGACCTGGTCTTTGACCGGGCACCTGCAGTTCGAGGCGTCGGCGGCGCAGTTCCTCGGCGATCGCCGCGACCGCTACGCCCTGGACGCGGGCCTGGGCTACGTGGTGTGGCCCGAGCGCAGATGGTCGCCGCTGCTTACGTTCGGCGGCGGTCTCTACCGCGAAAGCGACGACCCCTCGAGCCCCGGTGCGCAGCCTGGTCGCTCGGAGGGCAGCCTGCATGCCGGCATCGGCCTGCGCCTGCACCTGACCCAGCAGTTGTTCGTGCGTGGCGAAATCAAGGAGCGGATCCTTCTCGGAGACCGCGACGACAATGAGGACCTGACGGAATGGAAACTCGGTCTCGCGTTCTTTTATTGAGGCACGCCCTGCTGCTGGTGGCCTGCAGCGTCGGCCTGTCCGCCTGCACGTCGCTGCGGACGCTGTGGGGTGAATCTTCCCGGCCGGTGCCCGAGGCCGCGCCGCCCGCACCGCCCGTGGCAACTCCGGCGCCCCGCGTCATCGACCTCGAAGTCGCCCGACGGCCAGTGGAACGCACGGCGATCGAAGCGAGCAATGTCGAGATCGGGGCCTGGTACGGCGCCATTGCCGTCGAGGACTTCGGCACCCGGCCGGCATACGGGCTCAAAGCGACCTATCACATCTCCCAGGACTTTTTCCTGCAGGGCGATATCGGCTGGAGCTCGCTGGGCAAGACCAGTTACGAAGTGCTGAACCCCGGGGCGCCCCCCCTCGACATCGACAGCGACCGCCGGCTGCGCTACTACTCGATGTCCTTCGGCTACAACCTGCTGCCCGGCGAGGTCTTCCTCGGCGGGCAGCGCTCGATGAACAGCGCCCTCTACCTGATCGCCGGCCTCGGCGCGGCGGACATCGCCCAGCGACAGAAGGTCGCCATCAACTTTGGCGCCGGGTTCAGGATCCTGCCCACAGACGGGCTCGCCGTGAGCTTCGACGTGCAGGACCGGGTCTTCTCCATCGACCTCGCAGGCGAAAACAAGCTCACCCACAACATCGAGGCACGCATCGGGGTCACGGCGTTTTTCTGAGTCGCTTAAGTTAAGCTTGGGCTCGATTCCGGGCGAGGCAGCCCCAGCCATGAAGACGGAGAAGCCCTTGATGTACCCGCGCGCCGACGTCAGCCCCCCCTTGCGACTGCTGGCCTGTCTGCTGGCCTTCGTCGCCCTCGCCTTGCCCGTTTCGGCACAGGCCAAAGGGCGCGAGGACGCCCGCGTCATCGTGGCCACCCAGGTGATGGAAGAACTGCGTGCGCAGCGCGACCAGTACATCCCCGATCGCCTGCTCGAGCGCGCCTACGGCATCGCCGTGGTGCCCGACGTCAAGAAAGGCGCGGTGGGTTTCGGCCTGCGGGGTGGCAAGGGCGTGCTCGTCGTGCGCGACAAGCAGGGACGCCTCAGCAACCCCGTATTCATCACGCTGGCAGGGGGCAGTTTCGGCTGGCAGCTCGGGGTGCAGTCCACCGATCTGGTGCTCGTGTTCACCACCCGCGCCGGCATCGATGGCATCACCGATGGCAAGCTCACCCTCGGAGGCGACGCCTCCGTGGCGGCAGGTCCGGTGGGCCGCTCTGCCTCGGCCTCGACCGACACGTCCTTCCGTGCCGAGATCTACTCCTATTCGCGCAGCAGCGGCATCTTCGCCGGCCTGGCCCTCGATGGCACGGCCATCAGCATCGATCGCAAGGCGAACGCAGCCTTCTATGGCGAGCGCAGAGTGGAAGCCGCGGACATCATGTCGGGTTCAGTGACGAGGGACTCGGACCTCGTGCGCAAGCTGCTGGCTGCGCTGGCCACCGGCGGCTCGACGCCGTCCGCTCCTGCGACGGCGCCCTCTGCCTCAGCGCCCGTCACTGCGGCGCCCGCAACACCCTCCGCGCCTGCCACGGGCGGCACGCAGAGCTTCCCCATGGAAGATGCGGCTCCCGGTCAGGATCTCCCGAAGAACTGACAGGGGCCCCCCGGACCACGGCCCCCGGCCGCGGCTCAGGAGGCGGCGTCGGGAGCGATCACGCCGACGGGACAGGTGATCCCCGTACCGCCGATCCCGCAGTAGCCGCCCGGATTTTTCGCAAGGTACTGCTGATGGTAGTCCTCGGCGTAGAAGAACTCGGGCGCCGCGCGGAGCTCGGTCGTGATGCCGCCGAAGCCCGCCGCCGAGAGGCGGCTCTGGTACTGCCGACGGCTCGCCTCGGCCTGCTGCAACTGCCCCTCGGAGGTGGTGTAGACCGCCGAGCGATACTGGGTCCCGATGTCGTTGCCCTGGCGCATGCCCTGCGTGGGGTCGTGGGATTCCCAGAACACGCGCAACAGGTCTTCATAACCGATCGAGCGCGGGTCGTAGATGACGCGCACCACCTCGGTATGGCCGGTGCGGCCCGAGCAGACTTCCTCGTAGGTAGGGTTCGGCGTGTAGCCCCCCGCGTAGCCCACGGCGGTGGCCAGCACGCCCGGCAGCCGCCAGAACAGACGTTCCGCCCCCCAGAAGCAGCCCAGCCCGAACACCGCTTCGGCACTGCCTTCGGGAAAAGGGGGCACGATCGACGCACCGTTCACGAAGTGACGGGGTGCGACGGTCAGCGCGACGGCTCGCCCGGGGAGCGCATTCTGCGCGCTGACCGACTCCGTCTTGTTGCGAAACAATCCCATGTGTGGCTCCCTGCCGTGGACAGGCCAGCGAGTCTGGGGTCGCCCGCCACGCAGTTCAAGCCTCAGGCCGCCCTCGTTGCAGGCAGATCGAAGGACCCCTCAGCATGACCACCTCGGCCAGCACACCCCGCTTGCGCATCACCCTCTACTGGTACCTCGCCGTGCTGGTCTCGACCGCGCTTTCCGCGCCGCCGTCGCTGCACCCGGGCCTCGCGACCGTCATCGATGCGGGTGCCCTGCTGTGCGTGTCGCTCGCCGTGCTGGGTCGGATCTGGTGCTCCGTGTACATCGCCGGGCGCAAGGACGCGGACCTGGTGACCGAGGGGCCCTACTCGCTCTGCCGGCATCCGCTCTATTCGCTGTCGATGCTCGGCGGTCTCGGGCTCGGGGCAGCCACGCACTCGCTGGTGCTCAGCCTGGCCACCCTCGCCCTGCTCGTGGGTCTGTTCAGCCGTGCCGCCACCGCCGAGGAGCGCTACCTTGCCGGGCGCCATGGCGCTGCCTTCGAGCGCTATCGGGACGCAACGCCGCGCTTCCTGCCCTCGAGACTGCGGCACGCGCTGGCCGAGTCGATCGCGATCCAGCCGCGCGTCCTCTGGAAGGCCTTTGTCGACGGCTCGGCGTTCCTGCTGCTTTATGTGCTGGTGGTCGCCGCACGCGATGCGGCTGGATCCGGCGTGCTGCCCACGCTGTTCGGGCTGCCCTGAGCGGACACCGGATGACCCTCCTCAAGCAGGATCTCTTCGGCACCGTGGCGCTGCTCGAATCCGCGCAGGGCCAGAAACGGGTCGTGCGCGACACCGGCGCGGCGCGCTGGTGGCTGGCCGGGCTGGCGCGGCATCTGGCCCGCCGCGAGCGCCGGGCACTCGAGACCCTCGCAGGCCTCGACGGCATCCCCCGACTGCTGGGCGCGGCGGGGGGCCAGATCGAACGAGCCTGGATCGAGGGGCAGCCCATGCAGCTCGCACGCCCCGCCGACCCGAAGTACTACCGCGAGGCGCTGCATCTGCTGCGCCGGCTGCACGCGCGCCGTGTGGCGCACAACGACCTGGCCAAGGAACCGAACTGGCTGGTGACCCCCGAAGGTCTGCCGGCACTGGTGGACTTCCAGCTGGCGCTGGTCGCGCCGCGTCGCGGCCGGCTGTTCCGCATGCTCGCCCACGACGACCTGCGGCATCTGCTGAAGCACAAGCGGACCTACCTGCCTCACCGGCTCACGGCACGCGAGAAACGCATCCTCGCGCAGCCCTCGCTCCTCTCGAGGATCTGGCGGAGCACGGGCAAGCGCGTCTACCGCTTCGTCACGCGGCGGGTCCTCGGCTGGTCCGATCGGGAAGGCGCGGGCGACCGGAAACTCTGAGGCGCAGCCCCTCTGAGCTTGTCTCCCGACACGTCCATCCGTACCCTTGGCGCGCCTCTGCTGCCGGACTGAACGACCATGGCCACTTGCCACGCCCACAATCTCCGCGACCCCGACTCCGGGCTTCCCAGGCCCTACGGGGTCCGCGTGTCGCTGCGCCCTGGCGATCCGTTCCGCACGCTGCTCGGTGCCGACTGGAGCCGCACGCACTGGTTCGAGACCCCTGCGGAGCGCGATGCGGCGCTGGCCGACCTGAGCCGCAAGCACGAGTACTCGCGGCCGGGGGATCGCCCCGCGCTGAATTACGAAAAAGTCGAGAAGCTCGGCGAGCGACTCGCGCGCTGAGGTTCAGAAGGTCCGGCCGAGGAACAGATAGAACGCGGTCTCGCCCTCGTCGTCGAAGCCGGTTCCGAGGTAGACCGGCCCCAGCAGCGTGTCGAGGCCCAGGAACAGGCTGCCCTGCCTGCGCGCCGAACCGAAGCTGATGTCATTGCGGTTGTCCCACACGTTGCCGATCTCGTACGAGAGCCCCGCATAGGCGGGAACGTTGAGGAACCCCTCGCCACCGCGACCGATCTGCCGGTAATACATCAGGCGCGTGATCGCGAAATGCCGGCCCGAGATCGAATCGGGCGCAAGCCCCGAGAGATTGAGGAAGCCCCCGAGCGGGAACAGCGTCCGGACGCTGGCCGGCTCGGAATCCACGTTGGTGCCCATCGAAGTCCACAGCACGGCCGTGTCCCGACCGCGGGAGCGTGCGGCGAGCCAGTCGAAGGTCAGCAGGTCCGCTGAACGCTCGGACCCGAGGTCGCGGCGTTCGCCGCGCCATTCCGCCCGCAGGGACTGACCGCGACGCGGGAAATTCACATCGTCGAGGCCGTCGTAGGAGAAACGCGCGAAGTACTCGCGGACGTCGAAATCCTCCGGCTCGAGCGCCGGATCGCCCAGCCGGACCCTCGACCTGCCCGTGACACGCCGGAAGCCGGCGCGCACTTCACCCCAGTTCGACAACTCGCGGCCGGCATCCAGTCCGTACTCGAAAGAACTGAGGCGGAACTCCGCCAGCCGCCTCTGCTCCTCGAGCAGCGGGACATTACGGACCTCGAAGCGCGCATGCGGCATCAGGAACCAGCGCGCACGGTCGTCGAGGGGCAGATAGACCTCGCTCGCGACCCTCGGGTTCTCGCCCACCTGCAGGTCCCAGACCCACTCGGCGCCGAGCGCGCTGATCTCAGACAGGACGAAGCGCGCCGCCGCGTTGTAGCTGGAATTGCCGTCGAAGTCGTCCTGGAGACTCAGCCCGAAACGCACGTAGTTGGGCCCCCAGGAATTGCGGCGCGCGCGCAGCGCGATCCCGTCCAGCCCGCCTGCGGACTCGAAGCGGTACTCGAGGGTTTCGAGGTTGCCGCGCCCATACAGCGTCGTGACGCGGGCGTCGAGTTCATTGCCATCGGGCTGGGTTCCCGCCAGCGTGCCGAAGTTCGCATCGAGCACACGCTGGTAGCGTTCGGAGCCCTCCGCGACACGCACATAGTCGATGCGCGGGGGTGGCTGGCGCGCGGACTCCCGCGCGGCGGCATACCTGCGGTACGCCCCTGCCTCGAGCCGGAACTCCGCGAGCCGATCGAGCTGTTCCCGGGCGGCCTGCTCACCCAGTTCCACGGCGCGCGGGATCAGGCCAAAGTCGAATGACGAGGCTTCGCCCAGCGCCGGGGCAAGCAGCACGTCCTGCGGACTGAGCGAGCGGCGTTGCGCATCGCTGCCACGGCGGATCAGGATGGCCAGCATCTGGTTGGAGATGGTGCCCACGGAATCCAGGCCGGAGCGCGCCTGGAGCGGGAAGCCCACATCCACCACGATGAGCCGATCGACACCCATGGCACGGGCCACATCCACCGGCAGGTTGTCAGCAAGCCCGCCATCGACGAGCAGGCGACCCTCGTGCTCCACGGGCGCGAACACCCCCGGGGCAGAGACGCTGGCGCGCATCGCGGTCACGAGGTCGCCCTCGCCCAGCACCACCCCCTCGCCGCTCTCGAGGTCCGTGGCCACCGCCCGGAACGGCGTCGGCAGTTCGTCGAAGCTGCGCGCGGCCACGACCGGCAGGGTCAGGCGACGCAGGACCTGCTGCAGTCGCTGCCCCGACACCAGCCCCCTGGGCAGGCGGAAATCGCCACTCTTCAGGCCCAGCGGAAAGCGCACCAGGAAATTCTGGTCCTCGGACTTGCGGCGAAAACTCAAGCGCGAACGGGGAGGCTCGTCGCGGAACGCGGCCAGCCACTCTGCGGAACCAATGACAGCCTCGATTTCGGCAGCGGAGAGGCCGCTCGCATAAAGACCGCCCACCACCGCACCGATGCTGGTGCCGGCGATCGCGTCGATCGGGATGCGCTCCTGCTCGAGCACCTTGAGCACGCCGATATGGGCCGCCCCGCGCGCGCCGCCGCCCGACAGCACGAGCCCGATGCGCAGACGCTCCGGCTCGCCCGCAACGGATCCGGACGGCGCCGCAGCGGCGATCGAGAGCGCCGGCAGCAACAGGCACAGGAACAGCGGGGAAACGCGCACGAGAAAGAGGATACCAGCAGCCAAGGCCGGGTAGCCGGTCCTGCAGGCTGCCGATGCGGTGCGGCAGCGGAGGCGCGATTGACCGATAATCCCGCGCATGCACCGCTCGCCGGACACACACACGGGCCGAGGCCCGTGGCCGATCGCCGGAACACGCCTCCCGCTGGCCTGGGTGGTCGCCTGGGGCCTCGCGGCGCCCGCCGTGCCGGCATCGGCTGCCCAGACCGATGCCGCGCTCTCCGAGATCGTCGTCACCGCCACGCGCCGCGCGCAGCCGCGCCTCGACATCGCCGGCAGCATCAGCCGCCTAGAGGGCGGTGTCCTCGGGCGCCTCGATACCGCCCATGCGGCCGAAGCGCTGAACCGCGTGGCCGGTGTGCTGATCCAGCGCGGCAGCGGCCAGGAAAGCCTCACCGCGATCCGCTCGCCGGTGCTCACGGGCCCGGGTTCCTGCGGCGCCTTCCTGATGCTGGAAGATGGCTTTCCGCTGCGGCCCGTAGGCTTCTGCAACGTCAACGAACTGTTCGAAGTGAACACCACTCAGGCGCAGGCGATCGAAGTGCTGCGCGGGCCGGGCACGACCGTGCATGGCGCGAACGCCGTGCACGGCGTGATCAACGTGATCTCGCCGGACGTGGCGGAACTCGGCCCCTGGCGGGTCTCGCTCGGCACGGGCGCGGACGACCAGGTCCTGGCGAGCTTTGCGACAGCTGCGTCGGACGAGTCCGGCGGCAACGGCGGGAGCGGCGCCTATGGTTTCTGGCGGCATGACGGCGGGTTCCGCGCGGATTCACCCGTTTCGGAGGGCAAGCTCAACCTGCTCCACGATCGCGGGCTCGGCGCCGGATCGTTGCGGGTGCGCGCCTCGGGCTCGGTGCTCGACCAGGAGACCGC
>CAJACZ010000097.1 GCA_903938365.1 uncultured Pseudomonadota bacterium | reverse complement strand
CAGCAGGGCGCGGTCGTCCGCGTGCTGCCCGGCCTCGATGAATTCCTGCAGCGCCGCGGCGTCTGTGCGCTGGCCGTCGAGCAGGTCCGCTTCAGTGGTCCAGCCGGCGCGGCTGCTGTCACCCCGGTAAGCCGAGTTCACGAGCTGCACCAGGCCGGCGACGTCGGCGAGGCAGGCCGTCCGGACACGAAGTCCGCCGGCGGGCGATGACGCTGAGGGTGGGTTCAAAGAGGGCTCCGCGGCTGGCGCGCGAACTCTGCCCTGCCGGCCGGCCGTGGTGCAAGCCGGCGCGACGCGGCGCGGCGTGGCCTGGCGCGGCGTGGCCAGCAGGCAGTGTCGGCGCCCGCGGGACCTTGGGCCGGGGCTGCGCCTTCTGCTAGCCTCTGCCGGTGTTTACTGTCCCAGCCCTGACCAAGGAGGGTCCCGTGGCCAACATCCGTCGAAACCTGTTTCTCGCAGCCTTCGCTGCCTTCACCACCTGTCTTGCGCTGCCGCCGGCGGCCGCGCAGTCTGCAAACGCTGATCCGGTGCTCGCCGCGGTGGTCGCGGGCGAGTGGCGCAGTGCCGAGCAGAAATCCCGCGATGCAGCGCGTCATCCGGTCGAGTCGCTGGCGTTCTGGGGCCTCAAGCCCGGCGCGAGCATCCTCGAAGTGCAGCCCGGCGATGGCTGGTGGACGCAGATCCTCGCGCCCTACGCGGCGCGCACCCAGGGCCGCTATGCGGCGACCGCGTCGGACCTGCTGAACCCGGCGGTTACCGAGGGGCAGCGCAAGGCGCGCGAGGGCTTCGCCGCGAAGTTCGCCAATGCTGCGGTCTATGGCAAGGTGGACCTGGTCAACTGGGGCCCCGTGGCCGCGCCGCTGGCCGACGCCCAGTACGACCTGATCCTCGTGTCGCGCTCGGTGCACGGCTGGATGCGCCAGGACGGCATGGTCGAGCAATACTTCGCGCAACTGGCGCGCGGCCTCAAGCCGGGCGGCACGCTGGCGATCGAGCAGCACCGCGCAAACCCCGGCGCGCAGGACCCGAAGGCCGTGAGCGGCTACGTCACCGAGGCCTTCGTGATCGAGGCGGCCGCCAAGGCGGGCCTGAAGCTGGTCGCCCGCTCCGAAATCAACGCCAACCCGAAGGACACCAAGGATCACCCCTTCGGTGTCTGGACGCTGCCGCCGACGGCGATCACCGTGCCCTATGGCTCGGGCAAGGCGCCGGATCCGGCCTTCGACCGCAGCAAGTACGACGCGATCGGCGAGTCCGACCGCATGACCCTGCGTTTCACGCGGGGTTGAGCCCATGAGCACCGGCGGCGGGCGCAGCCACTCGATCGACCGTCGCCGGTTTCTGGCGACCGCGGGGGCGGCCGCCGCGGCGCCCCTGCTGGTGTCCTGCTCGCGCGGCAGCGACGCACCGGTGCTGCGCCCCGCGGGCGTGCCGCTCGGGCCCTTCGGCGCGAAGAGCACGGCCGAGGAAGTCACGGCGGGCATCGACCTCAGCGGTCGCACCGTGCTGGTGACGGGCGCGACCTCCGGGCTCGGCCTCGAGACCCTGCGCGTGCTCGCGCTGCGCGGGGCGCACGTCATCGCCACGGGCCGCACGCTCGACAAGGCCCGCGAGGCCTGCGCGACGGTGCAGGGCAGGACCACGCCGCTCGCGCTCGAACTCGAGCGCTGGGACACGGT
>CAJACZ010000096.1 GCA_903938365.1 uncultured Pseudomonadota bacterium | reverse complement strand
GCGCGGCGCAGGCCGGCGCCACACTGCTCTGCGCCGCGCTCGGGGGCGTCGGAGCCGCCGGAGCCGCCACGCCGCAGCACGCGCAGCCGGATCCCGTCCTCGAAACCTACAGGACCACCGGCGATCAGGTGGCGCAGCGGCGCCACGCCTGGTCGCTGGTCGACCGCCTGACCCGCACGACAGCACCCGGCACGGATCCTGCCTTCACCTCCTGGCCTGACGAAGACGAAGTGTTCGCGAACGCCGGCCAGGACGGCACCGGAGCGGCGCCCGCCCGCGCCGGTGCCCACGCATCCGCGGAAGCCCCGGTGATCACGCGGACCTTCTACAACGACGCAGCCGCGCAGCACATCCGCAGGCATCGACTGCACGAGCGCGCGAGCCTCGAGCGCCTGCGCAGCCAGGGACCGGCCGATGAGCACCTGCCGGGCATGCGCAGCGTGCCGCCCTTTCCGGCGGAGGCCATCGTGCTGAAGACGGCCTGGTGGCCGGTGGCGCCGCAGGGCCTCGCGCCGCTGCCGGTCTGGGACCCCGGTCTCAACGCGGTGCGCCGCGGCGGCACCGATCACACCCGCTGGAGCCGGGTGGTCGCCCTCGATCCGATGCCTTCTGCCTCGGGCCCGGCCGCCACCGCCGGCTCCGCCGACACGGCCAGAACGGCGCGGCTGGAGTTCGCCGGGCGCGCATTCCCCGCGGCGCGCCGGATGCCGCTCGACGCCACCTACCATGCCGTGCTGGACGGGCCGCAGGCAGCACGGCTGATGCGCGACGCCCGCTCGAACAAGGCGGCGCGACTCGTGCTGGGTCGTCCGCTGGTCGCCGGCGACGTGCTGGCGCTCGTCGCCGTGCACCTGGCGACCCGCGAGATCAGCAACTGGGTCTGGGTCACGCTCTGGTGGCACGACGTGCCGGATACGGGTGGGTTCGCCGCCGGACGGCCCGCGGGCCTGGCCGCGCCCTGGCGCCAGTACCTGCTCGATGTCGCTTTCGACGCCGTCCTGCCGACCACCCGCGAAGGCAAGCCGCACATCAGCTTCAACCCCTGGCTCGAGGCCCGCTTCCCCGATGGCGGCCAGGGCGGCGGCACAGTCAGCAACTGTCTCGCATGCCACCAGCGCGCAAGCTACCCGTCCGTCGGGTTCCTGCCGGTCACGCGGGGCGCGCCACAGCTCGCAGCGGATCCGGCCTTCGCCGCAGGACAGTTGCGCACCCACTTCCTGTGGTCGATTCCCCTCCGCGCAGGAAGCGAAGGTATGATTCCGCTACCTGCAACACATCGTTCCATTCCAGCAGAGTGATTCACGACATGCCCCAGCCTTCCGCGCTCGTACGTTCTTCGTTGGCGGCCCTTGCGGGCCTGTGCCTGCTGTCGGCGCCCGCTCGGGCCAGCGACGCACCCGACCTGCTGACGGACCGTTTCAACGTGACGCTCGGCACCTTCGTCATCAACACGGACACGCTCATCCGCGTCGATGGCGACGCCACCGACCTCGGCACGCCGATCAACTGGGAAGAGACCTTCGGCCAGGGCGAGGCCAATCGCTTCCGTGCGGACGCGTACTGGCGTTTCGCCGACAAGCACAAGATCCGCGCGCTGGCCTTCGGCTCCTCGACCAACCGGTCCGTGACTCTCTCGCAGGAAATCGAGTTCGACGGCGTCACCTACCCCGTCAACGCCAAGGTGGACTCGGAGTTCGGCTTCTCGGTGTACGAACTGTCCTACGAGTACGCGTTCCTGCGCCGCGCGAAGTACGAACTGGCCGCATCGGTCGGCGTGCACTACACCGATGTCGAAGCCTCGCTCGCCGCGACCCTGAGCGCACAGGGCAACACGGCCTCGCGGCGCCTCAGCAGCGACGCCAGCGTGGGCGCGCCCCTGCCCGTGGTCGGACTGCGCGGCACCTGGGCGCTGCCGGGTAACTTCTGGCTCGGTGCCTCGGCGCAGTACTTCAAGCTCGCCATCGGCGACTACGAAGGCGACCTGCAGGACTACCGTGTCGCCCTGCACTGGCAGCCCAGCAAATGGGTCGGGCTGGGCGTCGGCTACAACCGCTTCGGCCTGAACGTCGACGCCAAGAGCGAAAGCTTCACGGGCAACCTCGACTGGGTCTACGAAGGCCCGATCGTCTTTTACAACGTCTCGTTCTGAGCCCGCGGCCTCAGCGGCGCTTTTCCGCTGCGGCGAGGTCGTTGATCATCTCCAGCATCGGCGGGATGCCGCCCGCGAGCTGGATATCCGTGGTGTAGCGGCCGTTGATCACCATGAACGGGGTGCCCCCCGGCTTGTAGCGGCGCAGCAGGTCGTCGGCCTGGCGCAGTCGCGTGGCCACCGCCATCGAGTTCCAGGCGTCACTGAACGCCTTGGGGTCGATGCCGTTCTGCTTCGCCCAGGCCGTCTGCAGTTCCAGGGTCGAGGCCTCGTCACGACCCAGCAGGTTGTTGCCGCCGCGATGAATGGTGTCGAACACCTTGGCATGCAGCCGCGTGTCCTGCTTCAACGCGCGCAGCGTGTAGAACAGGCGCGCATGCAGCTTGGCGCCGGCGTTCCAGGTCACGGGCAGCCGGACGAACTCCACGTGTGCGGGCGCGGTCTTCTTCCAGCTCTCGAGGTACGGGTCGAGCGTGTAACAGGCACCGCAGCCGTACCAGAAGATCTCGACCACCTCGACCTTGCCCGGCCCCACGCTCGTCGACACTGCGGGATTCAGCGCCTGGTACTGGCGGCCGAGCTGCCACTTGCCG
>CAJACZ010000095.1 GCA_903938365.1 uncultured Pseudomonadota bacterium | reverse complement strand
GCCCGCCCGGGACGGAATATTCCGGCTTTCTCGCGCCCGATATCCTCGAGCGTCGGCCCGAGCCAATCGGTGTGATCCAGCCCGATCGAGCAGACCACGGCCACGTCTGCATCGACGATATTGGTCGCATCCAGACGGCCGCCCAGTCCCACCTCGACCACGGCGAGATCCACTGCGGCGTGACGGAAGATGTCATAAGCGGCCAGCGTGCCGTATTCGAAGAAAGTCAGCGGGACTTCGCGGCGCTCGACCTCGATGCGCTCGAAGGATTCGAGCAGCAGCTGCTCATCGACCGGCTCGCCGTCGAGCGCGACCCGCTCCGCGTACCGCACGAGGTGGGGTGAGGTGTAGGTGCCGACGCGCAGGCCGGCCTCCCGCGCGATCGCGGTCAGGAATGCGACCGTGGAACCCTTGCCGTTCGTCCCTCCGACCAGCACCACCGGCATCGCAGCGGGCAGGAGACCGAGGCGCAAGGCGACCTCGGCCACCCGCTCGAGGCCAAGGTCTATGGTCCGGGAATGCTGCGCCTGCTGGTGGGCCAGCCACTCGTCAAGCGTCCGCATGCTCCGCCTGCGCGGGCCGCTTCATCAGCAGGTGCAGCACGTGCGAGAGCCGATCCCGCATGTCGCGCCGATCGACGATCATGTCGATCACGCCGTGCTCCAGCAGGAACTCGCTGCGCTGAAACCCCTCTGGAAGGGTTTCACGCACGGTCTGCTGGATGACGCGCGGGCCCGCGAACCCGATCAGCGCCTTGGGCTCGGCGATGTTGAGGTCGCCGAGCATCGCCAGGCTCGCGGACACTCCGCCCATCGTCGGATCGGTGAGCACGGAGATGTACGGCAGGTGGGCCTGCGCGAGTCGCGCCAGCGCCGCGCTGGTCTTGGCCATCTGCAACAGCGACAGCAAGGCTTCCTGCATGCGCGCGCCGCCGCTCGAGGAGAAACAGATCAGCGGGCAGCGATGACGGATGGCATGGTCGACCGCCCTGTGGAAGCGCTCGCCCACGACCGAGCCCATGGATCCGCCGAGGAACTGGAACTCGAACGCGCAGGCCACGACTCCGAGGCCCTGCAGGGTGCCGGCCATGACGATCAGTGCGTCCTTCTCCCCGGTGGCCTTCTGGGCAGCCGAGAGACGATCCTTGTACCGCTTGCTGTCCTTGAAACGCAGCGGATCTTCGGGCTGCACCGACGCGCCGATCTCCACCCCTGTATCCGGGTCGAGCAGGCGATGCAGGCGCTCCCGGGCACCGATGCGCATGTGATGGCTGCACTTCGGGCAGACGTTCAGGTTGCGCTCGAGTTCAGCCCGGTAGAGGACTGAATCGCAGGAGGGACACTTGCTCCAGAGACCCTCGGGAACCGAACGCGTGCGGCGCTCGGTCTTGATGCGCGAGGGCATGATTTTCTCGAACCATGACATGCCTGAACCCGTCCGGCGACCTAGAAGAGGAAGACTATAGCGGATCGCCGGGCAGGCCGAACGCACCGGGGTAGACCACGGACATCAGGCACAGACCCTCGGCCGGCGCTGTCGCGCTGTTCTGCCGGCGATCCCGCGAGGCGAGGATCCGGTCGACGTCCCCGGGTACGCGCGCGCCCCGCCCGACGGCAATCAGCAGTCCGGCGATGTTGCGCACCATGTGGTGCAGGAAAGCGTTGGCGCGGACCTCGATGCGCACGACATCGCCCTCCCGGTGGACAACCAGCGCGTCGATCCGCCGGACGGTGGAGCGGGACTGGCACTCGGCCGCGCGGAATGCACTGAAATCATGTTCGCCGACCAGACGGTCGGCCGCCTGCTGCATTACCGCAGTATCCAGCGGGTACGGGATCCAGGCATGGCGACCCGCGGCCAGCGCCGAGCGCGCCATGCGGTTCAGGATGGAATAGCGGTAACAGCGGGCGGTGGCCGAAAACCTTGCATGGAAATGATCAGCCACCGGCGCGGCCCAGCTCACGCTGATGCGCGGATCCAGGCCTGCATTGACCCCGAGCACCCAGGCCCGGAGCCTGCGTCGCGCCGGGGTGTCGAAGTGCACCACCTGCCCTGCCGCGTGCACGCCCGAGTCCGTACGGCCGCCACAGACGAGTTCCACCGGGTGATCCGCCACCCGGGCGATCGCGGCGGCCAGTTCCGACTCGACACAGCGCAGGCCGCTCTGCGCCTGCCAGCCACAGAACGCCGAGCCGTCGTATTCGATGCCCAGCGCGAGGCGCCGGGTGCTCGACGGGAGGCCGTGCATGGCGCCCCTGGGCTATCGCGGGCGGCGGTCGTCAGCCCGGCAGGGCTTCGACCAGGCGCTGCGCTTCCTGCTTCTGGGTCACCGAGCCTTCCTGCAGCACCTCGAGCAGGATGCTGCGTGCCCCATCGGGATCGCCCATGTCGATATAGGCCCGCGCAAGATCGAGCTTGGTACCGACTTCGCTGATGGTCGCAGGCTCGAACGCGTTGAGCAGCAGTTCGTCGTCAGCCGAATCGAGCACCACCTGGGGTTCAATCGACGACTCATCAGCGCGTGTGGACTCCGCAGGCGCCCCGAAATCGGACTGCCGCCCCACCGCACCGGACTCGAACTTCGCCGTCAGGTCTTCCAGTTCGGCCAGGTCCGACTCGGCGGTCATGGACTCGGCGGTCATGCTTGCCGCGGGCGACAGCACATCGTCGAGATTCAGGTCGAAATCGTAAACCTCGTCGGACGCAAGATCCCTGCCGAGTCCGGACCCAAGGTCCTGGAGCGGTTCGATCAGGGTGGCCGCCGCGTCCGTATCGGGCTCGCCAGACTCGAGGACCTCAGAGGTCTCAAACGCAGAGAGGTCGAAGTCGGGCTCGAGACGTTGCGCCTCAGGCACCTCGATCAGCGCGGTAGCGGAAGCGTCCTGTTCAGCCTCCCTGGCCAGGAGGGCGGCCGCGGACTGCTGCTGGGCACGTTCGTTGCGGCGCTCGGACAGATCGATGACGTCGGCGCCGTCGTCGTCGCCATCGAGTTTGTCGAGATCGCCCAGATCGAGCCCCAGGTCGTCGATCGCAAGCTCAGCAGTCTGTTCAACCGACGCTTCGCCCTCGCGCAGCGCCGCATCCAGTTTCTGGCGCAGCGCAAATCCCCCGGCGGCTGACAGCCCGGGCTGCTCCACGGTCGGCGCCTCCGAAAGCTCATCGCCCTCACCGAGATCGAGATCGAGACGGGAAGATTCCATCGTGGGCGAGTCCGTGAAGCGCAGCGACACGCCGCCCTCACCATCATCCTCACTCAGGTCGAAGATTTCAGTCGGGCTGTCGGATTCAGGGTTCGCGAGATCCTCACCGACCTCAGCCGTATCGAGAAGCTGGGTCGCCGCGCCACCGTCGCTTACGAAGTCGAAGTCGAGCGGCTGGTCGCCTTCGCCCAAAGGCAGATCCAGCGCGGAATCCACGTCCGAACCCGTGCCCGAGACCGCAACGCCGGCAAACAGCGGATCATCCGGGGCGATCTGGCGGCCCATGATGACGACCTTGTCCCACTCGCCGGGCACGCCCGCAGCGCGCGTCTCGTGC
>CAJACZ010000094.1 GCA_903938365.1 uncultured Pseudomonadota bacterium | reverse complement strand
TGGAGGGCGATGTCGGTCATCCGACAACTAAGATAAGGACCCCGGTGCCAACATTCAACGCCCCACGACCCTCCTGACACTGACGCGATCGCCGAAGGCGCTGCCGAGGAACAGCCGGTCGCCGTCGCGGACGGCCACCGATGCCCCGGGCGTGCGCAGGCCGGGATCGTCCAGCACCGTGCTCAGGAGCGGCGCCGCAGCGCCGACCGGCGCGCTCAACTGCGCGACGGCGAACGGGAAACCGCAGGGTGCCGCGTCGGGCGGACGGCAGGGATCGACGCCCGTGACCGGCACGCCGGTATGCCCGGCGACGATGAAACCCGCGGCGCCCGCAGGCGTCAGGTTGTCGGGCTGCAGCCCGAGCGCGACCCGCCGCGGCGACGGCCGTCGCGGGGCGCGTTCCGGGCCGGCGAGATCGACCAGCAGCACAGCCTGGTCGAAGGTGCCGGACACCGCGAGCCAGCGGCCGTCATGGGAGAGGGCGATGCCGTTGGCGAAGGACAGCTCCGTGCCCTGAACCTTCGACCACCCCGCGCCGCGCCGCCATCGCAGCGCATGGCCCGTCGGTTCGCCCGCGAGAAAGCGCGCACGCAGGCGTGCGCCCGCTGCGGCGGAGGTCGCCGGCGTGAACATGTGCGTGGCGTAGAGGCTGCCGTCCGTCGCCAGCGCCACGTCGTTGAGGGCGTACTGTTCCGGCACCGCGACGCAGTCGCGCCACTCGGGCGCGGGTTGTTCGGCAGTGCCCGCGAGCGCAAACAGTTCGATGCGCGCCGGTTTCGCGTGGTTGATGGCCGCGAGCCAGAGTTCCCCGTCCACCCGTTGCACCGCGATGCCGGCCGGCTCGAACACCGCAGGAGGGCCCGCGCAGGCGCCTTCCGACCAGGCCGCGACCGGGCGCGGCGAGCCGTTTTGAAAAGTTGCGGGCACCCGCTCGCCCGACACCGTGTCCAGCAGCAGCAGCGGCGCCACCGCCGACTTCTGACTGACCGCCAGCCAGCGCCCCCCGGGCAGCATCGCCAGGTCCTCGGGGCGATCGAAGCCGCAATGATCGGCGCTGGCGGGAGAGCACGGCGAGATCGGGCCCGCGGCGTACAGGAGCGCCGGCGCAACGAGCAGCAGCCACAGCGCCGACGCCCACGCAGGCCCGGAGGCCGCGCCGCTCAAGGCGCGCGGCAGGCGACTTCGAAGCGCTCCAGCGTGACCGGCATGTCCGGCGACCAGGACCGGCCCAGCGGCTGCAGGATGCGCGTGAAATAGTCGCGGTGCACGCGCTGCCATTCGGCGATGGGCCGCACCGGCTTGCCTTCGTACTGGCTGTACTCCTCCGTCACCGCAGCGAACGGCATGGTGCGCAACTGCGTGGTGCGCAGCACGGCTCGCGGCACGCCCGCCGCATCGGTCATCACCGAATAACCGCCTTCAAAGGGGCGCTGCGCAGGCTTGCCTTCGTAGGCCCAGGGCGTGAGCGCGGTAATGGTCTTCTCGCCGGACAGGATCAGCGAGTTGATCCAGTCGGTGGTCTTCGCCGCGTCGCCGAAACGACGCACGCGCACCGGCTGGTCGGCCGGCGTGCCGAGCGTCGCGGCGCAGCGCCGCCAGGCGGTCTGCGCGGCATCGGGCAGGCGCGCGGCCAGCGCCTCGCCCAGGTCCTCGACGATCGCCTGCTGGTAGATCCCGACGGCGTCGCGGGCCGCAGCGTCCAGCAGCGCCCGCATCTCGTCCCAGGTGGCGGCATCGGGGCAGTTCGCGAAACTCTCGCGCAGCGCGTAGCGCACGTACTGCACGCGCGCCGACTGGCGGCCTGCCGCGGAGGATTTCAGCCAGTAGCGGCCGGCCAGGCAGATGTCCTTGGGCGCATACGGGCGGCCGCGCGCGATGAAGGTCGCGTAGATGTACTGGGCCTGCACGTAGCCCCCGTCGGCGGCGATCCGCATCTGCTCGACCGCGCGCTCGTTCTGGTTGGCATAGAACAGCACGCGCGCCAGCTGGTACCGCGCGCGCAGGTTGTCCGGCGCGGCGGCGACGGCGGCTTCGCAGGCGGCGGTCGCGGCCGGGTAGTCGATCTGCTCGGCGGACAGTCCGGGCGTGACCTTCTGCGGGTCCTCGGGATGCGCGGCCAGGCGATCGCAGGCCGCAACCGGATCATCGGCCGCAGACACCGGGGCGGACAGCAGGGCGAACGTTGCTGCACAGGCGCAGCCAAGGATGAATCTGATCATGGTGTCGCTATCCTGCGAGGGTACCGGAGGTCCTGCAAGCGGGCGTCGCGCGATGACCGGGCCCGGGCAGACCCGTGGAGTACAATGCGCGCCTCGGGCCCGTCTCGCCCAAGCAGACCAGGAGAACGACCATGCGCGTCATGTCCAGGGCTTCCAGGGCCGCCATCGTCCTCGGCGTCGCGCTCTGCGTCGCGGGATGCCAGACGCTCGACTCCGCAGCCACCAGCCCCGACTACGCCAAGACCCGCCGCGGCGCGGGCTACGGTGCGGCAGCCGGCGCGGTCATCGGCCTGCTCAGCAAGGGCGACAAGCTCGACAACGCGATGATCGGCGCAGCGCTCGGCGGGCTCGCCGGCGGCGCCATCGGCAACTACCAGGACCGGCAGGAGCGGAAGCTGCGCGAACAGCTCGCCGGCACCGGCGTCGACGTGCAGCGCTCGGGCGACAACATCACGCTCAACATGCCCGGCAACATCACCTTCGGGACCGACAGCGCGGCCCTGAATCCGCCGTTCTATCCGGTGCTCGACCAGGTGGCCGCGACGCTGGCCGAGTACGGACAGACGGTAGTGGAGGTCGCAGGCCATACGGATTCGACCGGCAGCGCCGAATACAACCGCGCGCTCTCCGGGCGGCGTGCCGACTCAGTGATCGCCTACCTGCAGAACCGGGGCGTCAAACGCGAGAGGATGATCGCGGTGGGAGCCGGCGAGGACCATCCGGTCGCCAGCAACGAGACCGCCGAGGGCCGGCAGCAGAACCGCCGCGTCGAGATCACGATCGTGCCGGTGCGGAAGTAGCCCGGCGGGGCCAAGCCGCCACGGCGTGACGGTGCCGCTCAGCGCGCGAGATGCTCGAGGGCCGCACGGAACTCGCGCAGCCATTGACGCGCCTGATCGGTGAAGTGCACGGATTTCTCGCGCCGGTCCACGCTCTGCGCCTGCCGGATCTCGAGGTAGCGCATGGTCGCGAGTTCGTCGATCAGCCTGCGGCAGGCGCGATCCCCGCCCAGGCCGTGCACGCGGTAGGTCAGGACCAGGTTGGAGATCGAGGACTTGTCGTTCTGGGCGGCCAGGACCAGAGCCGGCGCGAGATTGATGTCTTTCATGTATTAGAAAAGCAACGCATTAGTGGTTAGTTTTTTTGTGCTTTTTATCGATTCTTTGATATCACAATTTTGAATGAATGGTTTCAATTTTCCCAATGGCTGCCTGCTCTGTTTTTGATCAATTTTCCAGATTTGACACCTTGACGGATCTGGAAAGGCACATTCCGGAGCGTGCACGGCGGCATCCTCGGGCCCGCGGCCGGTTGCAGCGCGCTTGAGCGGCACCACCACGCGGGGCGTCGCGGCGATGTTCATCGCTGTCGCGGCGTTCTCCTTCATGGACGCGCTGCTGAAAACCTTCTCCGCCCACTACCCGCCCCTGCAGGTGAGCGCGATCCGCGCCGCCGCATCGCTGCCCTTCGTGCTGCTGCCCCTGTGCCTCGCGGG
>CAJACZ010000093.1 GCA_903938365.1 uncultured Pseudomonadota bacterium | reverse complement strand
TGGCTGGCCAACGAGCCCGAACCGGTCACGATCCGCGCCGGAAGCCGCTGAGGCCGGAACGCCCGCCGCAAGGCCTGCGCCCTTGAGCGTCCGGCCCGCCATCACCGTCGCCGCGATCATCGAGCGCGATGCACGCTTCCTGGTCGTCGAGGAACGCGACGCCGGCCGGCTCGTCATCAACCAGCCCGCGGGCCATGTCGAGCCCGGCGAGACCATTCTCGAGGCGGCCGTGCGCGAAACTCTCGAGGAAACCGGCTGGTCTTTCGCGCCGACCGCGCTGCTCGGCACTTACCTCTGGCACAACCCCGCCACCGATGCGCTGATGCTGCGCTTCGCCTTTGTCGGGGACGTGACGACCCACCATCCGGAACGGACCCTGGACGCGGATATCGTGCAGGCGACCTGGCTGTCCCGCAGCGAACTGGCAGCGCGTTCCGCGCAGTTGCGCAGCCCGCTCGTGCTGCAGTGCGTGGACGACTACCTCTCGGGTCGGCGCGCGCCGCTCGAGACGGTCGTCTGCATCGCGCCGCCCGGCGGACGCGGCTGATGGGAGCGCGCATCATCGTCGGGCTCTCGGGCGGCGTGGACTCGGCCGTGGCGGCGCTGCTGCTGCGGCGCCAGGGGCTGGAAGTCCACGGGCTCTTCATGAGCAACTGGGACGAGGACGACACCTACTGCACGAGCGCAGCGGACTTCCAGGACGCGCGCCGGGTGTGCGAGGAACTGGGCATTCCGCTGCACCGCGCAAGCTTCGCCGAGGAATACCGCCAGCGGGTCTTCGGGAACTTCCTGAGCGAACACCGGGCCGGCCGCACCCCCAACCCCGACGTGCTCTGCAACCGCGAGATAAAATTCGGAGTCTGCCTGGCGCATGCGCGGCGCCTCGGCGGGGAGATCCTCGCCACGGGGCACTACGCCCGGCAAGCCGCCGGAGCGGAGGGGGCGGAGCTGCACAAGGCTGTCGATCTTGCCAAGGACCAGTCTTATTTCCTGCATGCCGTGGGGCGCGACGAACTGGCCCGCGCAAGGTTCCCCCTCGGCGAACTGCCCAAGACGGAAGTGCGTGCCCTGGCGCGCGCCGCTGGCCTGCCCGTCCACGACAAGCCGGACAGCACCGGCATCTGCTTCATCGGTGAGCGGCCCTTCCGCGAATTCCTTGCACAGTACCTGCCGGACCAGCCCGGCCCGATCGAGACGGACGGGGGCCTGCGCGTCGGCGTACACCGCGGCCTCGCGTACCACACCCTCGGACAGCGTAACGGCCTGCTGATCGGCGGCCAGGCGGGATTCCCGGAGCAGCCGTGGTATGTCGCCGCCAAGGATGCGGCACGCAACACGCTGGTCGTCGTGCAGGGCCACGATCACCCGCTGCTGATGAGCACAGAGCTCGAATCGGAGCCTGCCCACTGGCTGGTCGAGAGGCTGACCCGGCCGTTCCACGCGATGGTCAAGCTGCGTTACCGCCAGGCAGACCAGGCCGCGTGGATCGAGCCGCTTGCCGACGGCCGACTGCGCGCCCGCTTCGCCGCACCGCAGCGCGCCGTCACGCCGGGCCAGTCGATGGTGATCTACTCGGGCACGCGCTGCCTCGGCGGCGCCGTGATCGAACGCACCTTCCGCCCATGCGGCGATGGAGCGCGTGAGGCGCAAGCGATATGATCGGGTTTTGCCACGGGCGTTCGCCCGCGGCCTGCATCTCCCCGGAGGATTCATGACGGACAGCTTCAAGGCCCGCAAGGAGCTCAAGGTCGGCTCGCGCAAGTACGATATCTGGAGCCTGTCGGCATTGCCGCAGGACAAGGTCGCGCGGCTGCCCTACTCGCTGAAGATCCTGCTGGAGAACCTGCTCCGCTTCGAGGATGGCGTGAACGTCACGCGCAAGGACGTCGAGGCCCTCCTCGACTGGCAGGCCAAGGCTGCCCCGTCCCATGAAATCTCCTTCACCCCCGCCCGCGTGATCATGCAGGACTTCACGGGCGTGCCCTGCGTGGTCGACCTCGCCGCGATGCGCGAGGCGATCCGCAAGCTCGGCGGTGACCCGAGGAAGGTCAATCCCCTCGCCCCGGCGGAACTGGTCATCGACCACTCCGTCCAGGCCGATGACTACGGCGCCGCCGGTTCCCTGGCGCGCAACACCAGGATCGAATTCCAGCGCAACGGCGAACGCTACGCGTTCCTGCGCTGGGGCCAGACCGCATTCAAGAACTTCAAGGTCGTGCCGCCAAGCACCGGCATCGTGCACCAGGTCAACCTCGAGTACCTGGGCCGTGTCGTGTTCGAAAACAAGGACGGGCGCAAGTCGCAGGCCTACCCGGACACGCTGGTGGGCACCGACTCGCACACCACCATGATCAACGGCCTCGGCGTGCTGGGCTGGGGCGTCGGCGGCATCGAGGCCGAGGCCGCCATGCTCGGCCAGCCGGTCACCATGCTCATCCCGCAGGTCGTGGGCTTCAAGCTCACGGGCCAGCTGCCGGCGGGCACCACCGCCACCGACCTCGTGCTCACCATCACCGAGATCCTGCGCAAGAAGGGCGTGGTCGAGAAGTTCGTCGAGTACTTCGGCGACGGCCTCGCCAACCTGCCGCTGGCGGACCGCGCCACCATCGCCAACATGGCGCCGGAATACGGCAGCACCTGCGGCATCTTCCCGATCGACGAGGAAACCCTGCGCTACCTCGAGCTCTCGGGTCGCCCGAAGGAGCAGATCGCCCTGGTCGAAGCCTATGCCAAGGCGCAGGGCATGTGGCGCTACAACGGCGCCGCGCAGGCCGACTACACGGACGTCCTCGAACTGGACATGGGCACCGTGGTGCCGTCGCTGGCCGGCCCCAAGCGGCCGCAGGATCGGGTGCCCCTGACCCAGGTCAAGCAGGTCTACCGCAAGACCCTGGGCCAGATGTCCGAGGAGCGCGCCAGGAAGAACCCGGGCGCCACGGGCTCCGGAACGGTCACCGGCGGCGTTGGATACGAAGTGAAGGACGGCGCTGTCCTGATCGCCGCCATCACGAGCTGCACCAACACCTCCAACCCTTCGGTGATGCTCGGCGCCGCGCTGCTCGCGCGCAATGCCGCGCGCGCCGGCCTCAAAGCCAAGCCCTGGGTCAAGACCACGCTTTCGCCCGGCTCCAAGGTGGTCACCGACTACCTGAAGAAAGCCAAGCTGCTCGACGACTACGAAGCCGTGGGCTTCTACATCGCCGGCTACGGTTGCATGACCTGCATCGGCAACTCGGGCCCCCTCAAGCCCGAGATCTCCGCCGCCGTGAAGCAGGGTGACGTGATCGCCACCTCGGTGCTGTCGGGCAACCGCAATTTCGAGGGGCGCGTGCACCCGGAAGTGAAGATGAACTTCCTTGCCTCGCCGCCGCTGGTCGTGGCCTTCGCGCTCGCCGGCACCACGGACATCGACCTCGACACCGAACCGCTCGGCACGGGTCGGAACGGCAAGCCGGTCTATCTCCGCGACATCTGGCCGAGTGCGCAGGAAGTCGCCGACACCGTGCGGGATTCCATCGACTCGAAGATGTTCCAGCGCAGCTATGGCGACGTGTTCGCCGGCGACAAGAACTGGCAGAGCATCGCCGTACCCGCCGGCAAGCTCTATGCGTGGGCGGACGACTCCACCTACGTCCGCAACCCGCCCTACTTCGATGGCATGACCATGAAGCCGGGCAAGGTGCGCGGCATCAAGGGCGCGCGCGCGCTCGCCCTGCTCGGGGACTCGGTCACCACCGACCACATCTCGCCCGCAGGCGACATCGCACGCGGCAGCCCGGCGGCGCTCTACCTCGAATCGAAGGGCGTGGAGAAAGCCGACTTCAACTCCTACGGTGCGCGCCGCGGCAACCACGAGGTGATGATGCGTGGCACCTTCGCCAACATCCGCCTGCGCAACCTGCTGGCTCCCGGCACCGAGGGCGGAGTCACCGTGCACATCCCGTCCGGCGAACAGCTGTCGATCTACGACGCCTCGATGAGGTACCAGCAGGCCGGCACGCCGCTGGTGGTCCTGGCGGGCAAGGAATACGGCACCGGGTCTTCGCGCGACTGGGCGGCGAAGGGCACCATGCTGCTCGGCGTCAAGGCGGTGATCGCCGAGAGCTTCGAGCGTATCCATCGTTCCAACCTGATCGGCATGGGCGTGCTCCCCTGCCAGTTCCCTGAGGGCCAGAACGCGCAGAGCCTCGGCCTCACCGGGCGCGAGACCTTCGAGTTCGGCGACCTGCAGAACGCGGAAGCGCGCGCCGTGACCGTCACGGCAACCCCTGAGGGCGGCGGCAAGCCGATCGTCTTCGAGGTGCGGGTCCGCATCGACACCCCGAAGGAACGCGACTACTACCGCCATGGCGGCATCCTGCAGTACGTCCTGCGCCAGCTGGTAGGCACCAAGCCCGGCAAGGCAAAGGCAAAGCCGAAGGCCAAGCCGAAGGCCAAGCCGAAGGCCAAGGCCAAAGCCAAGGCGAGAGCCCAGCCCAAAGCCAAAGCCCAGCCCAAAGCAAAGGCGAAGGCAAAGGCGAAGGCAAAGGCAAAGGCCAAGACGCCGCGTCGGGGCAAGTGATCGAAGGCAGGGCCGCCGTCGGGGAAACAGGGAAGCTCGTCTTCTTCGACCTCGACGGCACCATCACGCACCGCGACACGCTGGTCCCGTTCGTCGCGGGCTACCTGCTCCGCAACCCCGCGCGGATCCTGGGGCTGCCCAGGGCGCTGCCGGCCCTGCTGAGCTTCCTGCTGGGCCGGGCGGATCGCGGCGCCCTCAAGGGCGCGCTGATCTACGCCACCCTCGCGGGCTGCTCACGTCAACAGATCGAGGCCTGGTCGGCCGAGTTCGTGCCCCGGCTGCTGCGTCGCGGGGTCTTCACGGATGCCATCGCCGCCATCCGCGCCCATCAGGCACAGGGGGACCACCTCGTGCTGATGTCCGCCAGCGTCGACCTCTATGTGCCGCGGATCGGCATCGCCCTCGGATTTTCCGAAACGGTGTGCAGCCGCGTGATCTGGCAGGGTGACAGCCTCGATGGACACCTGGACGGACCGAACTGCCGGGACGTCGTGAAGACGCACTGGCTCGAACGCGTGCGGGCCCGCTTTCCGGAACGGTCGGTCGTGGCCTACGGCAACTCCAGCCCCGACCTGCCGCACCTGAGACTCGCGGACCAGGCGCTGCTCGTGAATCCCGGCGCGGGCCTCAGGCGTGAAGCCGGTGGCCGGGCAATCCAGTGCGTCCACTGGAGCTGAGCCGCCCACCACCACCGCCCCCCGCGCCGGATCCCGCAGCCGCGGAACCGCAGCGCCTCGCGCTGTGGGGCGACCCTGGGCCATACTCTTCCCCGCGCCCCGGCTGGACAGCCTGCCCTTCCCGATCATGGCGCCCCTGGAGACCCGGCATGGATCGTCGCGACACCACCCTCCTTCGGCCCTCCGAAATCACCTCGCCTGAGCTCTATCTGAATCGCCGCGAGGTGATCGGTGCGCTGGGCGCCGCGG
>CAJACZ010000092.1 GCA_903938365.1 uncultured Pseudomonadota bacterium | reverse complement strand
TGACCGCGCTGCAGGTCGACACGGTGCTCATCGCCGGCCTGTCGACCAGCGGCTGCGTGCGCGCGAGCGCGGTGGACTGCTGTCAGCACGGTTTCGTGCCGGTCGTGGTGCGCGAAGCTGTCGGCGACCGGGCCCCGGGACCGCACGAAGCGAATCTCTTCGACCTGCAGGCGAAGTACGCCGAGGTGGCGGACCTGCTGACCGTCCAGCAGTATCTGGGTTCCCTGAAAACTCCTTCCGCCTGAGGCGCACCACAGATGCCCACCCTAGGACCCATCTCCTGCGTCACCATCGCGGCGCCCGAACTGCAGCGGATGATCGACACCTACCAGCTCTACCTCGGGTATGAACTGGTGGACCATGGACGCATCACGCTGCAACAGGCGCAGCTCTGGGCGCGCCCTGGTCTGGTCGGTCGCCGCTATGCGCTGATGCTGCCCGGAGGAACCGGCAAGACCTTCATCCGGTTTGTCGAAAGCAAACTGGCACCGGACTATGTGCCGTTCAGGCACATGGGCTGGAACGCGGCGGAACTGATGGTGCAGGACACCGACGCGGCCGCTGCGCGGCTCGCAGACTCGCCCTTCAGCATCATCGGACCGCCGGCTGACCTGTCCTTCTCGGACAAGATCCGCGCAATGCAGGTGCTGGGACCGGCACGCGAATCGCTGTACCTGACCATGTTCAAGGAAAAGATGCCGGAGTTCGACACGCCGGAGGCGACACACTTCATCGACCGCACCTTCATCGTGATCCTCGGGGGTCCTTCCTGCGAAGCCCTGACGGATTTCTACGCCACGCACCTCGGTGTGGCGCCCGCTCCGGTCATTCCGGGCGTGATCTCGGTGATCTCGCAGGCGCACGGCCTGCCACCCGAGACCCATCACAAGCTCTCCGCCCTCACCCTGCATGGCCAGTCTTTCATCGAGGCAGACCACATGCCACCGGGCACCCTGCCGCGCACCAGCGAGGGCGATGAACTTCCGCCGGCCATCTCGATGGTGAGCTTCGGCGTGGACGCCCTGCCGACGACGCTGGAATGGATCTCGCCGCCGGCAGCGATCGCCCAGGCGCCCTATGAGGGTCGCCGGGCCGGGGTCTGTGTCGGCGTGGCCGGCGAACTGATCGAGCTGATCGAGAACGCATGAGCAGCCCCGCCGATCCGGTCAAGCAGCCGCCAACCCGACCCAAGGGTCACCGACCCGTGGTGTTCGACGATCCCGCGATCGACCAGCTGCACGCGGCCTACGTGACCCTCGCGACGGAACTCGCCGTGGCCTTCGAGCGGATCGACACCCTCGAGCGGCTGCTCGAACGTCATGCCGGCGTGACCCGCGAGGAGATCGAAGGCTTCGAAGCAGACGGGGCGGTTGCTGAATCGCGGGCGACCCGCCGCACCGACCTCGCGCAACGCCTGTTGCGCCCTTTCCGGGAATTCCGCGAAGATCAGATCGCCCGTGCGGAGCATGCGCGGTCGGCGCCTGTCCGCGCGCCGGACGAGCCATAGCCCGGTTCCTGATCACTGCGGTCTGCCGCTAGGATTGGGGAACTCAAGGACGAGCCCCTCAAGGAGACTTCACAATGGCTAACTTCAAGCAACACGGCATGCTGCCCGCGACCACGCACGACGAGGCTTCGCGTCAGGAGTTCGTGTCCGCGCTGCGCGGCCATCTGTCCGGCCGCCTGATGCCGGGCAACTACCGGGTCTTCCACGAGCGGGTGGAGCCCGCCTTCAAGGCGCGTACCGGCCGCAACCCCGAAAGCGAGCACGAAGTCCGCGAACTGATGACGAAGAACCCGTTCTATCAGTTCTGGAGCGCCATGCAGCGGCGCAGCCAGGAGATGCTCTGGGAATCGGTCATCGACCCCACCGAGAGGCAGCTGCCCGAACTGATCGACAAGGCGCGCAAGCTGGGTGCCAGGCCCCTGCCCGGCAAGCGCAAGGGAACCCTGCGCCTGGATCCGAAGCTTGAGGTGCCCCGCTACCATACGGCTGCCGACATCCACCTGCAGCCGGGTGGCTACCATACCGACTTCACGGCCGACGACATCGCCGCGGGAGCCATCTACGACAAGGGCATCAACCTGTACATGGGCGGCGGCCTCGGCGAGGAGAACAACCTCACCGGTGACACCCTCGTGGCCTACATCCGCAAGGCACACCCGGATTTTGCGCCCCGCAGCATCCTCGACATGGGCTGCGCCATCGGCAACAGCAGCGTCGTCTGGGCGCGCGAATTCCCCAAGGCCCGCGTGCACGGACTGGACGTCGGCGCGCCGATCCTCCGCTATGCACATGCCCGTGCCCAGGCGCTGGGCGTCGCCGTGGATTTCAGCCAGCAGAACGCCGAACACACGGACTTCCCCGACGGCAGCTTCGACCTCGTGGTCTCGCACATCGTGCTGCATGAAACCTCGAAGTCGGCACTGGTCAGGGTGCTCGCAGAGAGCCGCAGGCTGCTGCGTCCGGGTGGCCTGATGCTGCACCTCGAGATCCCGCGCGGCCGCACGCACATGCAGAAGTTCATGTTCAACTGGGAGGCTTACAACAACAACGAGACCTTCTCCCGGTACATGACCGACCTCGACCTGCGCGGCGAAGCCCTGAAAGCCGGGTTTGCGCCGGACCAGGTCAGGGTCGACCAGTTCACGCCCGAACTCGATGACACGCAGAAGAACTACGGCGACGAATTTTTCTGGAACATCCTGGTGGGCAGGCGCTGAGCGCCCCCCCGATGTCGGCCCCGTTCGAGGAACACGAACTGCTGCCCAGGCCGCTGCATGACGAGCGCGCGCGGCAGCAGTTCGTCGGGGCGTTCCGCGGGCATCTCGCCAGTCGGCTGATGCCCGGCAACTACGCGGTGTACCGCGCGCGGGTCGAGCCCGGCTTCGAGCGGGAGCACGGCCGCAAGCCGGCCGACAGGCACGAAGTCCGCGCGGCCATGCAGCGTGAGCCGAGCTATCAGTTCTGGAGCGCCATGCAGCGGCGCAGCCAGGAACTGATGTGGGAGTCGGTGATCGACCCGACGGAGCGGTTGCTGCCCGAACTGGTCGCGCGGGCGAAGCGACTTGCCCGCCGCGCTGGCCGGACCGCCCGGGGTTCCCTCGCGCTGGATCCGGGTTGCGTGGTTCCCCGCTACCACACGGCTGCGGATATCCATCTGCAGCCGGGCGGCTACCACACCGAATTCACCGACGACGACGTCGCAGCCGGCGCGGTCTATGACCGCGCGCTCAATATCTACTCCGCTGGCGGCACAGGTCCGCGCAACGAGGTGCTAGGCGAGCTGCTGCTGAACTACTGCCGCGAGCGCTACCCTGAACTCCAGCCTGCCCGGCTGCTCGATATGGGTTGTGCGATCGGCAACAGCACGCTGCCCTGGGCACGCGCCTATCCCGATTGCGAAGTTCATGCCATCGATGTCGCCGCGCCGCAGCTGCGCTATGCCCATGCGCGGGCACGGGCGCTGGGCGTCGGCGTGCACTTCAGCCAGCAGAACGCGGAGCGGACCTCATTCCCCGACGGGCATTTCGACGTCGTGGTGTCGCACATCATGCTGCATGAGACCTCACGGTCGGCGCTGGCGAACATCCTGCGTGAATGCCTGCGCCTGCTGCGACCCGGCGGTCTCATGCTGCATCTCGAGATTCCCCGGGGTCGAACCCCGCTGGAGAAGTTTCTCTACAACTGGGAAACCTGGAACAACAACGAAACATTCGCGGGCTACATGACCGACGCGGACCTGGCGGCGCTGGCGCAGGATGCCGGCTTCGCGCCGGACCGCGTCGAGTTCGTCGATCATGTGGTACGCCGCAGCCGCGAACAGCGGCTCTATTCCGAAGAACCCTACTGGAAGATCCTCGTCGCCCGGCGATGAGCCCCAAACAGATCCGGAGATTGTCCATGGCCAGACGAGCCCCCCCGAAGAAGTCCTCCCCCGCCAAGCGAGCCCCGGGGAAACCCGGCAAGGCAGCCAAGTCTGCGGCACCGCGATCGGCTCGGCCCGCAAAGCCGCGCCTCGCCGCTGCGCCCACGGCGCCCGTACGCATCGCGCGCGTGTCGAAGGGCAAGAAGCCCCAGTACTTCAGCGATCCGGCGATCGACAAACTGTTGTGGATATCGCTGACCCTGATGGAAGAACTCTCGGTGACCCGCGATCGACTCGACACCGTAGAGCGCCTGCTGGACAGTCGCCGTGTGCTGCGTACCGGCGATATCGAGAGCTACACCCCGACCGAAGCCGCCGCCCGCGAGCGCAGCGACCGCCGTACGGCCTACGTGGATCGGGTGCTGCGGGCCGCACAGGCCGAGCTGGAGGAAATCACCGGCCGCGACATGCCCGCCAGCGAGGCGGATGTCATCGCCGCCGTGGAGGCCTGAGGTTCAGGCCAGCGCGTCCCGGCCCACGGGACGCGCGAAGGCGTAGGCCAGCCCCGACGCGAGCAGCGGGAGCACACCGGCAACGGTGAACGCCCACTGCCAGCCATGCAGCGGCACGATCAGCGATGTGGCAAGGGGTCCGAAGGCCACGCCCAGGTTGACCCCGAGTGAGCCTGAGAAACTCACCGCAGTGGCGCGCAGGTGGGCCGGGAAGTTCTCCGCCGTGAACGTGAAGATGACGGCCGTGGCGCCGTAAAAAAAGAACGTCGTGACACAGAACGCGACGGTAGTGCCGACATAACCCTCGGCCAGCCATATTGTGTAGCCGAAGGCCAGCGCCCCCAGCCACACCCACAGCATGATCACCGTGCGACGGCTCAGGAGAAATTCGCCGACGATCGCCGCAAGGACATACCCGAGGGCGCCAACCGCGTAGGAGATCCCGACCAGGGAACTGGCCTGCGCGAAACTCCAGCCTCGCGCCTCCTGGAAGTAGGCCACCAGCAGGATCGTGGAGCCGTAGGCGAACACCTGGAGGAACTGCCCGAGAAACAGCACGATGGTGCGGTACCGGTATTCCGGCGTGAACAACACCGCGGTGCTGACCGGCTTCTCGGCTGCCCGCGCCGCGCGCGAGGCCTCCCAACTCGGCGGTTCCCTGAGGTAACGCTGGAACATCCAGGCGACGGGCAGGCCGATCAGGGCGAGCAGGAACACCTTTCGCCACCCGGCAGGGTCGGTCTCGGCATCCCAGATCAGCGGCACGAAGACCAGCGCGGCGAGCGCCCACCCGATCGGATAGCCGATCTGCAGCACGCCGGACAGCAGGCCGCGGTAACGCGCGGGCGCCTCCTCGATCACCAGGGTTCCCGTGAGCGGCGACTGTGCCCCTGCCGAGGCAAACCCCAGCACCCGCAGGGTGAGCAGGGACAGCGTGCTCTGCGACCAGAACATGGCGCAGACGAAGACCGGCGTGACGACGACGCTCCAGAGGAGAGTGCGCTTGCGCCCCACGCGGTCGGCCAGCACCCCCACCTGTGTGACCACGACACCGGCCGCGATGAAGGTGATGCACAGGTACAGGCCGCGCTCGGCTTCCGTCCAGCCGAATTCCTGCTTGACCTGGGTCAGGACCAGCGCGAACAGAGAGTGGTCGAGGTTGGCGAATGACAAGCCCACCAGCGCGAGGAGGAAGGCCCTGAGGGGATAGCCACGAAGCTCTTTCAGCATGGAGTTCAGGTATCCCGGCGGGACGCAGGCCGCGTCGGACTACATTAGTCAGGATGTCGACTGGATCGCAACCAGGCTGTAAACGCCGCCGGGTGTGTGACCGACCAGTCACATTCGCTCCCGAATGTCCTATATTCGACAGACGGGGCCACCCCGGCCCGGATCCGGAGGACGAACCATGTCCACCCAAGACTTCAAGAAGTACTACCAGGCCCCGCTACCTGCGATCCTGGCCCTGCTCATCGTGTACGTCTGGCAGGGGCTGGGTCACACCGTGATGTACCTGATGGAGCACCGCTGGTTCCCGAACAGCGTCTTCCTGGCGGCGTTCCTGCTCGGGATCCTCGGCGCGGTGCTGGTCTGGGTCGGTCGCGACAAGGCGGAGAATGCCGCGACCCTGCTCGGATTCATCGGCGGCAGCCTGATCTGGCTGTCGTGGATCGAGTTCAGTTTTGTCTATGTGGCGGACGATGTGGGCGTGCAGCCGATACGCTGGGGCGCGAAAGACACCTTGCCGGAGTACCGGATCATGGTCTCTTCGGCAGGCGTGATGTTCGCGTCGCTGCTGTTCTTCTTTTTCAATCGCGACACCCGCTGCAACGCCTTCATGTGGCTGCACCGCAGGCTGGGCCTCAACCCTGGCGAGAAGAGCCCGGCGGCAGGACGGAACCTGGCGTCCATCGTGGCGATGGAAACCATCTACGTGACCTGGTTTTTCTACATCTACCTGCTGGTCATCTACAACGACCGCATCTTCGGCACCGACCACTGGGTCACCGCGGCGTCCTGCGGGTTCTTCCTGATCTGGGCCATCTATCTCGGCCAGAGGCTGTGGTGGTTCCAGCGCATGGCACCGGCACTGCGCTACGCCATCCCGACTGCGATCATTGCCTGGAACGTGAACGAAATTCTTGAAAAATGGGGCCATCTCGAGGAGATATGGGTGAAGCCCGGCGAGTATGCCTTCGAACTCTCGGTGTTTGCGGTGGCGTTGATCCTGACCGTCGGGCTGGCGGTATTGAGCCCCGCGCGCCGAGTGGTCAAGCGTGAACCACCGGCTGGAAGGCCCGCCGACACGCCCTGACCCTTGCCCGCGGAGGCCGGGCAGGCTCCGGGCCAGAGGGCGGTTCCGGCAAAAAAAAACCCCGCCCGTGGGGCGAGGTTTTTTCTTTACTCTGCGGCGCGCCGGAGTGGCGACCGCTGAGGGACTCAGCGCTGGGCGTGCAGCGCCCAGAGCTTGCCGACACGCTGCAT
>CAJACZ010000091.1 GCA_903938365.1 uncultured Pseudomonadota bacterium | reverse complement strand
TCAGGACTAAGGGGGCAACATGCTCAAGCTACTGGTGCCGATCGACGGCTCGCAACATTCGGACCGGGCAGTGGACTACGCGATCCAGCGGGCGCGGCAGACGCGCGACGGCGCATGCGTCGAGTTGCTCAACGTGCAACTGCCCATGACCGGCGTGAACGTCAAGATGTTCATCAGCCAGGAGAACCTGGAGAGTTACTACCGCGACGAAGCGATGACCGTCCTGCAGCCTGCGCTGCACCGCCTGCGCGAAGCGGGCATCCCGGTGGAACACCACATCGGTGTCGGTGATCCCGGACGGGTGACGGTCGATTACGCGATCGGGAAGCAGATCGATGAAATCATCATCGGCAGCCGCGGACGGGGAGTCCTCTCGGGCGCACTGCTCGGGTCGGTGGCCCAGAAAGTCATCCACCTGTCACCCGTGCCGGTGGTCGTCATCACCTGAGGCCCGGTACAGGCGGTCGTCGGCCAGCAGCGTTTCCAGGGGTCCGCCGAGACGCGCCACCCAGGCTTGCACGCCGGCCGCAGCGCCCAGCAGGTCCTGGCGGACTTCGATGCAGACATGCGGCCAGCCGCGCCGGGTGGCATGCGCATCGATCGTGTGGTTGGCGGGATGCCGCCCCGAGTAGGGCTCGTTGTCGCCCACGACCAAGCCGGGCTCGGTACGCAGCGCGTCCCTCAGCGGGCAGGCCATGCGCCCGTCCAGGTCCCAGAGCACGCCACAGTGCCAGGGTCGCAGCCGCCCGCCGAACTGCGGCGTGAAACTGTGGACGGAGATCAGGGCGCACGCGCCCGATCCAGCGCTGATCGACTCGAGCTCGCGCTCGATGGCGGCATGATAGGGATCGAAGATCTCCCGGACTCGCGCCTCCCGCTGCCGCGGATCCAGTCCGGCGTTGCCGGGCACCACCGTGCCATCGCTCCGCGCCAGGATGCTGCCCGGGTCGTCCGGGTGGCGATTGCAGTCGATGACGAGACGGGAATATCCGGACAGCAATGCCGCGACGCCCAGCCTTCCGGCGAGGCCGCGCGCCAGTTCGGCGGCGCCGATATCCCAGGCAATGTGCCGTTCGAGTTCTTCCTGCGGCAGCCCCAGATCCGCCAGCGACCCCGGCATCCGGCGGCTCGCATGGTCACACACCACCAGCGCGGGAAACCGGGACCCGGCGGAATGCAGGCACCAGGGATCAGGATCCCCGGGGCTCAGCAGCGGCATGAATTCAGGCACGCGTCCGGGGTCGGCAGGCCACCAATCAGGGCGCAGCGCCGGGCGTCGCGCCCTCGCCCACGATGACGGGAATGGAGAAGCTGCGGGATACGGGGGCCGCGCCCTGACTTGCCACGACGACCAGGGGCACATAGAAAACCCCCTCCCGGCGCGGCACCAGAGTGAGCTCATGCGTGTGAATAGCCGCCGACTTCGGCTTGGGTTCGACGACCCATTCGCCGCCCGATGCGACCTCGATGGCATCGCTGGACTGGAACGAAACCGTGAAACTGCGGACGCCGGGCGCGCTGGACAACACCGCCAGCGACACGTTGAAGGGCTCACCCAGCCGGGGCCTGCTCCCGATCTCGAACCTCAGGTCCAGCGGGGACTCCCCCTGGATGACCGGAACCACCGCGACCATCTGCTCCGGTCCGGAGGCCACCACCCGCCGGGTCGCCGCGGCGCGGGCCGCTGTGTCGGCGTCCTGGCCCCCACCACACGCCGCCAAGAGCGTCGCTGCAAGCAACGCCACCAGGGTGGCATTCAATGGGGGGACTGCGTGGCTCATGTAACCCTCGACCGAGCGGCGGCGCGGGACGCTCGTAGTGAATCCGTTACGTGACATTATCCCAGTTCGCGACCACTGACCTAGTGACAGGGTCGCAGAATCGGGACGCAGATCCGGGCCTTGTCACGGTTCACTCATCGGCGGCTGGCCCAGCGCATCATATTGCTGCCAGAGGTCGCTCAGGTGCTCCTGCCAGAACCGTGGACTGGTGAACCAGGGAAAGGCCCGGGGGAAGGCCGGGTCGCCCCAGCGGGCAGCGATCCACGCGGCATGATGAACCATCCGCAGCGCCCGCAACGGCTCGATCAGGTGGATTTCCGCCGGGTCGAGATCCTGGAACTGCCCGTAACCCTCGATGAGGTCGTCCCACTGCCGCCGACGTTCGTCCGGCGACCCCGAAATGAACATCCACAGGTCCTGGATCCGCGGACCGCTCATGCAGTCGTCCAGGTCGACGAAAACCGGGCCCTGCTCGTTCCACAGGATGTTGCCCGCGTGGCAATCGCCATGGATGCGGATCATCGACACCGGGCCGGCCTCCTCCATCGCGGTTTCCACCGCTTCCAGCAGCCGCCCGGAGGCTTCTGCATACTTGTCCGCGAGCGACGCCTCGAGCAGGCGCGACCCGAGCAGCGAGTCGCGAGCCGCCCACCCGAGGCGCTCGGTGCTCAGCGCAGGCCGGGCCGCAAACCTGGCGCGGGCGCCCACCGCGTGGATGCGCGCCAGGGTCCGGCCGGTGACCTGCAGCGCGCCGGGCGCATCGAGTTCCGCCGGCCGTGCCGCCGCGCGGGCGAAGACCGCGAACATCATGCCGCCGTGGCGCAGGAGACTCTGGCCCGAGAACAGGAGCGGCGCCGCCACCGGCAGCTCCGCCGCCGCCAGCTCGAGTGCGAAGGCGTGCTCTTCGAGGATCTGGCGCTCGCTCCAGCGCCGGGGCCGGTAGAACTTCAGGACCAGCGTCCCGTGGCTCTCGGAACCGAGCTGGTACACGCGGTTTTCGTAACTGTTCAGCGCGAACAGACGCCCGTCCGACTCGATGCCGACCGACTCGGCGGCGTCGATCACCGCATCCGGCGAGAGCCCGGCAAAAGGCCTGTCGGCCAGTTCCGGATCACCCGGCCCCGTGTCCGTCTTCAAAATGCCGCGTCCGTCACAACCGGCCTCCGGGCCTTCGCTATCATTGATGAATGGACCAGAAAACCGTGCTTGTCACCGGGGGAGCCGGCTACATCGGCAGCCATGTCGTCCTCCAGCTGCGCGCCCGCGGCGAGCGCGTAGTCGTGCTCGACAATCTCGGCACCGGCTTCCGCCAGGCCCTCGGCGACGTCCCGCTGGTCGTCGGCAACGTCGGGGACGCTGCCCTCGTGGCGGGCGTGCTGCGCGAACACGACGTCGACACCGTGATGCACTTCGCCGCGCACACCATCGTCCCCGAGTCGGTGCGCGACCCGCTCAAGTACTACGGTAACAACACCTGCAGCACTCGATCGCTGCTGCAGACCTGCTCCGAGCACGGCATCCAGCATTTCGTGTTCTCCTCGACCGCCGCAGTGTACGGCATCCTCGACAGCGGCTATGCCGCAGAGGATACGCCGACCGCGCCGATCAACCCCTATGGCACCTCCAAACTGATGTCGGAATGGATGTTGCGCGACCTGTCGCTCGCGACTCCGCTGCGCCACGTGGTGCTGCGATATTTCAACGTCGCGGGCTCCGACACCGGCGGCCGGATCGGCCAGTCCACGCGGTCCGCGACCCTGCTCATGAAAGTGGCGGCGGAACATGCCGTGGGCAAGCGGCCCCACCTGTCGGTCTACGGAACGGACTACCCGACCCCCGACGGCACCGGCGTCCGCGACTACATCCACGTGCAGGACCTGGCGACCGCCCATGTGGACGCGCTCGCCTATCTGCGCGCGGGTGGCCCATCGACCACCCTGAACTGCGGCTATGGCCATGGCTACAGCGTCCGGCAGGTGCTCGACGCCGTCGAACGGATCTCCGGGCAGAAGCTGGTGGTCCGCGAGGAACCCCGCCGCGAGGGCGACCCGCCCGTCCTGGTGGCACGGGCGGACCGGATCAAGTCGGTGCTGGGCTGGACTCCGCGCCTCGATGACCTGGACACCATCGTGCGCACCTCGCTGGAGTGGGAACGCAAACTTCTGCAGTCGCCCTGGTAGTTGGTCGCGCAGAACCCGTCCCGTTTGACCTAAAATGGACCCATGCGTTGGGTCCGCCCCAAATCCGTCGGCAGTCTGATGCTGCTCGGCCTCGGGCTGGCGGCTATCCCGCTGGCGCTCGCCGTGCTCAACGCCGCGTTCCAGATGCGGGACCTGGCCAGCACCAGCCAGGCCCTGGTGGCGCAGGGCGTCGAAGCCACCCGCTCCAGCCAGGAACTGCTGACCTCCATAGCCTCGCTCGAGCGCACCGCCCGGCTCTACCAGGTGCTCGGGGACCGCAAGCTGCTCGATGCCTATGCCCTCACCGACCGCCGTCTGAGCGCCACGCGCGAGCAGCTCTCGCGGCAGCTCGAGGGCAACGACTCGACGGCAAACCTGGATGCCGTGGCGCGACTGCAGACCCAGCTGCGCGAGGGCCTGCGCCGGACCCCG
>CAJACZ010000090.1 GCA_903938365.1 uncultured Pseudomonadota bacterium | reverse complement strand
GATGGTAGTTTCGCCTGTTGCGACGCTAGAGTAGGTCACTGTCAGGGTCCCAAACGGAGAGCCCCGTGTGTCGAAAGACACACGGGGTTTTCTCTTTTGGGGATCACGTCGCGACGGGGCGCGTACGCCGGATGCACAGCGCATCAGGTCGCCACTTGCCCTGGCGACCTTTGCTGGCGACGTTCCCTGGCCCGGTGTGACGGTAGCCACAGTTTCGCGGTGCCCGCGCTAGACCGTCGCGTCAGGGCGGAGTAGTGTCGCTGGTCATAATTTGGCCGGGTGGTGGACATCCGGAGACACTACCCAGCCTGCGAGGAATCAACGATGGCGCTCTGGAAAGAAAACACTCCCCCTCCCGCCGGTGCCGAGCGGGCCACCGCGCCAGCTCCTGCCTATGCAGGTAACGGTGCCGCCCAGCCCGAGCCGAGCCCGGCGCGCCCCGTGCGTGCGTCGCTCGAGTCGCGCGAGTCCGTGATCGCGCCGGACCTGACGATCGAGGGCAAGATCGAGGGCAACGGCAACGTGCGCATCGCGGGGCGCTTCAAGGGCGATATCAACGTCCAGGGCAGCCTCACTATCGAGTCCAGCGCCACCGTCACCGGTCAGGTGCAGGCCAAGTCGATCGTGGTGGCCGGCGAACTGAACGGCAACATCCTGGGCGCGGAACGCGTCGAACTGATCGATTCGGGGGCCGTGAACGGCGACGTCAAGGCAGGTTCGCTGACCGTCGCAGCCGGCGCCCGCATGCGCGGGCAAGTGGATTTCGGCTGGACGGAAAAACACTGAGCGCCTGCGGCGCGCAGCGGCCGCAAGGCCACCGTTGATGGCCGCCGCGCGTAGTCCCGCGGGGGTGTCGCGCCCCTGTCCGCACTGCAGGACCGTCATCCTGGCCAGCGCGGCGGTGTGCCCGAAGTGCCAGCATCACCTGCGCTTCGATGTGTCGAACGGGCAGAAGAGCCAGCCGGTGGCCACCGCGTTCCGGCTGGAGGGTTCGATCCAGAACCATGCGGGCAACAGCGCGCGGGAATACTCGGTGGTGGTGACGGTGCACAACGAGCGCGGCGAACTGCTGGGCCGGGAAGTCGTCGGAGTGGGCGCGATCCGGCCCAATGAATCGCGGAACATTACCCTTTCCGTGGAGTTTCCCGCGGCCGCGGAGCCCCTGGAGCGCTAGCGGCGCTGTGCGCGGTTACCAGCCGATCCCGTAGTCCTCGCCATGGTTGCTCGACGCGCCCCACAGGGTGCCGTTCGTGGCGTCTATCATGATGGCGTTGATCGGGCCCGAGGTGCGCGGCGCGAACTCGAGCCGGTAGCCGCGCTGCACGAGCTCGCTGCGCACCCAGCGCGGGACTTCGTCGTCCAGCAGCATCTTTCCCGCTGCCCGGCCGTGCGCCCCGAACGAGTCGTAGAGCTGGAAGCTGTTCATGTTGGCCGCCTCGGCCGACTGCTGCGGGCTCATCCCGAATTCGACGACGTTCAGGAAGAACTGCAGGAGGTTCTGGTCCTGGCTGTCGCCGCCCTGGACGGCTGAGGCCAGCCACGGCTTGCCGTCCTTCAGCGCGAGGCTGGGCGTGAGTGTGGATCGGGGGCGCTTGCCGGGCTCGACCACGTTGAACGGGCTCTCGCGCGGGTCCAGCACGAAAGACTGCATGCGCTGCGAGAGGCCGATCCCTGTGCTGCCGGCGATCACCGCCGGGATCCAGCCGCCGCTGGGCGTGACGGACACCACCCAGCCCGCCTTGTCGGCGCTGACGATCGAGGTCGTGCCCCGGTAGAAAGCCTCGTGGGGATCCGCCTCTGCGGACGGGTTCGCCGCCGTCGGAGCCACGCCGCCCGGCGTGAACGGACGGGTGTTGTCCCCCCCTGCAGCGCTGCCGCTGGCCAGCCCGCGTGCGCGCTCCTCGAGCAGCGTGCGGTAGGGATTGGCGCCGGCCTCGAACGGATACGGATCGCCCGGGCCCGCGAGCGGGTCGTTGCGCTCGCCGATCAGCGACGCGCGCGCCCGCGCGTAATCCTTGGAGAGCAGTCCGCGGATCGGCTCCTCCGGCGGGAACGCCGGATCGCCGTAGTAGAAGTCGCGGTCTGCGAACGCCAGGTTCATGGCCTGGTAGAGCGTGTGCAGGTAGCGGGCCGAGTTGTAGCCCATCGACTTGAGGTCGAAAGTCTCGAGGATGTTGAGGGCCTGCAGCATGGCTGGACCCTGTACCCAGGTATCGAGCTTGTAGACGTCGATGCCGCGGTAGCGCGTGTGCCGCGGCTCCTCGATCTTGACGCTCCAGTTGGCGAGGTCCTCGCGCGTGATGAGGCCGCCCTGCGCCTGCACGGCGGCCGAGAGTTCGGCGCCGAGCGCACCGCGGTAGAACAGCTCGTAGGCGGCCATGATGGCCTGCTTGCGCGATCGCCCCCGGGCGAGCGCCTGCTGCTCGGCGCGAACGAGCCTGCGCAGGGTCGCCGCAAGCTCGGGCTGACGGAAGATCTCGCCGGCGACGGGCGCTTCGCGGGCCTGTCCGAGGTGCGGCAGCATGACCCGCTTCGAGTCCGGCCACTCCTTGAGCTTGCCCTTGTCGCGCTCGATGCGGTTCGCCGTCTGCGCCTCGATGGGATAGCCGTCGGCCAGTTCGATCGAAGGCGCGAGCACCTCTGCGAGCGACAGCTGGCCGTACTCGGCCAGCATCACCAGCAGGCCGCCCGGTGTGCCCGGCGTGACTGCGGACAGCGGGCCGTACTCCGGCGGATAGCTCATCCCGCGGCTGCGGAAGAACTCCGCGGTGGCCCCGGTGGGCGCCACCCCGAGTGCATTGATCGCGATGACCTTGCGCAGGCCCGGATGGTAGATCAGGGCCTGCGTTTCGCCGCCCCAGCCCAGCGTGTCCCACATGGTGGAGGTTGCTGCGAGCATGGCGCAGGCCGCGTCCACGGCGTTCCCGCCCTGCTGGAAAACGCGCGCGCCCGCGGTGGCGGCCAGGGGCTTGCCGGTGATGGCCAGCCAGTGCTGCGCATGGAGTGGGGGTTTTTCCGTCGCGTCCTGGGCCCGCGCGGGTTCCGTGACGCCCCCTGCGAGTAGCGCGAGTAGCGCGAGGAGCGCCGCCAGCGCCGCCGCCAACGCAGGCCGCGCCGGCGCCTGCCGCGGCTTCCCCTGGGTGCTCAAGGCGCTGCCTCGGCGATCCGCGACAGTTCGGTTCGCACCAGCTTGCCCAGCGGGTTGCGTGGCAGTTGCGCCACGATGCGCAGCCGCTCGGGCTGCTTGTACACGGCCAGGCCGGCTGCGTCGAAATGCTGCTGCAGGGCCTCGAGCGTGAGGGCGGCCTCGCCTCGCGGCACGACCACCGCGCACACCTTCTCGCCCATGATCTCGTCGCGATAGGCGGCGACCCCGCCTTCGAGCACGCCCGGATGGCGGTTGAGGACCTCGTCGAGTTCCTCGGGCGAAATCTTCACGCCACCCCGGATGATCAACTGCTTGAGACGTCCCACGAAGCGGTAGTAGCGCGGGATCGGACCTGCTCCGGTGATTTCGAACAGGTCGCCCGTGTGGAAGTAGCCGTCATCGGTGAACGAGCGCCGGGTGAGTTCCGGCGCGGCGAAGTACCCGTCGAATACGGTCGGTCCGCGGATCTGCATTTCACCCGGCACGCCAGGCTCGAGGATCTCGCGGCCGGTTTCCGGCTCGACGATGCGTGTTTCGATCATTCGCGCCGAACGCTGCGGCCAGTCCACCTCGGGCCGCCCGAATCGCGCGAACAGTCGCGACCGCAGTTCCGGATCCGGGGCCTCCAGGGGTCCGCTGATCAACGTCACGCCCTCGTTGGAGCCGAAGATGTTGATGACCTCGATGCCGAAACGCTCCTTGTAACCGCGGATCATCCAGGCTTCCAGCGGCGCCGAACCCGAGCCGATGCAGCGCAGGGACGACAGGTCGGTGCCGGCGAGCAGCCGGTCGTCCTTCAGCAGCATGTTGAGGACCGCGGGGGGCGCGATCGCGTATTGCGGTCGCTCGGTCGCGATCTGGGCGAGATAGATGGGCAGGTCGAGCGGGTGATGCAGGATGAGCGTGCCGCGTGCGTGCAGCCAGCTCATGAAACAGCCACCGATCGCCCCCATGTTGACCAGCGGGAACGGGTTCAGCAGCGCATCGCCTTCGCGCAGCCCCGCCCCCTCGAAATGTGCGTGGCTGATCGCGATCCAGTGGTTGTGGGAGCGCGGCACGCCTTTCGGCCTGCCCTCGGTGCCCGAGGTCCAGCAGATCGTGGCGATGTCGTCGGCGCCGGGAGGATCCGCCGCGATGACGGCATCGAGGGCGGCACGCCGCTCGGGCGTGCAGGGCAGGGGCTCGAAGGCGAGGCTGCCCTCAGGTCCCCGCGAACCCAGGACCAGGTCGAGCATGCCGTGTGCCGCGTCGGTGCCCGCGAATTCGCGGGCGGTCGGCGTCGCGCCCTTGAACGCGGCCAGGCTCAGGATCGCGCGGGCCTGCGTGAGCCGCGTGATCTCGCCCAGCTCGAAGCTGCGGAACTGCATCGGCACCGGGCTGACGATGATCCCGAGCCGGAAGGCCGCCATGTAGATCGCCACGTAGTCGGCGATGTTCGGCAACTGGGTGATCAGCACGTCGTCACGTTTCAGCCCCAGTTCCTGGAGCCGCAGCGCGTAGCCCTCGGCGCGGGCGGCCAGCGCCGCGAAGCTCAGGCGGAGCGCCGGATCGCCGGTCAGGGCCTCCCGGTTCGGCGGGTCGATGACGGCGAGCCGCGACGGCACGGCCGCAGCGGCCGCATCGAAGAGGTCATGGATCCTCTGGTCGCCCCAGTGGCCGTTCGTCCTGTGCTGTGCGGTCAGTCGTGCCGGACTGGTCTTCATGTCTTCACTCCCCGCTGGTTGCGGGCAGTATGCGCATATTCGGGGCTGGGCCGGCAAGCACTGTCCGGGCGCTGCCGTGCAGGGCAGTATGGGCTGTCCTCGATGCCTTCGCCGCCAGGGAGTGAGCCGCAGATGTCCGACGCAACGCTGGTGACCGTCACCTTGCCCGTGGAGCCCGCGACTCCCGAGGCGCTCCGGGGTTATGGCTACGTGATCGGCCGCCCGGACACCGAGGTCAGGGGCCGGATCGACTACTACGGCGATGCGGCGCAGGTGCGTACGCCCGTGCAGTTCGTGTCCAACGACGACATCACGCTGAACCTCGTGACATTCAACCGTCGCGAGCCGGTCGTTCGCTGGATGGAATATCACGCCAAACATACCCAGACCTTCATCCCGCTGGGCGGCAAGCCTTTTATCATGGTGCTCGGCAAGCCGACCCGGCGGCGACCGGACCGGACGGTGGACGAGCGTCAGCCCGACCTGCCGGATCTCGACAACGTCCGTGCGTTCCATTTCGACGGCAGCTGCGGCGTGTGCATGCACGTGGGGACGTGGCACGAAGTGCCGTTCCCGCTGCAGGACGGCAGCCATTTCGTTGCGATCGTCACGAACGAGACCAACCGCAATCTCGAGGAGCATGACCCGGTGAATTTCGAGGCTGATGGCGGAGACCTCGTGAAGCGCAACCTGCTGCACCGTTTCAGTCGCCTGTTGCGCATCGAGCTGTGATGCAGGAAAAAGTTTTCCTGACCTGCGCCGAAGCGGCCGTCGCGACGTCGACCGAAGCCCGGGAACGCCTGGGCCTGGTGCGCCGATGGTAGCCGCGGTCCCGTCCGTGCCCATCGACCGGGTGGCTGTGGTCGGCGCCGGCCTGGTCGGCGCCAGTTGGGCGGTGGTCTTCGCGCGCGCCGGTCTGGCGGTGCAGGTCCATGACGCCGAGCCGGCGCAGCTGCCGCGCGCGCGTGCCTGCATCGAGGCCTCGCTGCGTGCGCTCGAGGGTGCGGGGTTGCTGCGCGAAGCCGTCGCCGAGGTGCTCGGGCGCATCGGTTTCCACGACACGCTCCCCGCCGCGCTCGCCGGCGCCCAGTACGTCCAGGAGTCCATCATCGAGTCGCTGCCCGCCAAGCGCGAGCTGTTCGCCGCGATGGATCGCGCTGCGGGGGGCTCGGCGATCCTGGCGAGCTCGACCTCGGCGTTCGCGACCTCGAGTTTCGCGGCGGACCTCGCAGGCCGCGGTCGCTGCCTGGTGGCCCATCCGGTCAATCCACCGCATCTCGTGCCCTTCGTCGAAGTGTCCGGCGCGCCGTTCACGGACGAGGCCGCGGTCCGCGACACCATTGCCCTGATGGCGCGGGTCGGACAGTCGCCCATTAACGTGCGGCGCGAGATCCACGGCTTCGTCCTCAACCGCCTGCAGTGGACGCTGCTCGCCGAGGCGTACCGCATGGTGGCCGAAGGGGTCGCCTCTGCGGAGGACATCGATCGCGCGGTGCGCGACGGGCTGGGTCGCCGCTGGGCGTTCATGGGCCCGTTCGAGGTCGGCGATCTCAACGCGCCGGACGGCCTGGCGGACTACCTGGGCCGTTTCGGGCCCACGATCGAAAAGATCGCCGATTCGCGGCGCGGTGCACCGCTGCGGCTCGATCCCGCCGTCACGGCCGCTCTGCATGCGCAGTTGCGTGCACGCTGGCCCGACTCCGCGCGCGAGCAGCGGCTGCTGGAGCGCGACCGCCGCCTGCTGGCGCTTTCCGCGCACCTGTCCCCCGTCGCGGCGCCCGACGTGGCGCCCGACGCGGTGCCGTCCTCGGCTAGAATCAAGGTTTCGAAGTCCCCGAAGAAGATGGAGATCCCGACGTGAAAATTACCAAGCCCGTGATCATCGCCGGCGCCGGTCCGGTCGGCTGCACTGCGGCGCTGCGCCTCGCGCAGGCCGGTATTCCGGTGCGCCTGCTCGAGGGGCTGTCGGACCTCCCGGAGACCCTGCGCGCCTCGACCTTCCACCCGTCCTCGCTGGACATGATCGACGAGCTCGGCATGATGGACGCCCTGAAGGCGCAGGGCCTGGTCTGCCGCAAGTACCAGTACCGGGACCGCCGGACGGGTGCCATCGCCGAGTTCGACCTCGACGTGCTGCGCAACGACACGAAGCATCCGTACCGCCTGCAGGCCGAGCAGTACAAGTACACGCGACTGATCTGGGACGAGCTCCAGAAGAACTACTCGCACGTGGCGGAATGCCATTACGACCACGCCGTGAAGGGCGTCCACCAGACCGCCGATGGGGTCGAAGTGCTGGTCTGGGACAAGGGCCAGGAAAAAATCATCGAGGGTTCCTACCTGATCGCCTGCGACGGCGCGGACAGCGCGGTGCGCAAGGCCGTGGCGATCACCTTCGAGGGCTTCACCTACCCGGAGAAGTTCCTCGTGGCCTCCACGCCGTTCCCGCTCGAGACCAAGTTCCACAATCTCGCGCTGGTGAATTACATCTCTGATCCCGAAGAGTGGCTGGTGCTGCTGCGCACGCCCGCGCTCTGGCGCGTGCTGATCCCCACCGACCCGAAGGTCGAGGACGATGCCCTCTGGCTCTCGGACAAGTGGATCCAGGACCGGCTGCACCACATGGCACCGCATGACCAGGACTACGAGATCATCCACCGCACCATCTACCGCGTGCACCAGCGCGTGGCCAAGACCTATCGCCGCGGCCGCGTGCTGATCGCGGGCGATGCCGCGCACCTCAACAACCCGCTCGGTGGCATGGGCGCGAACGGCGGCATCCACGACGCCTGGAACGCCGCGGGCAAGCTGATGGAGATCAACGCCGGTGGCGACGCCGATGCGCTGCTCGATCGCTACGACCGCCAGCGCCGGCTGATCTGCATGCGCTTCGTGCAGGAGCACACCATCAACAACAAGCGGCTGATGGAAGCGAAGGATCCGGATGTGCAGCAGAAGCGCCAGGCCGACTTCATGCGCCAGGCGGCCGATCCGGAACTCGCGCGCGCGTTCCTGCTCAAGACCTCGATGATCCAGAGCCTGCGCGACGAGCAGCAGATCCAGTAATGGCGGACATCGAGCTCTACACCGCCACGACCCCCAACGGTCGCAAGGTGTCGATTGCGCTGGAGGAGCTGGGCCTCGCCTATACGGTGCGACCCATCAGCCTGCGCAAGCTCGAACAGAAGGAGCCCTGGTTCCTGGCCATCAACCCGAATGGCCGCATCCCCGCGATCGTCGATCGCGGGGCGGGCGATTTCCCGGTGTTCGAGTCCGGGGCGATCCTGGTGTACCTCGCGGAGAAGACCGGTCGCCTGATGCCGGCGGATCCGCAGGGCCGTTCGCGTGTCCTGCAGTGGCTCATGTTCCAGATGGGCGGCGTGGGTCCCATGCAGGGGCAGGCGAACGTGTTCTTCCGGTATTTCCCCGACAAGCTGCCGGTCGTGATCGACCGTTACCAGAACGAGACCCGGCGCCTGTATGGCGTCATGGATGCCCGGTTGGCGCAGGCCGAGTTCCTGGCGGGCGACTATTCGATC
>CAJACZ010000089.1 GCA_903938365.1 uncultured Pseudomonadota bacterium | reverse complement strand
CCCGATCCGGGCAAGACAGCGCCGAGTGGATTGAAAGACCGTCGCCATCAGGCTTGCACCGCGAGCACACCGGGACGGTTCATCCTAGGGCGCAGGAGGCGGGTGCGGCAGGAACTGGGTCGCAACGCGGTCGAGATCAAAGATCGCCGATGATTGACGTGCGCGATGAGGGCCGCTTTACTGCCGTCGACGGCGCCGCTGGCGCGCCCCCGCATTGACCCATCGGAACATCATGGCCACCCCCTGCCCCTTCTGCAGCCTGCCCCCCGAACGGGTGCTGGAGTCCAACGCTCTCGCGTTCGTGATCCGCGACGGTTACCCGGTGTCGCCGGGGCATACGCTGATCATTCCGCGGCGGCATGTGGGATCGTTCTTCGAGATCTCGGAAGAAGAGCGTGCCGCGATGCTCGCCCTGCTGGACGGGCAGAAGCGGGCGCTCGATGCGGAGTACTCGCCGGCGGGCTACAACGTGGGCATCAACGACGGCGCGGCGGCGGGGCAGACGGTGCCGCACCTGCACATCCACTTGATTCCGCGCTTTGCGGGCGACCTTCCGGACCCGCGCGGGGGCGTGCGCTGGGTGATGCCGCACAAGGCGAAGTACTGGGCCGACTGACGCATGGCCGACCGCGGAACCCGTGACGCGGCGCGCCTGCACGTCGGGCAGGGCGCGAGCCTGCTGCTGGCGCTGCGGCGCGAGCTGGCGTGCTGCTCGGCGGCCTCGTTCGCGGTGTCCTTCGTGATGGACAGCGGCGTCAGCCTGCTGGAGGCGGACCTTCGCGCCGCGACGTTGCGCGGGGCACGGCTGCGGCTGCTCACCACCGACTATCTGGACGTCACCGAGCCTGGCGCCTTGCGGCGACTGCTCGCGGTGCAGCCTGCGATCGTGTTGCGGGCCTTCGAGTCCCGCGGACGCGCCTTTCATCCGAAGGCCTGGCTGTTCGAGCGCGCCGACGGTTCGGGCCTGGCCTTCGTGGGCTCGGCGAACCTGTCGCGTTCAGGCCTGGCTGAAGGCGTCGAGTGGACCTGGGCGGTGCTGGCTTCGGATCCGGGCGCCCCCATGGTGGAGCTCGCCCAGCGCTTCGATGAATGCTTCGAGTCCGCGCACACGGTCCCGGTCACGGAATCCTGGCTGAAGAGCTACGAGTCGCGCCGGCGCTCACGGCTGCTCGAGGCGGCGGAGCCGCAGGAGCCCTACCAGAACCCGCCGGTCATCCCGCGCGCGGTGCAGGCGCTGGCGCTGGACGAACTGCAGCGCCTACGCGATGACGGCGAGCGCCGCGCCCTGGTGATCGCGGCCACCGGGCTGGGCAAGACTTTCCTGGCGGCCTTCGATTCGCTGGGATTCAGGCGCGTGCTGTTCGTGGCGCATCGCGAGGAACTGCTGACCCAGGCCGCGGAGGCCTTTCGCGCCATCCGGCCGGGGGACAGCGTGGGGTGGGTGGTCGCCGGGCGGCGCGAGATCGACCGCGATCTGGTGTTCGCGTCGGTGCAGTCGCTGCGCCTGCTGCTCGACGCCGAGCCCGCGGCGCTCGAGGGCTTCGACTACGTCGTCGTGGATGAATTCCACCATGCCGCGGCGCCGACCTACCTCGAGGTGCTGCGCAGGATCGAGCCGCAGTTCCTGCTGGGCCTGACCGCGACGCCCTACCGCGGCGACAACCGCGACCTCTATGCGCTGTGCGACGGCAACGTGGCCTACGAAATCGGCCTGTTTGCGGCGATCGGCTTCGGCTGGCTGGTGCCCTTTCATTACTTCGGCGTG
>CAJACZ010000088.1 GCA_903938365.1 uncultured Pseudomonadota bacterium | reverse complement strand
GGGTCGCGGGCGTAATTCAGCAGATAGGCGGCAACCACCAGGTCGAACTCGGCCTGGCAGGGGACTGCGCGCGCATCACCTGTGTGGTACTCGACGCCGAGGCGGTGCACGGCCTCCTGCTGGCGGGCCAGTTCGATCATGCCGGCCGAAAGATCGACGCCCAGCAGTCGTGCCGCCCCGCGCTGTCGCAGCAGTCGTGAGTAGAAGCCTTCGCCGCAGGCGAGATCCAGCACCCGCAGGCCGGTGGGGTCACCGATCAGTTCGAGCAGGCTGCAGGACTCGATGTAGCTGCGCCACGGCTGCTGCTTCGAGAGCCGGTACTGCTCGGCGATGGGGTCGTAGTCGGTGATCATGGTCATGATGGCTTGGTGGACTCCGGGTAGTTGTGCGGGGCCACTACAGCTGGCCTGCGTCGACCGGCAGCGCCACGCCCGTGACGGCCGCGTTCGCCGGGTCGGCGAGGTAGAGCACGGCGCGCGCGATGTCCTGCGCCGTGGCCAGGGTGCCGAGCGCGGCGCGCTGCGCGAGTTCGCGGTAGTACGCCTGCTCGTCCTGGCCCGGGCGCAGGTTGCCGCGCAGCATCGCGGTCGGTACGGCACCGGGGAGCACGGCGTTGACGCGGATGCCGAAGGGGCCGCCGGCGGCCGCAGCCGTGCGCGTGGTCATCAGCACGGCGGCCTTCGAGGCGCAGTAGGCGCTGGCGGTGGGCGAGGGGCGCACTCCGAGGCCGGATGCGATATTGACGATGGCGCCGCGGCGGCGCGCCTTCATGCTGCGGATGGCGTGCTTGCAGCCGAGGAAGGTGCCGTCCGAATTGACGGCGAAATGCTGTCGCCAGGTCTCGAGCGGCATGTCCTCGAAAGCGATGTTCGGGCAGTACCAGCCGGCATTGTTGACGAGCAGGTCCAGGCCGCCGTGTTCCTGCCCGATGCGACCGAGCAATGTTTCCCAGTCGGCCTCGACGCTGACATCGAGCCTGGCGGGGATCGCGGCGTCGCCGACCTGCGCGGCGAGTGCCCGCGCGGCGTCGAGGTCGAGGTCGGCGACCACGACCCGCGCGCCTTCCGCGACGAGCGCGCGCACGATGGCGCTGCCGAGGCCGCCGGCGCCTCCCGTGACGATGCACGACTGTCCCTGGAATCGCATGCTGCGCCCGACTGTATCACCCGTGGCGGGCTGAATCCGCCTCGGCCGGCAGATCAGGTTGGCGGGCGGGGAGGGTTCCGAGCGGCTAACGCGCCTGCCGCGGCAGCATCGAGAGGCTCGCGAGCGCAGGCACCAGGAACAGCGACTTCACCCAGACCGGCGCGGCCCAGCCGAACCAGTCGGGCAGCAGGATCATCGCGAGCGCCAGCGCTGCGACGCGTGCGATCTCGAAGCGGCGGGCGAAAGCGCGTTCCTCGAGCGCCCAGCCGACGCCGAGCGCGCTCAGCGTGATCACGAGCGCATAGGCCACGGCGGCCGGCCGCTCGAGCGTGCGTACCGCGTACAGGAAGTGCAGCACCAGCGGCACCAGCAGTGCGTACTGCACGACGGCATAACGGCGCACGGTGCGGCGCGTGCCGGGGTCGTAGCGACGCACGGTCGCGACATCGAGATGCGGCAGCGTCTGCCCGCGGCCCAGCGGCGTGTCGATCCAGGTGCGCAGCGCAACGGCCGCCGTCGGCGCGGCGCGCGAGCGGCGCAGCAGCTCGGCGAACACCGTGAAGTTGCCACGGACCGGGTTGTAGCTCGCGAGCGGCTTGCGGATGCCGTAGGCGATCTTCTCGTCGTCGCGCTCCTCGGCAAAGCTGCCGAAGAGCCGGTCCCAGATGACCAGGATGCCGCCGTAGTTGCGGTCGATGCAGTAGTCGTTCTGGCCGTGGTGCACGCGGTGGTTCGACGGCGTGACCAGGATACGGTCCGCCCAGCCGAGCTTGCCGACGAGCTCGGTGTGCACCCAGTACTGGTAGAGCAGGTCGATGAGGGCGACCGTGCCGAACACCACCGGCGGCACGCCCGCCAGCGCCATCGGCAGGTAGAACGGCCAGTTCAGCACGTGGCTGGTGGCGGTCTGGCGCAGCGCCGTCGTGAGGTTGTAGTACTCCGACGAGTGATGCACCTGGTGGGAGGCCCAGAGCAGGTTCACCTCGTGTCCTGCGCGGTGTGCCCAGTAGTAGCAGAAATCGTAGAACACCAGAGCGCCGACCCACACGACGACGCTGTCGACCGGCAGCGTGGCGAGGCGCAGGTGCTCGAAGGCCAGCACGTACATCCCCATGAAGATGAACGCGGTGAAGGCGCCCCAGACCTGGCTGAGCACGCCGAAGTGCAGGCTCGTCAGGGCATCGGGGATGTCGTAGGTCGCGATGCCGCGCCGACGCGCCACCCAGGCCTCGAGGAGGATGGTGACGAGGAAGACCGGGATCGCGTAGAGGATCGGGTTCATGGCGGTTCCGGCAGCGGGGGTGTCGAGTCGCCCGCGTGCCTCAGAGGAAGACGTCGCCGCATTGCGCCGCTCCTGGGGGCAAGGATCGCCGGAATATACAGGGGACCGGGCGCCGCGGCTCAGGCCCGCAACGATACGAAGCCGCCGCGGGGCTGGCTGAACAGCACCGTGACGAAG
>CAJACZ010000087.1 GCA_903938365.1 uncultured Pseudomonadota bacterium | reverse complement strand
CTCTCGGGCCGCATCTCGCCGCAGTGGTGGAGGGGCGTGTACCTCGGCGTGGTGCCGGGGGGGCAGCCTCGCATCCTGTTCCGGCTCGAAGGCTGCGAGATGAAGCGCCTTTACCGTCGCAGCGCCACGGAATGCGACGTCGAATACAGGCTCTTCACGTCGTTCAACGATCCCGACACGAACGAGCCGCTGTCCGGAAAGTCCTGGCTGAACCCCTACACACAGAAACAAGTGGTGGTGGAGCCCAACATCGGCTCGGCTGACACGACCATCCGGCTCACCGATCGCGGCATCACCGAAACGAGCCGCAAGGGCGGATTCGAGGGTGTCATCCACCTCGACTGGGCCGCACAGGAGTCGAAGGTGCTGATGGCCGGCAGCAAGGATCGCCCCGAAAGTACGCCTGCGCCCACCGGTGAGTACGCGTCCCACTGGCTCGACCGGAACGCTGCGCGCGATTTCGCGGCGCCGCGGCTCGACATGCAGTTCACCTCGACCTTCATCATGTTCTTCCGCAAGTTCCTCGATATGGCGCCCGGCAGTGGCCTGACGATCTGGCATGCCTCGGGCTTCAAGGCGACGTCGGTCGAGACCCTGCCCGAGGCGTACCTGCGCGAACTGCGCAAGCATCGCCCGGAGCTTCGCGAATGGTTGCAGGAAAAGGCCTGATATAAATGTCCACGCTGATCGTCCTCTCCTGTGACTGGAGCATCCACCGCCCCGTGGAACTCGCCACGCTGGTCGCTGCCGCGGCGCGCACCCATTACGCGCGCGAGCTGCTGGAACCCGTGGCCGTGCCGCTGCTGCTGCTGCCGCTGGCCTCGGGCGCCCCGGCGCCGGACTCGGCTGCCCTCGCCGCAGTGCTCGGCCCGCTCGCGCGTGAACACCGGCTGTTCATCGCCGGTTCCTCGCGTGTGCGCAGCGCCGACGCGGGCTGCTTCACGACGTCCGGGTTCGTGGTCGCCGATTCGGGTGAATGGCTGCTGGCCGCGCCGAAGCTTTCTCCAGATCTGGTTGCCGGCCTCGAGGATGGCGCCACGGCTCCCCTGGGGCAGCCGGCGTCCTTCGCGATCTGCGTGACGCCGATAGGCCAGGTCGCCGTCCTGCCGGGTGAAGACATCCTCTCGCCGCTGCTGGTTCGTGCGGCGGTGTTCGCGGGCGCCGAGGTGCTCCTCAACCCGACCGTCGAGTCGCGGGACGGCCTGTTCGAGTCGCGGCAGGTGGCCCGCACTGCGCGTGCCTGGGAAAACACCGCCTGCGTCGCCACGGCCGCCGCACCGGCGTCCGGCCCGCCCTTCGCCAGCGTGATCGACTGGGTCGGACTGGAGCTCGGCCGCACCCAGGGGTCCGAACTGCTGATCGCGGACATCGACATCGACCGGCTCAGGCGTCGACGCGATTCCATTTTTGCAGTCCAGCCGCTGCACCTGCGCGCGAAGCTCTATGCCGACGGTTATCGCCGGCTGCTCGCGAAAGCCGGCCCGGCGGTGGCGCCGAAGACCCGGATCGAATGGCGCGATGAAGCCGTCCGGCGTCTGGCCGCGCAGCCGGCGCCTGCTCGGCCGCAGGGCTTCATCGAGCAGTACGACGTCATCCTCACGCAGACCGTGCAGAAGATCATCCAGCGCGAGAACGACGTCGCGGCGGTGCGGCTGGGGAACATCCGCGCCGCGCTGAAGCTGGCCGGGCGCCTCGCCTCGAATCCCGGCAGCAAGCTGGCGGTATTCGGCGAGTTCTTCATGCACGGCCAGGGCGGCCATGGCTACCGTTCGCCCATCACCCTGCAGCGCCTCGCGATCCGCTACCCGGGTCCGGAGATGGAACTGCTGCAGGACTTCGCGCAGCGCAACCGCATCTATGTGTCCGGCTCTTCCTTCGAGATCGACGACCGGCTGCCAGGCCATGTCTTCAACTCGGCGTTCATCCTGAGCGACACCGGCGAGCTGATCCATCGTTACCGGAAGATCCAGTGCGCCGATGTCTGGGGCTCGCTGCCCGACACGACGCCCTCCAGCATCTACGACCGCTACCTCGACACCTACGGCTACGACTTCCTGTTTCCGGTCGCGAACACGCCGATCGGGCGGCTCGCCACCATGGTCTGCTTCGACCAGGCCCATCCCGAAGTCGCGCGCATGCTGACCCGCTACGGCGCGGAGGTCATCATCCATCCTTCGTCCGAGGGCCATGGTCCCGCGCGCAACGGCTGGGACGCCGCGCGTCGTGCGCGCGCCTTCGAGAACACGGCCTACGTGCTCTCGGCGATGCCGGGCGGCGAGCACTTCGACCCCGATTCCGCGGATCCCCATACGGTGCAGATGCGGGGCCACTCCAAGCTCATCAACTTCGACGGATCGGTGCAGGGCGAGGCGGACACGGCCGGCCCCTGCATCCTCACCGGCACGGTCGACCTGAAGGCGCTGCAGCGGGCGCGGGCCAATCCGCGGGTCAACCTGGCGATCTGGGACGATCCGGCCGCCTATGTCGCGGCCTATGAAGCGGAGGTCGGCCTGCCCAACAACCTCTGGGGCGACGATCCGCTCAGGAATCCGTATTCGGGCTTCGGCCCGCTCAAGAAAGTGCTCGGGAGCTATTACGCACGCGGGATATTCGTGGCGCCCGCGGGTCGCGGTGGGGCGGCCATGCCTTCGGCCCGCCTGCATGCGCAGGCTACGGGCGATGCGCCGGTGCGACTGGCTGACCAGGGGAAGATCGATGGCGAACATATCCAGATCTGAAATCACGGACGCCGGCGCGGGATCGCCCGGGGTTTCGCGGCGTGTCGTCCTGCAGTCGGCACTCGCGCTCTCGGCTGCCGGTCTGCTGCTGCCGCGCCCGGCGCGCGCTGCGACGACGCTCGATGTGCTGGTGATCGGCGCGGGGCTGTCGGGGCTGAATGCAGCGCTGCTCCTGCAGGAGCAGGGGCTGCGCGTCCGCGTGCTCGAAGGCCGCAACCGGGTCGGTGGCCGCATCGAAAGCCTGCGCAGCGTCGAGGGAGCGCCCGAGATGGGCGGCGACAGCATCCTGGGCGGCTACGGGCGCATGCAGGAGATGGCGCGGCGGCTGAAGGTGCCGCTCGTGGACCACCAGGGGCGGCGCGATCTCTCGCCCGAGGCGCATCTCGATCCGCGGACGGTCGAGCTGGCGCTCGGCGGGCAGGTCATCGCGCGCAAGGACTGGCCCAATCATCCGCTGAACGCGATGCCCGAGGGCGCGCGCGACCGTTTCCCCGGCCGCGGCTACTTCCAGGGCGTGATCGCGCAGAACAACCCGCTGCGCAACTTCGAGGACTGGTGGCGCCCGGAGAGTCGCGCGCTCGATGTCTCCGTCTACGATTTCTTCAAGTCGCTCGGCTGGAGCGATGCGGCGATCGAGTCGAACTACAACATCAACGTGCAGTACGGCACGTCCGCTCATGATGTCTCGGCGCTGATGTGGTTCTACGTCCAGGCGTGGTTCAAGCTGCAGGGCGAGCGCGAGCGAGTGGCCTACAAGGCCGCGCGCGGCAACCAGAGCATTCCGGAGGCCATGGCGGCGCAGCTCGGCGACGGCGTCATCACCGGCGCCGAAGTCGTGGGCGTGCGCAGCAATGGTTCGGGGGTCGAGGTGCACTGCGCGGACGGCAGCGTGCATCGCGCGAAACGCGTGGTCTGCTCAATGCCGCTCCCGACGCTGCGCTGGGTCCGTTTCGACCCGCTGCTGCCTCCGCAGAAGCTCCGCGCGATCCGCACGGTGCCCGTGATGCGGGTGACCAAGGTGGTGCTGGTGCCGAAGCGCCCCTTCTGGAAGGACGACGGGCTTGCGCCGGCGATGTGGACCGATACGGCGGCGGGCGAGGTGCGCGCGCTGCGCGAGGCCGAGGGACATGATGATGTCACCTGCCTGATGGCCTGGGCCCGCGGGTTCCTCGCCGATCGCCTGGATGCAATGGGTCCGGCGGCCGCATCCGAACTGGTGATCCGCGAGTACGAGAAGCTCAGGCCCGCCGCGCGCGGTCAACTGGTTGCCGTCGGCTACAAGTCCTGGCAGTCGGATCGGTTCTCGGGCGGCGACTGGGTGTGCTGGGGTCCCGGTCAGGTGGTCGATTCGGTGCCTGCGCTGAAGGAGCCGGCCGGTCTCATCCATTTCTGCGGCGAGCACACCGCCCTGTCGAACCGCGGCATGGAAGGCGCCATGGAATCCGGCGAGCGGGCCGCACTCGAACTGCTGGGGACGCTCTAGCCATGGCGGGCATGCCGGAACGCAGCGACGTCATCGTCATCGGCGCGGGCTTCTCGGGCCTGTACGCCGCGTGGCTGCTGTCGCGCGAGGGCGCCACGGTCACGGTGCTCGAGGCGCGGCGTCGCGTCGGCGGGCGCATCGAGAGTTTCCGTGGCCTGCCGGGTGACCCGGAACTCGGCGGCGACAGCATCCTGGCCGGATATGGCCGGCTCAAGAGCGCGGCCGAAGCGGTGGGCGTGAAGCTGGTCGACAACGAGCCGCGCCGCGCGCGCTCGCGTCCCGATCTCGGCCTCTTCGGCCGGATGATCCGGCGCAACGCATGGGCCGCAGATCCGCTGAATCCTCTCCCTGAGGCTGACCGCGCCTCGCTGCCGGGCCGCGCCTACTTCGAGTCCGTCGTCCAGCGCCACATGCCCACGGACATGGATCCGACCTGGTACTCGGCGAAAAACGCCCGCCACGACCAGTCCGTGTACCAGTTTCTCAAGGGCATCGGCTGGAGCGACGCGGCGATCGAGCTCAACTACGAGACCAACATCCCGCGCGGCACCAACGCCCACGAAGCCTCGATGCTGATGTGGTATTTCCTCGTCGGCTGGTTCCGCACGCAGGGCGATCTGGGCAACGTCGCGTTTCGCGCGATCGGCGGGAACCAGAGCATCGCCGAAGCGCTGGCCGCCGCGCTGCCGAAGCCGCCTGTGCTCGGCTGTCCCGTGAGCACCCTGCGCCAGACCGCCAGCGCGGTCGAAGTGGTCTGCGAGGACGGGCGCACCCATCGTGCGGCCCGGGTGATCTGCGCGGTGCCGCTGCCGCCGATGCGCCAGATGCGCTTCGATCCGGTGCTGTCGCTGCCCAAGACGCGCGCGATCCGCACGGTGCCCTCGATGATGATCACCAAGATGATCTTCGTGCCGAAGCGGGCGTTCTGGGACCAGGACGGCTTCGATCCGGGCATGTGGACGGATACGGCCGCGGGGATCGTGCGGCCCCTGCGCCAGGGCGAGAGCGAGAGTGAAGTCACCGCCCTGATGACCTGGGCACGCGGCAATCTCGCGCAGCAGCTCGATACGCTCGGACCTAAGGACGCGCAGGCGCTCGTCATGAAGGAGATCGGCAGGCTGCGGCCCGCCTCCGTGGGCCAGCTGGAGCCCGTGGCGATCAAGTCCTGGCAGGCCGATCCCTATGCCGGAGGCGCGTGGTCCGTCTGGGCACCCGGCCAGGCGCAGGCTTTCCTGCCCGCGCTTGCCGAGCCGGAAGGGCGCCTCCATTTCTGCGGCGAACACACCGCGCTCTCGAACCGTGGCATGGAAGGTGCGATGGAATCCGGCGAGCGGGCGGCGCTCGAGGTGCTGAGCGCATCGTGACCGGGTTCAGCCGCCGAGCCGTCATCCAGAGTCTCGCGGTCGGCGGTGGCGCGCTGCTGCTGCGTGCCGCGCTCCCTGCTGCGGCGCATGCCACGACACCGTCGGGCGCAGCCGCGGATTTCGGCGTGTATCTGCGTGTTGGCGCGGACGGCTCGGTGTCTGTCGTCGTGCCGGCCGCCGAACTCGGGCAGGGCGTGTATACGACGCTGCCGAAACTCGTCGCGGAGGAACTGGACGCCGACTGGGCGCGGACCACGGTGCGCCTCGCACCGGCTGACGCGGCGTATGGCAACCCGGACAAGAAGGGCCTGCAGTCCACCGGCAACTCTGACTCCGCCGTCGGCTACTACATGCTGCTCCGCGAAGTCGGCGCGAGCGCGCGCGAACGGCTCGTGCGGGCCGCCGCGCTGCGCTGGGGCGTGGCTCCCGGGGAATGCCGGACCGCGAGCGGCGTGGTGCTCCATGACGGCAGCGGTCGACGCGCGGGCTATGGGGAGCTGGCCGCCGCGGCCGCCGCGTTGCCCCCGCCGGTCGAGCGTCCGCCGTTGAAGCGTCCGGAGCAGTTCACGCTGCTCGGGCGATCCGTGGGCCGCAAGGATTCGCCGGCCAAATGCGACGGCAGCGCGGTTTTCGGTGCTGACCTGCGCTTGCCGGGATCGCTGTTCGGTGCGGTGGCGCTGGCGCCCGTGCCGGGCAGCCGGCTGCGGTCCTTCGATCGCGCTGCGGCGATGCGTGGCCGCGGGGTGTTCGCGGTGCTCGAAATCGACGGGGGCCTCGGTGCCGTCGCCGACACCACCTGGACCGCCCAGCAGGCGCTGGTCGCGGCAGCACCCGTGTTCGATGCTTCCGGCGTGGCGCTCGAGTCTTCCGCTGAGGTCTCGGCTGCACTGCGCGCGGCGCTTGGTCAGCCCGGCAAGGCGGCACCCGGCGCGCGCGGCGACGCGGCCGCCGTGCTGAACGGTGCGCCGCCGGCGCTGGACGTCACCTACGAAGTGCCGATGCTGGCGCATGCCTGCATGGAGCCCATGGCCGCGACCGCATGGCTGCACGATGGGCGATGCGAAGTGTGGGCTCCGCACCAGCGGCAGGGCGCCGCGCGCGAGGAAGCGGCCCGCATCTGTGGCCTGCCGCTGGATCGGGTCACCCTGCAGGGCACTTTCTGTGGAGGCGGTTTCGGCCGCAAGTGGGAAACGGACTTCATCCGGCACGTCGTGCAGCTGGCCAAGGCCGTCGAGGGTCGACCGGTGGCGCTGAGCTGGAGCCGCGAGGCCGACATCCGCCGCGATTACTTCCGCGCACCGTTCGCCTTCAGGGCGCGCGGCGCGCTGGACGCCCAGGGCGGTGTCGCAGGGCTGCACCTGAAGGTGGCGGGCCCGTCCCTGCTCGCGTTCCAGAAGCGGCCGCTGCCGATCACCGACCCGTCATCCGTCGGCAACGCCATCCTGCCGCAGTACGCGATTCCAAACCGGCTCGTCGAGTTCGTCGAGCGTCCGATTGCCCAGGACATCGGATTCTGGCGGGCGGTCTCGCTCTCGCAGAACGGTTTCGTCGGCGAAAGCGTCATCGACGAACTGGCGCTGCTCGCCGGCAGGGACCCCTTCGCCTTCCGCCGCACGATGCTCGCCGCGGACCCGCGCGCGCTCGCGGTGCTGGATCGCGTGGCGCGGGAATCAGGCTGGTACAGGCCCTTGCCCGCGGGCGGGGGCTGGGGCCGGGGCATTGCCTTCGCGCCGGGCTTCGGCAGCTACCACGCGCAGGTCGCCGAGGTCCGTGTGCAGGACGGCGTAGTCCGCGTCGAGCGGGTGGTCTGCGTGCACGACTGCGGATTCGCCGTCGATCCCGACACGGTCGTGGCCCAGATGGAAGGCGGCATCGTGTTCGGCCTGTCCGCGCTCGAAGAGGCGATCACGACGCGGGACGGCGCGGTGGTGCAGTCGAACTTCCATGACTTCCCCGTGCTGCGCATCAGCCAGATGCCGAAGGTGGAAGTGCATCTGGTCAACAGCGGCGCCGCGCTCGGCGGCGCCGGCGAGTCTGCCGTGGCGGCGATCGCCCCGGCGGTGGCCAATGCCATCTGCAACGCTACGGGTCGCCGCCTGCGGCAACTGCCTTTGTCGGCCAGCGGACTGCGTCTGGGCTAGGCCTGCCTCAGCGCGTGCGCCGGTTCGGGCGCATCGCCTCGCGTGCGACGAAGGCTTCCTCGAAACGCCGCCCGACCGCGGCGGCCGTCGCACGCAGCCGCATCAGCACGTCGCTGCGCAGCCGCGACTCGCCGATGGCCCCCTGCGTATAGCGCAGGCTGAGCGTGGCGAGGAGGCGCTGGTTGGCGAACACCGGCACCGCAACGGCGCACCAGGGACGGACCCGACCTGGCCTGCTGGACATTGCATGACCGGCATCGCGGACGGCCTTGAGTTCGCGCAGCACCGTCTGCGGTCGTCGTGCGTCGGCATCGCGCGGGTCGTCGGAAAGCGCCAGCAGATCGAGCAGGGTATCGCGCTGTTCGGCCGGGCAGAACGCCAGGAACACGCGACCCGATGCCGTGTCCAGCAGGCCCACCCGCCGACCGGGCATCACGCGCCTGACGGCCAGCGGGCTGCGGGCGTCCGTGGTCTCGTGGACGATCATGGACGTACCGACCACGGAGGCGAT
>CAJACZ010000086.1 GCA_903938365.1 uncultured Pseudomonadota bacterium | reverse complement strand
TGACCGTGCGCACGAACAGGTTGTAACCCGTGTCGGTTCCGGAGGGGCCGTGGTAGACGTCTTCGCGCCACCAGCAGTATCCACCGCGCTGCATCCGCCCGACGTCGGCCCAGACGTAATCCCCTTCGAGCGTGTACAGCTCTTCCACCATCGGGTGCGTCCACTGCGGTTTGGCCATGCCCGGGGGGACCCGATGGGGCGGCGAGCAGTAGAGGAACGAGGTCTCGCCGGTGTAGGGGTCGGTGCGCAGTGGTTTGATGGCCACTCCCCTCGAGAGCTGCGGATCGACCAGACCCGGGTCCCAGTCCATCTCCAGCGGGTTCACGTACTCGACCAGGAGTCTCGGGTCGAATCCCGGTGAGACCCCCACGCCGAGCAGCGGCTCACCGTAGAACATGTTCAGCAGCACGGCGCCCCGGGGCGCGCTCGCCCGCTCGCGCACATAGCCCGCAGGCAGGAAGCCGTAGCTGTGTTTGGCGTAGGTGCGGCCGTTGATCTCGAGGGCGCCATCGAGCACGAGAAACTCCTCGTGCGTGGCGAGGAACTCCGGCTGGTCGCGCGACCAGCCGGCAGCGTGGCGGACGATGCAGGTGGAACTGCCGTCGGTGTCGTCGCGGCTCAGTGTCTTGGACTCGACGTCGGGACGCGCATTGCCGGCGAGGCCCTGGGTCCAGGGAATCATCTGCGCCTGGACAAACATGATGTGCGGTCGTGCCATGGGGGTCTCCGGGACTCTGAGGACGGCACCCGCTGCGGCCGGTGAGCGCGTTAAGGGTGTGTCTGAAGGCGAAAATTTCGACGGGAAAGCCTATATCAGATCTTTGTTTGCATATACTGATTTGTAGAGGGTGTTATTTTCCGTGTGCGCCCGAAAAGAGGTCGAAATATGCAGACGGATCTCGACAAGACTGACCTGGCGATCCTTTCGTGGCTCCAGCGCGACAGCTCTGCCTCTGTCGCGGAGATCGCCGAGTCCGTAGGGCTGTCCCAGTCCCCCTGCTGGCGGCGCATCCAGCGACTCGAGCAGACCGGCATCATCAGCGAGCGGGTGGCGCTGCTCGATCGGCGCAAACTCGGGTTCAGCCTGCAGGTGTTCGTGCAGGTGCGTTTCGCGCGCGACAGTGCGGGCGCGACGCTGGGCAACTTCGAGGCGGCTATCCATGCGGCCCCTGAAGTCGTCGAGTGCTTCATGCTCATGGGTGACGTCGATTTCCTGCTGCGCGTGGTGACCCGCGACGTCGATTCCTACGAACGGTTCCTGCGGCACACGCTGGCGAAAGTCCCCGGCGTCCGCGATATCAACTCGACCATCGCGCTCTCGACGGTCAAGTCCACGACCGCCCTGCCGCTGGAGATGGTGCCGGTCCCATGAGCGGCCTGCCCGGGTCGCGATGCTCGCTCGATCACGTGGGCTTCCTCGGGCCGGCCCTCGAGCCACAGCGCGCGGCGCTGCGCCGGCTCGGTTTCGAGCCGACCGAGCCGAGGATGCTGATGCGGGTGGACGCTGCGACCGGTGAACTTGTGTCGCTGCAGCAGCAGAGCTGTCACGTGGTGTTCGAGGCCGGATACCTCGAGCTCAGCGCGGTGCTCACCGAAGACCCGGCACATCACCTCGGGGCTTATCTGCCGCGTGGCCTCGGTCTGCACATCCTGGCGCTCGGGCATGCCCAGCCCGATGCGGCCGCGCGTGCGGCGCGTGCCGCTGGGATTCCCTGCACGGACCCGGCGGATGCTGCCCGTCGCATCGACTACGGTGAGCGGCACGGGGAAGCCCGGTTCCGCTGGTTCATGGTGGAGCCGCAGGCCTCGCCGGAGGGCCTGCTGTGCCTGGTGCGCAACCTGGATCCTGAGCTCGTCTACCAGCCCGCGGTGACGCGACACCCCAATGGCGCCAGCGCGCTCGACGAGGTGCTGGTGCGCGCCGACGGGATCGAGGCTGTCACGGGCCGGCTGGCGGCGCTGCTCGGCCAGTCGCCGTCGACCGTCGGGCCGGGCCTGCGGCGGTTCGAACTCCAGCGAGGGACGCTGACTCTCGCGACGGGCGAAGCGCTGGTGCAGCGTTTCGGGCCGGCAGCCCTCGAGCTGGTTCCGGGACGCTTCGCGGGTATCGGGATCCGCGTCGCGGAGCTCGAGGCCGTGCAGGAGCGGCTCGGGCGTGCCGGCGTCAGGATGGAGCGGCGGGACGGCGAACTGGTGGTGGCGCCCCGGGAGGCCTGCGGCGCGCTGCTGGTGCTGCACGCCTGAGCCCGGGCGTCCTGCCCCGCGCTGCGACGCGGGGTGCGCTGGTGTATCCTCCCGGCCTGCCCAGACAACGGGAAACCCCGGGAATTTCAGATGGAAGAGCGTTACGAGCCGGCCGCCGTCGAGCGGGCTGCGCAGCATCACTGGAACAGTCATCGCAGCTTCGCGGCCACTGAGGACCCGGCGCGGGGCAAGTTCTACTGCCTCTCGATGTTCCCGTACCCGTCCGGCCGCCTGCACATGGGCCACGTGCGCAACTACACGATCGGCGACGTGCTGTCCCGGTTCGCGCGCATGCAGGGCCGCAACGTGCTGCAGCCCATGGGTTGGGATGCCTTCGGCCTGCCCGCCGAGAACGCGGCCATGGCCAACGGCGTGGCGCCGGCGCAGTGGACCCGCGACAACATCGCCTACATGAAGAAGCAGCTGCAGGCGCTCGGCTTCGCGCTCGACTGGGACCGCGAGATCGCCACCTGCGATCCGGCGTCCTACCGCTGGAACCAGTGGTTCTTCCTGCGCATGCGCGAGAGCGGCGTGGCCTACAAGAAGACCGGCGTCGTGAACTGGGATCCGGTCGACCAGACCGTGCTGGCCAACGAGCAGGTGATCGACGGGCGCGGCTGGCGCACCGGCGCCCTCGTCGAGAAGCGCGAGATCCCGATGTACTACCTCAACATCACGCGCTATGCCGACGAGCTGCTCGGCGACCTGGCGCAGCTCGAGGGCTGGCCCGAGCGCGTGAAGACCATGCAGGCCAACTGGATCGGCCGCAGCGAGGGGGCCGAGGTCGCATTCCCGCTGGCCGAGGATGCCCGTGCGCTGCTGGGCGCGGACACCGCGCTCAAGGTTTTCACGACGCGCGCGGACACGCTCTTCGGCGTCACGTTCATGGCCGTCGCGGCCGAGCATCCGCTGGCGCTGGCCGCAGGCGCTCGCGACCCTGCGCTGCAGGAATTCATCGACGAGTGCCGGCGTGGCAGCACCATGGAGGCCGATGTCGCCACCATGGAGAAAAAAGGCCGCCCTACCGGGCTGCATGTCCTGCATCCCTTCACCGGCGAGCCGATCGAAGTCTGGGTCGCCAATTACGTGCTGATGGGCTACGGCGAGGGCGCCGTGATGGGCGTGCCCGCGCACGACGAGCGCGATTTCGCCTTCGCTTCCCAGAACGGCATCGCCATCCGCACCGTGATCCGTCCGCAGGACGGCAGCTACGGGGCGGCGGTGGCGCCCTGGCTCGAGGCCTACGGCGAGCGCGGCATCACCGTGGATTCCGGGGAGTTCTCGGGGCTCGAGTCCGCGGCAGCCGTCGATGCCATCGCCGCCGCGCTCGACCTCAAGGGGCTGGGGCGCAAGCGCATCCAGTTCCGTCTGCGCGACTGGGGTATCTCCCGGCAGCGCTATTGGGGCTGCCCGATCCCGTTGATCCACTGCGAGCGCTGCGGCGAAGTCCCGGTTCCCGATGACCAGCTGCCCGTGCTGCTGCCGGAAAACCTCGTCCCGGACGGCAGCGGGAATCCGCTCGCGAAGACGCCCTCGTTCTGGCAGTGCAAGTGCCCGACCTGCGGTGGTGACGCGCGTCGCGAGACCGACACGATGGACACCTTCGTGGATTCCTCCTGGTACTTCCTGCGCTACGCCTGCGCCGACAACACCCGGGCCATGGTCGATGACCGCGTTGCCTACTGGCTGCCGGTGGACCAGTACATCGGCGGTATCGAGCATGCGATCCTGCACCTGCTGTATTCGCGTTTCTGGACCAAGGTCATGCGCGACCTCCGGCTGGTCAGCGTGGGCGAGCCGTTCTCGAACCTGCTGACGCAGGGCATGGTCCTCAACGACATCTACTCGCACCAGCCCGCCGAAGGCCGGCGTGCCTACTTCAACCCGCTCGACATCGACGTCGAGGAGTCGGACGGGGGGGCGCGCTACTTCGCCCGGCGCGAGGATGGCTCGCGGCTTGAAGTGACCCACGAGGGCCTCGGCACGATGTCGAAGTCCAAGAACAACGGCGTCGACCCGCAGAGCCTGGTCGAGAAGTTCGGCGCCGACACGGCGCGCCTGTTCATGATGTTCACGGCGCCGCCCGAGCAGTCGCTGGAATGGTCCGACGAGGGCGTCCAGGGGTCGTTCCGGTTCATCCGTCGCCTCTGGAAGGCGGTCCACGAGCATGTGTCCGGCGGACCGGCTGCGGCGCTCGACAAGGCCGGTCTCGATGCCGGGCAGAAGGAGCTGCGCCGCGCGGCGCACCAGATGCTGGCCAAGGTGACCGACGACATCGGACGGCGCCGCACCTTCAATACGGCAGTGGCGGCCGTGATGGAACTGCTGAACGCGGTGGCCCGGTTCGAGGACCGGTCCGCGCAGGGCCGCGCGGTGATGCAGGAGGCGCTGAGCCTGGCCACCCTCGCGCTCTCGCCGATGATCCCGCACGTGTGTCATGCGCTCTGGCAGGAGCTGGGCCATGCGGGCGCGCTGATCGACCACCCGTGGCCGGCGGTCGATGCAGGCGCGCTGCAGCAGGATTCCATGACGCTGGTGGTGCAGGTCAATGGCAAGCTGCGGGGCCAGATCACCGTGCCGGTGGATGCTTCCGAGGACAGCATCCGCGCCGCGGCGCTCGCCGAGGAATCGGTGCGCAGGTTCATCGGCGAAGCGCCCCCGCGCAAGCTCATCGTGGTGCCCCGCAAGCTCGTGAACGTGGTGGTCTGATGCTGCCCCGCGCCGCGCAGACCCTGCTTCTCGTCGTGGTGCTGGCGCTGCTGGCGGGCTGTGGCTTCCGCCTCCAGGGCAGGCTGCCGCTGCCGGCCTCGCTCGCCGTGACCTACATCGAGGCGGACGACGCGCAGAGCGATTTCGTGCAGGACCTGCGGCGCGCGCTGCTGGCCTCGGGCGCGCGCCTCACGGCGGTGCGCAGCGAGGCGACTGCGGTCGTGCGGCTCCAGCGCGACGAATTCCTCGAGCGCGTCGTGTCGGTGTCGGGGCGCAACGTTCCGCGCGAATACGAACTGACCTACACGGTGCGTTTCTCGGTGGAGGGCCCGAAGGGCAACCTGCTGCCGTCCGAGCAGGTCGCGGCCTCGCGCGACTTCAGCTTCGACGAGCGGGCCGTGCTCGCCAAGGAACGCGAGCAGGAAGCGCTGCGCGACGCGCTCGCGCGCGACCTCGTGGGAGTCGTGATGCGGCGGTTCTCCGCGCTGCCATGAGCCTGCGGTCGCGGTGAGCAGCGCGAGCGGCGCGGCGGCGCATGCGTCTGTCCTGAGGCTGGCCGGGATCGACCCCGCGCCGCTCGCGGCGCTGCTCGGCGGCTACGGCCTCGAGCTCCGGTTGCTGGCGCAGGGTGCGGAGCTGCCCGGCTCGTACTGGGGTGACAGCGAGGCGGGCCTCGTCGAGCGCGTGCTGTACGCGCGGCCCGACACCCCGGTGCACTCGGTGCTGCACGAGGCCGGCCATTTCATCTGCATGACCGGCGAGCGGCGGGCGGGGCTGCATCGCGATGCAGGGGGCGACGACGCCGAGGAATGCGCGGTATGCCTGCTGCAGCTGCTGCTGGCCGCCACGCTCCCCGCGGTGGGCGAGGCGCGGCTGATGGCGGACATGGACGCCTGGGGCTACAGCTTCCGTCTGGGCTCCACCGCCGCCTGGCTGCGTGAGGAATCCGGCGACGCGCGGCAGTGGCTGCGGCGCGAGGGCATCATCGACGGGGCGGGATGCCTGACGGCTCAGCTGCGGGCGTAGCGATCGGTCGCCGCGACAAGCTCGCTGAGGATCCCGGGCTCGAAGGCAGAGTGTCCGGCGTCCGGGACGATCCGCAGGTCGGCCTCGGGCCAGGCGCGATGCAGGTCCCACGCGCTTTTCATGGGGCACACCACGTCGTAGCGGCCCTGCACGATGGTGCCTGGGATGTGCCGCATGCGCGGCACGTCGTCGAGCAGCTGCGACGGGGTGCGCAGGAAGCCGCCGTTCACGAAGTAGTGGCACTCGATGCGCGCGAAGGCCTCGGCGTAGGCGTCCTCGCGGAACTTGGCGACGTAGTCCGGGTTCAGGCGCAGGAAGCTGGTCGCCCCCTCCCAGATCGACCACGCCCGTGCGGCTGCGGCGCGCGTCGCCGCGTCGTCGCTGGTGAGGCGGCGGTAATAGGCCCCCATCATGTCGCCGCGTTCCTCGGGCGGGATCGGGCGCGCGTATTCCTCGTAGAGATCCGGGAACAGTGCGCCCGTGCCGTCGGGCGACTCATAGAACCAGCGGAATTCCCAGGGCCGCACCAGGAAGATGCCGCGCAGCACCAGCTCGCTGACCCGCTCGGGGTGCGCCTGGGCATAGGCGAGCGCGAGCGTTGCACCCCAGGAGCCGCCGAAGACCTGCCAGGCCTGGATGCCGAGGTGTTCGCGCAGCTGCTCGATGTCGGACACCAGATGCCAGGTGGTGTTGTCGACCAGGCTCGCGTGCGGCTGGCTGCGTCCACAGCCACGCTGGTCCATCAGCACGATGCGGTAGCGCGCGGGATCGAAGAAGCGGCGCATGCGCGGGTCGGTGCCGCCGCCCGGGCCCCCGTGCAGGAAAATCACCGGTTTGCCGGCGGGGTTGCCGCTTTCTTCCCAGTAGATCTCGTGCAGCGCCGAGACGCGCAGCTGCCCGCGGCGACGGGCCTCGAGCGGCGGGTAGAGCGTGCGCAGGGGGGCGCTTGCGGCGGCGTCGACCACCGGTTCAGGACCCGACGCGGGAGATCATGGGGCCGAGGGGCGCGCCACCGACCAGGTGCACGTGCAGGTGGTAGACCTCCTGCCCGCCATGCTCGTTGCAGTTGATGATCAGGCGATAGCCGTTCTCGGCGATGCCTTCGCGCCGCGCGAGGTCGCGCGCCACCGTGAACAGGTGGCCGACCAGGGCTTCGTCGCTGTCCTCGATGTCGTTGGCCGTGCGGATGGCCTTGTTGGGGACGATCAGGATGTGCGTCGGCGCGCGCGGATGGATGTCGCGGAAGGCGGTCACGCGCTCGTCCTGGTGGACGATCGTGGCCGGCAGCTCGCCCGCGACGATGCGTTCGAAGAGCGTGGGCATGTCAGTACTTGTAGATCTCGATCTTGGCGGCTGCCAGCTGGTACGCCGAGGCACCGAGCCGCGTGCTCTTGTTGCCGGCCTTCATCTTGCCGGTGACCCAGTAGGCTTCGTAGATGGAATCGAGCGCGATGCCTTTTTCCATGCGCACGTAGACGATCTGGTTGGGCGGCGGCGGCGGCACATGGATGCAGGCGCCGAAGTAGGGCACCAGGAAGAATTCGGAGACCAGGCCGTCCTTGCCGACATCCAGCGGCACGATGAAGCCGGGCAGCTTCACGCTGGCCCCGTCGAGTTCCTTGTTGATCGAGAAGTCCATGGGCTGCTGCGCCGCCAGGCCGCCTTCGCCGAGGTAGTCGTGCCCTGCGGGCGGGGGCGTGGCGGCGAACTTCGCCCGGGCGTCCTTGGGCAGCAGTTCCTCCCAGTCCAGTTCGCGAGCTGCCGCTGCGACAGCCGGCTTCTGCGCGGGGGCTGCCTTGGCTGGCGCGCCGGCGCTCTCCGCGGGCGCCGGCGCCTTGATGGCGAGCGCGAGCAGCGGACTGGCACCGACCAGCACCGCGAGCAGGGCGCCCGGGAGCGTGGAGCGGAGGGAGCGCAGGGAAGGCTTGGTCATGGTCATACCCGTATCGTGAGGCCGTCGCTCAGGGTGTTCCGATAGGCCCGCCAGGCTGGCAGGACCCCCAT